>CAILJO010000067.1 GCA_903834635.1 uncultured Micrococcales bacterium | reverse complement strand
CTAGTTAGTGGCCTTTGAAAACGCTTCAGGTGAATGGACCAGCGTAGCCAAACGGTCAGTTCACAAGACGAACATTGGCGGACGCAAATTTGCGCTTCGACGTCATGACGAAAAGGGCACGGCGACTGCCGAGATCTTGAGCCCAGGACACGAGGTTGAGGTAACAAGACTCGACCGTGAGCTGCTGGTGCCTCTGGTTGTTGATGGTCAGGTAATCGATAGTCACACCGGTCCAGCCGGAACACTGGCTGCCAAGCAGTTTCATTCCGAAGTCAAAAAGTCACTTCCGGCGCAAGGTCTCAGACTTGTTCGCGGTGACGCGGCGATTCCGACCAAGTTCGTTTAAAGCTACTTGGCATCATCGCCGGAAGACTTAGGGTCTTCTGGTCGCAGTCCTTCGTAAATCTCTTTGCAGGTTGGGCAAATAGGAAACTTTTCGGGGTCGCGACCTGGCACCCACACCTTGCCACAAAGAGCAATAACCGGAGTGCCCATTACGGCAGACTCAACGATTTTCTCTTTGCGAACGTAATGTGAGTTGCGTTCGTGGTCGCCGGGTTCAATGTTCTGTATTTGCTCTTCAAGAATTGTTGAACCCGAAGTAAGTTCTTCGGTCGATTGCCCGCCAATGGTTTGTTCAACCACGTCTGCCACTACTTTCCTGCCACTCTGCGCACGGCCTCGGCTACCCGTGCCGAAACATCTGGGTGAAACACGCTTGGCACGATGTAAGACGCATTCAACTCGGATGCTTCGACGCAACCAGCCAAAGCCGTTGCCGCTGCGAGCAGCATCTCTTCGGTAATTTTATGCGCTCCAGCATCAAGCAGCCCTCTAAAGAAACCTGGGAAGGCTAGAACGTTGTTGATTTGGTTTGGAAAATCACTTCGCCCCGTTGCAACGACAGCCGCAAACTTGGCAGCCTCGGATGGTTCGATCTCTGGGTTCGGATTGGCTAATGCAAAGACAATCGACTTTTCAGCCATCGTTGACACATCGTGAGCGTCAATCAGGTTGCTCGCCGATACGCCAATAAACACGTCGGCACCTTTCAACGCTTCTTTGAGAGTTCCGCGCTTCAAGCTTGGGTTGGTGTGTTCGGCTACCCACTCAAGGTTTGTACCAGTGGCAATGTCCTCACGACCGGCAAAGACCACGCCTTGCTGGTCTGCAACGACCGCATGTTTCAAACCCGCAGCAATCAGAAGCTTGAGCACTGCGGTGCCGGCGGCACCCGCCCCCGACATGACAAGGTGAATGTCTTCCATTCTCTTGCCAACAACCTTGAGAGCATTTCTTAGCGCGGCGACACATACAATCGCGGTTCCGTGCTGGTCATCGTGAAAAACGGGAATGTCGAGTTCGGCACGCAGACGTTCTTCTACCTCAAAACAACGCGGCGCAGAAATGTCTTCGAGGTTGATACCAGCAAAACCTGGGGCAATCGCCTTGACCGTTCGAACAATCTCGTCAACATCTTGAGTGTCGAGACAAATCGGAAAGGCATCGATGTCTGCAAAACGCTTGAAGAGTGCAGCTTTGCCCTCCATCACCGGAAGTGCGGCCAACGGCCCGATGTTGCCCAGCCCGAGCACGGCGGAGCCATCGGTGACAACGGCAATGGTGTTTCGCTTTATGGTTAGCCGACGCGCATCGCTGGGGTCTTTGACAATTGCCTCACAGATGCGTGCCACGCCTGGCGTGTATATCAGCGAAAGGTCATCGCGATTGCGAATCGGAAGTTTAGATTCGACGGTAAGTTTGCCGCCGAGGTGAGCCAAGAAGGTTCGGTCAGATACTTTGCCAACGACAACGCCTTCGATGCTCTTAAGCGCCGAGACGATCTCATCGGCATGCTCACTGTTTCGGGTGGCGCAGGTAACGTCGACACGCACGCGCTCTTGGTCTGAGTGGTTCACATCGAGTGCAGTGACAATTCCTCCCGAAGCCTCGATAGCCGAGGTGAGGTGGCTGACCGTTGTAGGAGTTGCAGGCGCCTCGAGGCGCATGGTGATTGAATACTGAACTGATGGCGTCGTTGACATGCTTTCAGTCTGCCACGCTTGGGCTACTTGAGGGTAGCCAAGTCTCCAAGAGTGACATTAAAGGTCAGGCTTTTTGCACCACGCGTGACCTCAACCGTTGCCTTGGAGTGAGCTGGCAAGAATCTAACCGCAGCCGTTAGGTCGCCGCTTGAAGCAATCAGGTGTCCATCAAATCGGGTAACGACGTCGCCAACCTGTAATCCAGCCTTTTCGGCCGCACCACCAGTTGTCAGCTTTTGAACCTTTGCGCCTGTCGAAAAACCTACGGCTGCTGACTTGGCACTGCCGTTGTCACTAACCATTGCACCGAAGAGCCCGTGGCTGGCTTTGCCAGTTGTCATGAGTTCGTTGCCGATGCGTTTGGCCACGTTTGATGGGATAGCAAAACCGACACCAATCGAGCCCGACTGTCCACTGGTAGTTGACGAAGATGACGCCGTCGCAATTGCCACGTTGATTCCAACAAGTTCACCTCGTTGGTTCACTAGCGCGCCTCCGGAATTTCCTGGGTTGATCGACGCGTCGGTTTGAATGACCTTCATGCTGACCGGAGCCGCCCCGGTTCCGTTCCACCACTGAAGAGTGCCACCCTGGTTTGGGGCTGATGAAGCAACTTGAATGGTGCGGTCCAGCGCAGAAACTACGCCAGAGGTAACGCTTGATTCAAGACCGAGCGGAGCACCAAGTGCAACCACTGCGTCACCGACATTGATTTTGGAAGAATCGGCAAACTGAATAGGCGTGAACTTGATAGGGGCACTGATCTTGATGACTGCTAGGTCATTGGCAGGGTCGGTGCCAACGATTGCGGCGTCATAGATATGCCCGTCGGTTGTCTTAACCTGAACAACGGCCTTGCTCGTGGCGCCATCGAGAGTGACCACGTGGGTATTGGTCAAGATGTAACCGCTGTCGGTTAGAAATACCCCTGATCCGGTGCCAGCTGCACTAGAGCTGTCGACCGAGATGGTCACAACGCTAGGCAACGCGACGGCTGCGGTGGAGGTTACCCAAGAGACGTCGCTTTGGTTGTTAACCACGATTGGCGCAGGACGACTGCTAACCAAGAAGCTAGCAACACCGGCGGCACCGCCGATGCCACCGCCCACCAAGGAACCGACGATCAGCGCGCTTGTCGCAGTTAGTCCAACTTTTTGACGCTTCGGCTTTACCGCTTTGCCAGCTGGCTTTGCCGAGTCTTGGGTTTTGGACTCAAAAAAGAATTGGTGGTTGTGTTCAGACAGGTTTGATTCTGAGTTGGTTTCGATGTTGGTCATCTTCGAGCCTTTCGGTGTTGCTGTTTGCAAGAAGAGAGTTACACGGCAACCTGAACATTTTATGAGAGAAAACTGTGAGTTTTAGCCGAGACATCCAATAGCTGCAGGTTGCTGGATGCAGTCATAAAACACATACCTTGGCACGGCGCTTGTTGTCGGAGATTGCCCAACGTGAATTACAAAGGGCAACGACGAAATCCAAATTGGCTTGCTCAACTTTCGCCAAAAATTTGAACCAGCAAAACGAAAATCAATCGCAAACTTGACCCGCAAACGCACTAGCTGTGATCCGCTTCTGGCAAATGCATGGGCCAGCGATTTAGAGGTTGCTCGTGCACCATCTGAAAACCGCCAATCAAAACCAGCTGGCTTGAATCTGACTTCGGCAGGAATGCCGAGCAGATAGCGATATCGAGAATGGGTTCTGGTTGACGCTCCGAGAGCTACTCGCTCCCCCACAGATGCTTGAGTTTTCGACGCGAAAATCCTCGGCTGAGTAGGCGATGCCGAAGCCGAATGGGAATAGCGAATCGCTTTAGTCTTAGGTGATTTGGCGGGGTGGTGATTATTTATGGACTTCGTGGGACGAGATTTTGAACTCGAGCCGCTTGCCTTTATTTTGAGCCAATCTGCGCAAATTAGAACTCGGTTGCTTTCGACCTTGGAGCCAAAGTTGAGTCGGCCGGATACGGTCGCTTCGCTTCCGCAGGGTGTGGTCGCGAAAGCCGCCACCGGATTAGAGGTGTGAATCAAAAACGAGAGCGTGACAATGATTGAGATCGAAAGCCAGTGTCGGTGTTGCCAGAACATGTGAGCAACATAGACCCCATCAAAGGATGGCACTCGATTTATGCACAGAAAGGGAAAAGTCCCAGTCTTTCGACTGGGACTTTTTCACTTGTTGCGGAGGCAGGATTTGAACCTACGACCTCCGGGTTATGAGCCCGGCGAGCTACCGAACTGCTCCACCCCGCGGCGAACCTTCAGTTTAGCACGAAAAGTCGATGGCTGCTACTTGCTGGCATTTATGGCAGCTGTAATGGCTTCTTGAAGCGCCTTATCGGCTCGACCATAAGATGTCCAGTCACCAATCTTCAATGCCGCCGCCTTGTCAGCAAGAGCCTGTTGAGCGTCGGCGAGAGCCGAGGCCAACGCCTGATTGCCGCCGGTGCCAGTTCCTGTTCCCGTGCCTGTACCAGTTCCGGTTGAACCTCCAGTGCCCGCTCCGGCATTGCCGCCGAACAGCGAGTTCAAAGCGCCATCCAAGGTGTCTTCGAAGGCGATCTTGTCACCAAAAGCAACTAGGACTTTCTTGAGGAGTGGATAAGAGGTTTCACCCGTCGACTGAATGTAGACCGGCTGCACATAAAGCAAACCGCCACCTACTGGCAGGGTCAGCAAGTTTCCGTTGATTACAACGGTTGAACCCTGACGAAGCAGGTTGAGCAATCTAGAGACATCTGGATCGACCGAGAACGAGTTCTGCACCTGGCCAGGACCGGGCACGATCGTCGTTCGAGGCAAGCTAAGCAACTTCATCTTTCCGTAGTCGCTCGAAACCTGGCCAGTCGCCGAGCCGGCATCGGAGTTCACAACCAAATAACCAGTCAGCACGTTTCGGCTTGATGCTCCAGTTGATCTCGGGATAAACGTCGTATAAAGCGAGAAGGCCGACCCGGTAGCTCCAGGTGTCTTCATAGTGAGGTAATAAGGGGGCTGCAGAGCGTTGCTCGAATCGACCGGATCATTCGGTGTCATCCAAGCGTCTTGCTGAGAGTAAAACGCACCCGCCTCGGTCACGTGATACTGACCCAGAATCGCACGCTGAACCTTGAACAAGTCGGCAGGATAGCGAACGTGACTCATCAGAGCACCAGACATTTTTGAAACTGGCAAGACCGTGTTTGGAAAAATCTTCTGCCAAGTCTTGAGAACAGGATCCTTGGAATCCCAGGCATAAAGTTTGACGCTGCCGTCGTAGGCATCTACCGTCGCCTTGACCGAGTTTCGAATGTAGTTGATTGAACCGTTGCCGGTGGTGGTCTCACCCGATGAATCGACGATGGCGTTATCGAATGATTCGGCTCGAGAATAAGGATATTGGTTCGAGGTGGTGAAGCCATCGACGATCCAAACCAGGTGCCCGTCAACTACAGCCGGGTAGGTGTCTGCATCGAGAGTCAAATAAGGAGCTGCCGCCTGAACTCGTTGAATTGGGCTGCGGTCATAGAGAATCTGAGATGAGTTGCTGATTGCGTCAGACAACAGAATCTGCTCGCTCTTGAACTTCAAGGCATAAGCCAAGCGTGTCAAGAAGCTATCTAGCTTTGGCCCACCGTTGCCATTAAAGGTTGTGTAGGTCTGTTCAGCGCCCTTGGCACCGCCCGGATAATCGAGCTCCTTCGGTGCAACACTCTTAGGTGCGCCGACTATCGAGTATTCCGGCGAGGTCTCGCCGAAGTAGATTCGCGGTTGAAACTTGCCCAATGCGCCAGTCGAAGGGATACCCGACTGCAAAAACACAGGCTGGCCATCGCTTGAACGTTGGTTTCCGTAGGCGGCAACCAGACCATAGCCGTGGGTGTAAACAATCGTGTTGTTGTACCAAGATTGCGAGTCACCGAGACCAGATTGGTTTAGCTCGCGCGCAGCCAAGACGGTGTCTTGAACTTTGCCGTTGACCGTGTAGCGGTCGACATCCAAGTGGCTATTGAAGCCGTAATACTGCTTGAACTGCTCGAGCTGACGGAACGAAGCCGACACCACGTATGGATCGATGATACGAATGTTCGCAGTTGTCTCGGCATCTTGGCGAAGAGCACCGCTCGTAGCTGTGGTCTTGGCGTCGTAGTTAATAGTTTGGATGTTTTCAAGACCGTAGGCCTTCAGAGTCGCGTTGATGTTTCGCTTAATGAACTCCGACTCGAGGGTGCGCTCGTTTGGAACCACTTGAAACTGCTGGACTACCCATGGGTAAAGGCCGCTAAGAATCAAAGAGGAAACGACCATGAGTCCGGTTGCCATCAAGGGTAAGCGCCAACGACCAACTGCCGCGGTGAAAGCAAAAAGAAGTGCGACCAAAATCGCGATCGCGGCCATGATTTCGAGACCTGGAATTAGAGCGTTGACATCGGCGTAGGTCGCACCGGTGTAGAGCCCAGACGGCGAGGTCATTGTCTTGTACTGGTCTAGCCAAAGACTTGCAGCTTCGAAAAGCATGAAGATCGCGGCTGTCACCGAAATCTGGATTCGAGCCGCCTTGGATGCGGTTCCGTTGCGACCATTGAAACGCAAGCCGCCGTTTGCCAGGTGAATCACCGCGGCCGAGATAGCTGAGATGAACATTGCGGTGGCCAAGAAGCCAACTGCGGCGTGCAAGAACGGAAGGCTGAAGAGATAGAACGAGACATCGAGGCCGAACTGTGCGTCCTTCTGCCCTGAGGGAGTTGCGTTGAGGTAAAGCAGTGCTTCATCCCAGTGAGACACCGCGGTGAGACCCGCAAAGATACCGATGACCACTGGAACAGCGATCAAAATCGCCTTGCGCATTTGCGTAAAGACTTCGCGAAACTGCGCCAAAGGATCGTTTGGCTGGGCAGGTTTGGCGTAAATCGGACGAGTTCGATTGGCAAGCCAGGTTGAGATCCCCACCAAACCGCCCATGGTCAGCGCACCGATGGCAAACATCACCAGTTTTGCCCAAATCTGGGTGAAGAACACGCTCGAATAACCCAGTTGCGTGTACCAGAGAACGTCGGTGTAGAAACCTGCACTTGCAAGCAGTGCCGCGCCGATGAGCACGACAATCAGCGTGGCGATTCTTGCCGGGCTAAAAGGCTTCTTTTTGCGGTTTGCGGTTCTAGGTGATGTCATTTTTCTCCCAAAGGTTCTTCTATAAAACTAGCGGTTGAAGCGATTTTTTGGCTCGGATGCAGTGTCTGCTAAGGCGAAGGGCAACCGAGTGGCGAAGCAGTCGGCAAACTCTTGCCTTGTTCAAGCGGGGCCAACGCCTGCAAGGCATCGTCGATGTTTTGAACGGTAACAACTTGCATGCCAGCCGGAATGTGGCCCACGATCTCGTCGCAGTTATCGCGAGGGGCTAAAAAGAACTTCGCGCCGGCCCTCGAGGCGCCCTTCATTTTCAACTGAATGCCGCCGATTGGTCCAACATTTCCGGCGGCATCGATGGTGCCCGTTCCTGCGATATGTTGCCCGCCGGTGAGGCTTTTTGGGCCAAGTTTTTCGATGATACCCAGCGTGAACATCATGCCCGCGCTTGGGCCCGTAACGTTGCCGAGATCGACCTTCACATTGAAGGGAAAGGTGTATCGATAACTGATGAACAGCCCAACGCGCCATTTGCCGCTGGCGGCATCTTTGACCGGTGTGATTTCAACAGCCATCAGCTTTTTTGCACGCTCAAGTTCTATGGCCACGGGTTTGCCGTTCAACTTAGAGATGGTCGAGGTCATATCCTCAAGAGACTTGGGAAACGCTCCATTGACCGAAATAATTTTGTCGTCAGGCAGGAAGACGCCATCTGCTGGGCTGCCTTTTTTGATTCCATCAACGGCAATCCAAGACTCATAACTGACGCCTGACTTTTTTAAGCCAACAGCGACAGCATCGCGTTGCGAGTCGAGCATCATCTTGGTGACCATTTTGTTGACCTGGTCTGTCGTGGTGTTCGGGCCAAACATCTGTTCAATCGGAATAAGAACTTCGTCAGGATTCAGATAAGCCGCCGCGACTTCACCCCAACTTGGAAGTTGGTTTGGTGTTCCACGTTCATTTACTGTGAGGGCATCGAGCTGACCCGTGGAGGCATAAGTTTTAGCGCCAGTCACGGTGATGATTTGGTGGCTGTCTAGAGTGCCGAGCACGTTAAAGACCGGACCAGGGCTCTCAATTACATAAGGGGCTGGGGTTAGAAAAGCCGCCACTATGGCAAGAAATGAGAAACCCAAAAGCGCAACCCCAAGGCGCTTTCGCCACTTGCGACCTTGACGCGGTTCAAACTCTGATTTCACTAGCACTCTCCTTGTTCAAGCCTATGACTGCGTTGACTAGCCGAAGCGCTACTAGCCCTTTCGCAGGTGACGCTGTCGGCGAACATCGGTGTGAAGTTGGATTTGGACTCTCGAAAACGAGCTCGAAAAAGATAACCTGATTTGAGGAGCGAACTTGAACGAAAACGAATCTGAAAACGAAGGCATCGACCCCGAGGGTTTTGCCGAGTTGTTGCGAGCCTTCTTAGAAAAACAGGGCGGAATCGATCCAGCTCAACTGGCCAAAGCCGCTGGCTTGCCAAATGACCCCGCTGCCATTGCATCGATGTTTCAGCAATTTCAAAGTGCCATGAATGACAGTTCTGAAAACACCAAAGGCGGCGTGAACTGGAAGGTTGCCAGCGAACAGGCGCGACAGATAGCCCGCACTGGAGCTTTTGCGACCAGCGATTCACAACGCGCCGCCATTACCCAGGCAATGTCGATCGGCTCACTCTGGCTCGATGCCGCAACTGTGATTTCACCAGTCAACTCAGAGCCAAAACTCTTGACTCGCGAGATGTGGGTTGCCGATGCACTGGGGTTGTTTCAGCAGATGTCCCAACCAGTGGCCGAACGTATGGCCGCGGCACTCACCGACACGCTGCAGAATAACCTTCCCGAAGAACTATCCAACCTTTCGAACACGGCGGGCCGTTTCATGCGCTCGGCTGGCGGGGCCATGTTTGCCATGCAGCTTGGTCAGGCCCTCGGAAAGCTGAGCGGCGAGGTTCTAAGCGGTGGCGACATAGGCCTGCCCATTTTTCCTGAACGCCCGGCCCTTGTTCCTCAAAATATGGATGAGTTCATCGCCAACTTCGACGTCGAAAGTGATCAGGCCTACATTTATCTGATTGTTCGAGAACTTGCCTACGCTCGCCTCTTTAAACACGCGCGCTGGCTGCGCGACGCAGTTATTTCTCAAATCAGTGCATATGCATCGGATATTTCAATCGATGTCGAACAGATGCGAGATGTCGCGGAAGATCTAGACCTAAACAACCCTGACGATCTTCGAAAGGCGATCGATTCAGGCGCCATGATTGCTGCCAGAACAGAAGAGCAGGAACGGGCTATTGCATCAATAGAAACGCTTCTCGCTCTCATTGACGGCTGGGTAGAACAGGTCACCGAAGACGCCGTCAAGCTGTTGCCTCGAGCAGGCGCGCTGGCTGAGGCAGTTCGACGCAGACGTGCAGAAGGTGGACCGGCCGAGAAGACCTTCGGCACTTTGGTCGGTCTGCAACTTCGCCCAAGGCGCTTGCGCGAGGCAGTCGCCATGTGGCGAAGTATGCATGCCGAATTTGGTTCCAAGGTCAGAGATGGGCTTTGGGACCACCCAGATGTCTTGCCGACAGCGGCCGAAATCGACAACCCACAACTATTGATTGAGCGAATTCGCCGTTCAAATGGAACACCAGATGCCATCGATGTGGCCTTGCGGGATTTGTTGGGTGAATAGGACGTTTTGACCTGTTGATAACCAACTACCTGGTTTGGCCTTTTTGGGCAAACTTCGTGGATGGTCATTCGAATCAACCCCGCTCGCCTTCCGGTTTGGAGAACTCCAACCACCTTGCAACTCGGCCTCGGAAAAGAAGCGCTAGTTCTTTCGGGAATGCGTACCGAGCAAGAAAAACTCATAAATCTGCTTTATCGCGGAGTTGCCGATGGGTCATTACAAACAATTTCGCGCTCAATAGGTTCAAGTGACCAAGAGACTGGTGAGTTGCTCAGCCGGTTGGCGCCAGCTTTGTTGCGTGAGACAGACACCGCTCCGGCGAAAGATAGCCAACTGTCTGAAGGTTTTGTCGCTCAGGCGTTCGCGGAGATTATTCGAGCGAGCTTTAACACCGGAACGGATGGCCAAACTGTTCTTCGCACCCGAGCAGCTCGAGTGATCGCTCTGGGTTCGGCTGATAAAGCTTCATTGGTTTTAGCCCTCGGTTTAGCCTCGGCGGGCGTTGGCGCAATCTTCTGCAATGATGACTCACCAGTTGCAATCGAAGACATTGGCCCTTTGGGCTATGACGGAAAAGAGCTTGGGTCTCCCCGGCGTGACGCATTGGCCAGACGCCTTGAGTCGGGTTCTCACCCTTGCCGGCTGGCGGTTGCTACCATGCCAAGCAAATCTTTGTCGGCGAGCGTTTATGTTGCACACCATTTGGCAACACCGCCAAAGTACTCCGAGATACTTCGCGGTGGAACAGCGCATCTCTCGATCGAATTTGGCATCGAAGAAACCCGGGTTAGTCCGCTGGTCAGGCCTGGCATCACGCCGTGTTTAGTTTGCAGGCACACCGAAGAGCTCAAACTCGACCCCGATTGGGCTGCCATGGCAACACAACTTCAGTTTCGACATGAGCGACTTGACGATAGCCAGTCGACTCTCTTGGCCGCAGGAGTGGCCCTTGAATCTGTGTTGAGTTTTCTAGATGACCCGCGAAAATTGCACTTTGAAGGTCGCAGGATTGATCATCGAACAGGACTAATTGCCCCGCTGACGTGGGCGCAGGACCAACAGTGCGAATGCAAGTTGCGTTAGTCGCGCGACTTGAAGAGACTCAGGAATCTTGATCCCTGCCTTGAGCGTCCGCCATCAATGTCGCTGCTCGGGTAGTTCAAAGTGAGTTCTTTTTTGGCTCGAGTGACACCGACATACAAAAGCCTCAACTCTTCGGCAACTTCAGACTCAGTTTGAGCATAGGAAATGGGCAAGTACCCTTCGTTCAATCCAACGATGTGAACGATGTCCCATTCCAAGCCTTTTGCGGCATGGATAGTGGCGAGGGTCACTGCAGATTTTTGAGGTTCATGCTGCGAACGTTGACGCTCTTCTAATTCTTTTGCGAAATCGACGATGTTTGATCCTTCAGGCAGTTCGTCAATTATTTGAATCAACGAGCTCAACGACTCCCAGCGATCAAGTGCCGCGCCAGGCTCGCTAGGCGCTTTTAGTTGCCATCCAAAAGAACGGGCTATGTCAGTGACGCTTTGGTTCAGCGGTTTTTCCGAAGACGACATTGCCTCCGCGCGAATCGCTTGTATCGCACCTTGAATTTCGGGGCGGTTGAAAAAGCGCTCTCCCCCGCGAACTTGGTACTCGATGCCCAGATCACCCAATGCGTTTTCGAGAGCCTCTGACTGACCATTAACTCGATAGAGAACAGCTATCTCATGTGCAGCGGCACCCTGCGCAAGCCGCTCTGCTACTTGGTTGGCTACAAACTTTGCCTCGGCCGCAATCGTCGCGTGAGAACGAATGGTCGGCGGCAATCCGAGTGAACCCTGAGATTCAAGCGGATCCATGTCACTCGACTTCACAGTGAGTCGATTAGCGAACGCAACAATCTCTTGAGTGGAACGGTAGTTTCTGGTTAGTTGCACGACTTTGGTGTCTTCAAACCGATTTGCGAAGTTACGCAAGTACTCACTTGAAGCGCCCGTGAAACTATAAATCGTCTGGTTCGGATCTCCGACTACACAGATGTCGTTGTGGTCGCCAAGCCATGCATCGAGAAGCGCATGCTGAAGCGGCGAAATGTCTTGATACTCATCCACCGTAAAGAACCGGTATTGCTGGTGAACGTGGGCTAGAGCCCTTGGTTCTGCTCGCAACAACCCCAAGTTGAGAATCAGCACATCTTCCCAGTCAAGGCGATTGAGCGAGACCTTAGTTTCTTCATAGGCGCGCTGTAGTTTGACGTTCATCTCGGCGCTTAGACCACCGACAATCCCCCTGCTGCCGGCAACTTTTTCATAATCATCAAGGCTCAACATCGAATACTTGCGCCACTCTATTTCGGCGGCAATGTCGCGAACCGAGGCTGTGTCGAACTTCAACTTCAGCGATTCTGCGGCCTGGGCGATGATCTTCGATTTGGAGTCAATGACCATTGGAGCTGGTATGCCAGCAAACTGTGGCCAGAAATACTGAAGCTGTGCCAATGCGGCCGCGTGAAATGTCTTGACTGAGGCACCAACGATGCCAAGCTGGCGAAGTCTGGCTCTTAGTTCACCTGCCGCGCGGTTGGTATAGGTGAGTGCCATGACTCGGCTTGCCGTGTAATAGCCGGCGCCAATGCCATAAGCGATTCGATGCGTAACTGTTCTGGTTTTTCCGGTGCCAGCTCCAGCCAGAATGCAAACTGGCCCAAGCAAAGTCTCAGCCGCCTCGCGCTGTTCCGGATCGAGCGCCTCGAGAAGCGAATCGGTGGTCATCCGACCTCAGATTTGCTGACTAGCTCTTCGCCATACCATTGCTCGATTATGGAACGAGCTATCGAAATGCGGTTTGGAAGCAGAAGTTCGAGGGCTTCGGCCTTGAGCTCTTGTCGAGAAAACCATCTGAGTTTCTCGATTTCCACTCCGTCAGCCTTCAGGTGTTGTTCGCCCTCTGCCTTTGCTATGAAACCCAGCATTAGGGAATAAGGAAAAGGCCAGGATTGGCTTGCCAGGTATTTCGGTTGAGTGACCTTTAGCCCGGACTCTTCAAACATCTCTCTAGTCACTGCGGCGTCAAGCGATTCACCCGGCTCTACGAAACCAGCAAGAATCGACCAACGGTTTTCTTCCCACACCCCTTGCGAACCAAGCAAAATACGATCTTGGTCATCAATAACGGCGACTATTACTGCAGGGTCCGTGCGCGGATAACTTTCGACGTCATCTTTGAAACACCTGCGCACCCAACCACCTTGCTCAACAACCGTCGGTGTTCCGCAACGAGAGCAATACTCGTGGTTATTGTGCCAGTTTGCTAGGGCCAAGGCCTGCGCAAACAGACCAGCGTCTCGATCGCTCAGACCAGCACCGGTCTTGCGCAATTGATGCCAGTTGCTTGACTCTGGCTCGATCAGCGCAGCCGCATTTTTTGAAAGTACTGCCAGAACTATTGGTGTTCCCGAAGGCTCAAAGGCCGAGTTTTGCGTAGATACACCCAGGTAAACCCTCAACTTGGCCGATGGCACTGCCTCGACAGGCAACAGTTTTAACTCTGCTGAGGCCGAGCCGTTGTTTTCATGAAGAAGAACTCCTCCATCGAGCATCGTCAAAACTCGGGTGTTGGGGTTGGCCCAAAGTTCGTCAAAAAGCTCTGGGCGACTCCTAGATAGGTAATCCCGGTCTACCGCAGAGCGCGCGAGCGGAAGGTTGAAAGAACCTTCAGCGCTGTTTGTCATTTGTGCTCATTTCGAAGTTTGCGTGGCGATACGGGTTTTAGAGCGAATCTACTTCTAACCTAAATCTCATGGGTAAATCTCCCTTGATTTTAGCCGCGTTAGCGAAGGCGGCGGTTGCGAGCCTCGACATCAAGAATGTCAGGCGACTCAATGGTGCTCAGACCGGACTTTTTGATTCGGCTGTAATCACATGCACCGATGGTTCAGAGTTTGTGATTCGTGTTCCTGAGTCAGCGGCCGGAGCCCTTGAACTGGATATTGAGACTGCAGTTCTCAAATCGTTGAGTTCAGTTGTCCGATCGAAACTGTCGTTCAAGGTCACGAGAATTGCCGGCGAGACTATGGATGCTCAGCGCCGGCGAGTCGTTGTCTTTGACTACCTTTACGGATCGCCGATTGATCTCGGGCGCCTAATGTCGAACAGCCCAACATTGACAAGCCTCGGGCATGCGTTAGCCGAGATACATTCACTTGACCCTGAAATTGTTCGCGCCTCAGGGCTTCCGGAATTTTCAGCAGCCGACGTGGCTAAGCGTCGAATGAACGAGCTCGACAACGTTGCGATGACAGGGTTGGTGCCGCGCGCACTGCTCGAACGTTGGCAGGATGCACTAGAGGACGTTTCGCTTTTTCAGTACCCTCCGACAGTTGTTCACGGAGAGATGGCCGAATCAAACGTTCTAGAGATTGACCAGCAGGTTTCGGCGGTCCTTAACTGGGGTGCGCTGCACATCGGTGACCCGGCTGATGACTTCACTTGGATCGCTGGCAAGCGAAATCTTGACCTGCTTGACGCCGCCAGGATCGCCCATTCGCAGAGCACGAAATCATTCGATTCAACTTTGACCCAACGGGCTGTGCTTTATTCAGAGCTTTCGCATGCCCGGTGGCTTCTGCACGGCACTCAGGTTAGAGACCAAAGCATCATCGACGAGGCGTCAGCAGAACTTGAAGTTTTGGCTGCTGAACTTGCCGAGGGGCTTTTGCCTAGTCTGGGAGCGGTGAAGTTTGCCTCTCTAGCGGCCTCTGAGGGTTCATTTGTGAGCGATTCTTTTGTCGCAGAAACATTGATTGAAACATTTGATACAAACGGCTCGATTGAAACTATCGACCAGGTTGTTATCGTCAAGAGCTCTGCCACAGCCGCCGCAGAAGAGTCGAGCAGTGAAGAACAACCGTCACCTAGTTTTGTCGATGACAGAACTCGTGAAATCGAACTTCCTGAGAAGACAGACAACGAACTTTTCTAGTCAATCGTTTCAAAAGTATCTAAAACGCCTTGCCACTCGGTTATTAGTTCGTCGCGAGTCAAAACATTGAGTGGTCTAACCACTTTGTTCTCACCCACGTAATAAAGACATACTGCGATTTCATCTTCTTCTAAGCCGAATTGTTGCGCGTAAGCCATTCGGTACAGCGCCAGTTGAAGCGCCCGTTCGTCTTCCTCAGCTTGGTCTGCGGGAGGTTTTCCAGTTTTCCAGTCAACAATCTCGACCTTTTTTACGGGCAGTTCTTCATCATTGGGGTTGACGTCAAAAACCGCGTCGATTTTGCAAATGAAGGTGTTCTGCTGAATAGTGACCTGGATTTCAACTTCGACTTCACGGGGTTTTAGCCCTGCCCAACGAGAGGTTTCAAAGTTGGCCTTGAGATCCGCCAGTTGCGTGGAAGTCGTTTCGTCGAGTTCGACCATTGCCGACGCCGGATCGTCTATCTCGTCGGAATTTGAAATGATTCCATAACGCGATTCAATCCAGGAGTGAAACAGTGTTCCCTTCATGGTTTCGGCGAAGGGTTGGGTGGGCATGGGTCGACGATATGCTTCGGCGATTTCCTTTGGCTTCTTTATGAAATCTTTGAACCTTGAAGCAGGAATACGCACCGGAAGGCGAACAAGTTTTGCTCGTTCCTCGGTCAATTCAAGGTCTTTTATTAGTGCTTCTACTTCACTCATCAGTTTTTCTGTGCCAGCATCTGTGGGTTGAATGGAGTTCAACTTAGGCAGTTCATGTTGATCTTCATCATCGAACTGAAGGTTTTCTTCAACAATCGCCGCAGCCGCTTCTAGCTTGCTGCGATGGTTTGCCCCCAGCGGGTCGATTGGCCAAGGCTCGGTGATGGAGGCCGCCGGGTGCGGGTTGATGAGCGAAGAGTATGAGGCTAGGGTGCCTTGGTCTTCTCCGGGCGTCAAGATGCGCACGTTGTCGAGCGCCGACGACGCAATCTCGAGTAAGTATGGCGAGGGTTCGCACAGGTACCGCAAGTTTTGGGGTTTGGTGGCGTCTTTGGTATTCACCTTCCAGCGAGCACCAGACAGCAATAGCTGAACCTTTGGGCGCGTAATAGCAACGTAGGCAAGGCGGCGTTCTTCGCGCTCAAGATGAACTTCGATATCCGCGGCAAAGTTTGCCTTGACTTGATTGAAATCGGATTCTTTGTTGACGATGCTTAGGTCAAGTTCTGGAAGAGACCGAACGTCTCCCCGCAACGGATAGGGCAATGTTCCAGTGGTTAGCCAACCCTTTTTGCTTCGAGGTTCGTTCGGAAAGTCTCGGTCCGTCATGTTTGGCACGGCCACGAAGTCCCATTCGAGCCCCTTGGCAGAGTGAACAGTTAGAACCTGAACCACGCCAGACTTCGATGGCGTTGCCGGAACCTCGATCTTTTCTCGTGTCGCCGCAAAGTCAAGCCACTCAAGGAATGCGGGTAGATAACCGCTTGAGGTGCCAACGTAGTTTGCGACGATAGCGAAGAATGCGTTCAGGTTTGAGAACGGATTCACTCGCCTGGGGTTAGCAGCCAACTCGATGTCTAGGTGCATTTCGCGAGCAACGTATTGAACAAATTCGGTCAGTGGCAGTCCACTGAAAGTGCGCAGCCTTCGAAGCGTCTGGCCCGCGTCGATGAGTCTGTTCAAAGCCGAGTTTGACATGCCATAAAGACTGTCTTTCTTCTCATCGGCGAGAAGATCTAGGGCATCAACAAGCGAGGCTTCGTATTCTGGGCCAAGTCCGGAATCAACCTTTTCTAGAAGCTCGTTATCGCTCATTTTGCCGATTTGGCGAGCCCACCGGTTGAGACGAGAAATGTCTTTTGGCGAGATTCGCCAACGAGGTCCGGAGAGCAGTCGAATAAGCGAGCTGCCTGCATTGGGCGAATTGATTACCTTCAAAGCGCTCACCAGGTCAACAATTTCAGGAAGTTCGAGTAGGCCACCCAAACCAACGACCTCGACGTCGAGTCCGGCCGCCTCTAGCTCAGAAACAATGAGGTCCATGGGTGCTTTTTTGCGAACCAAAACCGCACCGCTCGGTCGCTTGTCTGGCTTGGAAGAATCAAGTGGTTTTGACATTCGGTCGGCCATCCACTTCGCGACGGCCTTTGCTTCGTCTGCGATGTGTTCGTGCCACATAATGTCGATCTGGCCAGCTGCTGCACCAGGCATCGGAGTGAGTTTGCTCACTTCGGTTTGCTGTAGGCCCCTGTTTCGCTGGAATAGCGCCAATTGCGCCAACGGCTCGGCAATGATGTTAGCGGCTTCGAGAACCACCTTCGGGTTTCGCCAAGATGTTGGCAGCGGCAACTCGATTACTGGCAGCTGCGGATTTGTTGAGAACTGTTCGAGGTACTCATTCAGATTGGTAGCACTGGCGCCGCGCCATCCATAAATGGATTGATTTGGGTCGCCGACCGCGAATACTGGGTGATCTGCATAGAGTGTGCGCAGAAGCCTGGTTTGCAAATAGGAGGTGTCTTGATACTCATCGAGAAGAACAAACTTGTGAATTTCACGCTCTCGGTCACTCACCTCTGGGTGGCGAGAAACTACTTCTTCTGCCTTGGCAACTTGGTCGCTGTAATCGACGTAACCTTGCAACATTTTTTCTTTGCGATAAGCCTCGGCAAGGTCCACTAATACCTCGGTATTGAATGCACCGGCAAAAAATTTTTGGTGAGTATCAGCCAGTTTTCCGTTTTTGGCAAAACTCAGGACTCGAGCCTTGAGGTCTTGAATGACCTGCTTGACTGCGTCTCCGTTTTGAATGTTGTCATTCAGTTCGGACGCCAGATCGAGCACGCCCTCTACGACGGACTTGAGAGTGAGGTCGGCTTCGTCTAAGTCGACTCCCATGGTGTCACCGAACTTGAGCACTACTTCTTTGGCCAGTTGATAGGCTTTGCCTTCGGTTAGCAGCATCGATTCGGGCTCATACCCAAGCAACATCGCATTGTCTCGAAAGATGCTGTTTGCGTATGAGTTGTAGGTACTCACGACGGGCATTGAGTAGCCTTCGGCTTTTAAGGCCTGTGGCCAAAAGTCCGTTTTCTCTAGTTCCAGCAACCCGTTGTTGATGCGTTTTGCCAGCTCGGAGGCTGCCTTTCGGGTAAACGTCAAACCCAAAATATCTTGTGGCTTAGCGAATTCATTTGCGACTAACCAAAGAACACGAATCGCCATGAGCTCAGTTTTGCCTGAACCCGCTCCAGCGACCACGAGAACCGGCTGATTGCGACTGGCAAGAACGGCGGTTTCTTGCTGCACCGTAAGCGTCTTTGAGTCATCCTTTTTGATGGCTCTGAATATTTGATTCGGTGTAACGCGGTTATCCGACATAGGTAACCGCCTTTGTGAGGTGCAGCTTGCAGGTGCCGTAGGAAAATTTGTCAGTGCAGTGCGAACCGACTTGAGCCTCGAAGTAGAGCTGTGGCATTGCCATCTCGGTTGAAGCTTTCTTAACCATCTTTTCTATAGCTTCGCGCACCGTTTCATCCTGGTCGAGGCTTGGTTGGTCACGCAGCGCGACCTTGCCATCTGCTGTGAAGAGCAGCTTCGCCCCTGCAAGTTTGGAATCGGCATCGATACCTTCGATGTGGTCAAAGGCACCATTCAGGAATGCCAACTGATAGAGACCTAACTGTGGGTGAAGCAAAGTTTCTTCTGCGCTGGTGGCTGTTTTTGATGTTTTCAGATCAACAATGACGATTGAACCGTCGGCTTTCTGCTCAATTCGGTCGACAGTTCCGTTAATCACAGCCCCGTTGTATTCGAATCTGAAGTCGACTTCGCGACCCAACACCTTGGTTCCCGCCAAAGCGGTGTCACGAAGGTACTGCATCATTGCGCCAAACATTCTCTTCGCACGACGCTTTTCACGGGCATCTAGCCAATCTGCTTCGAACTGCAGTGTGTGCCATTTGTCTTCGAGAATCTGCCACAGTTGCGCTTCGTCTCTTCCCTCTTCGGCTTCGAGAACCGAGTGCATGAGTGTGCCGAGACTAGCTTCGAATGTGGTGTCTGAGCCCCCGTTGGAATTAAGGAACCAGTGCAGAGGGCAAGTCAAGAAGGCTTCGAGCTGAGATGGGTGAAGCCATACTTGGCCGGCGTCGTCTCCTTCGAGAGCAACCAGCGGTTCTTCGGAGGACGCTCCAAGAAGTCCATACCAATCTTTCGGGCTGGCACCAGGTGCTCCTTCAACTGCCAGTCGTGCCAGCGCAAAGGCCAGGCCTAGTCGCTCGTGAGTATCTATCGAGACAGTCAAGCGGCGGCGCAGTTCGCCTACCATTCCTCGAAGAGTGATTCTTGGAAGGTTGTAGTTCGTTTCTGTTTCGGGAATCTTGGTCAGCAAGATGCGAATGAAAGGAGAAATTTGTTCCTCCTCTGCATCGACAGCAGAAATGATCAGCTTTTCGCTGGCAGCGCCAACCGCCTTGTGAAGCATTCTCAGTTCGTCATGTTGCTCGTTGCGCGTCGCATCTTTAACGCTGGTTGCTCGCCCAGATTTGATTGCATCAAGCGACATTGCTGCCAGCAATGATGTTCGTGGCTTGAGATTAGGCCATAGCCCATCTTGAAGCCGAGGCAACGCAATTACGCTGAAACGCTTGCCGATCAATCCGGAAGGAGTTAGAAGTGCGACTCGATCGTCGTCGCGATAGTTCAGCGCCAGGGTGTCTTCTGGAAGATCGAGAGCCAATTGCTGGTCAACAAATTCGCGCGCCTTTGCCTCAGGGTTGCGCTCGACGAAACGGTTGGCCGCAGCAAAAAGTGCGGTGATTGCATCTAGGTTGCGGTTCATCTGAGCGCCAACTTCATCAACCTGCATCGAAAGTTCGTGCCAGTGTTTAAAAGGGGCTCGATCTCCCGCCGTGAAATTCCAAAAGTGCCAAAGTAGAGCCTCTATGTTTGCGCCCTCTTCAATGAGGTCTTTGGCCTCAAAATATCTTCGGATGAACCGATCGGCGATCTTGGCTTCGCGAGTCTTGATTGTCGCCGCACTGCCCGGAGCATCGAATAGACCAACTAAAAGCTCGTCGGTGTTTCGAATGCCATCTGCCTCGAGTTCTTGCCTTCTGAGGGCGCGACGAAGTCGACGAAGTTGGAGTGAGTCAAGACCGCAAAATGGAGACTCAAGAAGTCGGCGAACGTCGCTTAGATCTAGAACACTCTTGTTGAATAACGCATCGAAAATGTCGAGCAGCGCTCTGGAAGCAAACTCATCACGCAAAGCTTTGCGAGTGCCAACGATTGTTACCGGAACTTGCTCGGACGCAAGCGATGCTGCGAGCTGTTCGAGTGTTGCACGCGAACGCGCCACCACCGCGATGTCACCCCAGCGAACACGTTCGAGAACGTGAAGCTCGCGAAGGCGACGAGAAAGCCAAGCTGACTCTGCAACCGGTGAGTTGAAAACCTTGGCTTCGACAACTTGGGAACTCTCGAGCTCTTCGCGGGCGACGACGTAGTCTCGGCGCTGAAGCCCACTTTGCTCGCTCGGTAAGCCAAAACTGATGTTGCCCAGGGCTTTTGACAGTTCAGATGGACGCAGCCCACCTGGAGCGGTTAGGACAATTTGTTTAGGGTTGGCCTCGCCAATTTCTTGCATGAGTGACACCATCGATCGCGCATCGCCAGAGCGGAAACCGAGCGTTGCCGTGTCGGGGTCTCCAAACAAAACGAGACCTGCACCACGTCTCACGAGTTGCGCAAGAAGTCGGCGTGCGGAAGGTGTGAGTTCTTGTGCGTCATCGACTAAGACGAGCCGTATTGCCTCGACTTCGGGAGTGAATCCTGAGCCGTTTTCAAGGTATTTGCTGGCTACATCAAGAAGTGTCGAAGCATCGTGCCTGTTGTCTTGCTTTGGCTCGGTGAGCATATTTTCATAGGCAGCAAACAGGGTTGATGCCGCGACCCAATCTTGACGATTGTTCTCAACGCCGAGGTCAGCAAGCTCAGCAGGGCTAATACGGTGTTCGAGACAAACTGTGATCAGATCGCGCAACTCGGCACGAAACCCCTTGAGCGAAATGACTTGCGAAGTGATGTGAGCAGGCCACCCAAGAGTCTTTAGGTCGGCACCTTCTAGCATTTTGATGATTTCGCCGAGCATTCTGTCTTGCTCGCTGCCCGAAATGAGTTCGGGAGTTCTAGTGCCCTCGGCGAGCGCCTTGTGTCGAAGAACTTGGAACGCGAATGATGAGAGCGTTCTGGCCATCGGCCCTGCTGTTGTTGAACCAAATGCCAAAGCCAGGTCATCGCGCAGAAGGTTGGCCGCCTCGCGAGACCCTGCGAGAGCCAAAATTTGTTGAGCCTTGAGCGGTGCAGCCTCTCCGCTGATCTGCGAGAGAAAGAGCTCGCGAAGCGCGGTAGTCTTTCCGGAGCCTGGGCTGCCATAAACGACAGCGCGGGTATTGAACGCTAGTGCTGCGACCTCTTGCTGCTTCGAGGTGAGAGCTACCTTGGAAAGGCGCTCTCTCTCGATAAAGAAGGTCGATTCAGTCATGCTCAAACACTATTGCCTGCCACTGACATTTTTGAGATGGCACAAAAGTGTCCGCTGTCTGGCGTAATCTATTGGTGAAAGAGGAGGACTCTTGGAAGTCAAAATTGGTATCCGCAATGCAGCCCGCGAACTCGAATTCGAGTCAGCGCAGTCGGCTGCGCAGATCAATGAAGCCGTCAACGCAGCACTAAACGGCGGCGCTAAGGCAATCAGCCTGGTTGACTCCAAGGGCGTGGTTCACATTGTTCCCGCCGAAGCTCTCGCATATGTTGTTATCGGTGCCGAGGAAACTCGGAGAGTTGGATTTATCGCCTAATGGACGTTTCATTTGTCGTCGTAGTTCTTTATGCCGCCATCTTGGGTCTAGTCGCCCCTTACATCTCGGTGCACGCTGAAAAGTATGGTGCCCTTGTTCCACCAACCATCGCCCTGGCCTCTGGCGCAGTCATTTGGAGTGTGCTGATTTGGGTTGGCATGCCTAACAGCAACGCATGGACTTGGATGATCGTCATGGTGCTTATGCCCGTGGCCATGGTCATCGGCGCCAATCGTTTGGCGCACATTCGCGATGAGCAACAAGCCGAAGAGCTTCGCTTGTCGAAATCAAACCGCGCCTAGTTTAGAAAACCACGTTTTCAGCTAGAAACAACTGGACTTGTTGGCTAAGCCGTGAGGCCCAACGCATCCATTCGCATCGAGTGGTTGGCCATTAGTTCAGAAATCAACGGCTCGAGCTTGCTGTAGGACTGCAGATTTACGATTCGCTCTTCATCTAGCGTCAGAGTTTTCGACTTTGGAATGCCTGCCAACTTGCGATTGTCGAAGGCTGCTCGAAGTTCAAGCAGCACATCACCCATCAGGCGACGACCCCACACAGCCAAACGCGACGCCAACTGAGGGTCATCGGCCATCGACTCGAGCAGCACCCGCTTGGCGAACTTCTCAAAAGTTTTGTCATTTAGGGCACGCTCAACATCGACTCGAACATCAGCCGGCAGACCAACCGAAAGTCGGCGGTAGAAATCGTCTAGGAATCCCGAAACCAAGTAGACCTTGATGATGCCTTCGAACCAGTCGTTGCCGCTGGTGCGCGAGTGAAAAGTTTGAATTCGTTCGGTGAATGGATCCATGGCGTCGGTCGCATCGATGCCTAGCGAGGCAAGGATGCGCGCGATACCGCGATATTTCTCAAAAGACTTGGCCGCTGCCTCAGACAACTCGGCCTTGTACTGAGTGTTTGGCGAGTATTTCAACTCGTTGGTGAGCAACTCGAATTGACTCAACTGAAGATATGCCAGCTGACCCAAAAATACTCGGGGCTCTGGGGTGTAGGGCTTGAGATTTACCTTTTCTTGGTTGCGTGGCGTGCGCTCTTCTCGAGCGGGTAGCACAATGTCTCGCGCCTTTTGGCGCAGACGACGTAACCATTCGAACACCGCTCTAGGATACCTCGCCGTGCGCCCACAGCACATACTCAGGTGGTTCACAGTTGCGCCAACTAGACTTGAACGGACTCATAGGAGACTTTTTGACATTCGCATCCCTCGGCATCGACAAAGACATTGTTGATGCACTCGAGACCAAAGGCATCACGACGCCTTTTCCAATCCAACAGGAAGCAATTCCTCTGGCACTGACCGGCCAAGACATCATCGGTCAGGCAAAGACAGGCACCGGAAAGACTTTTGGTTTTGGACTGCCTCTCATTCAATCGCTCGGCTTTGAGCCAACTCTTGGCGCGAAAGCACTCGTTGTCGTTCCAACTCGCGAACTAGCTATCCAGGTTGCCGAAGACCTAGTGCTCGCCTGCTCCAACCGTCCAACTAAAGTTGCGACTCTTGTTGGCGGCCGTGCCTATGACGGTCAGATCGCCGAAATCGAAGCCGGCGCACAGATCATCGTCGGAACGCCTGGTCGCATCATCGACCTGAGCAAGCAGAAGAAGCTCGACCTGAGCCACATTCAGTTCATGGTTCTCGACGAAGCAGACGAAATGCTTGACCTCGGCTTCTTGCCCGACGTCGAACGCCTGTTTGCCTATACGCCAGCCGACCGTCAAACCATGTTGTTCTCGGCCACAATGCCGGGCACCATTGTTTCGCTCGCTCGCAAATACCAGAACCGTCCGGTGCACATCCGTGTCAACGACCCCGATGAAGGCCACACCAAGGCAGACATTAAGCAGGTTGTTTATCGTGCACATGCGATGGACAAGGACGAAGTTGTTGGCCGCATTCTGCAGGCTGAAGGTCGCGGCAAGACCGTTATCTTCTGCAAGACCAAGCGTCAGGCAGCCAAGGTTTCTGAAGAGCTCATCGACCGCGGATTCAACGCTTCTGCGTTGCACGGCGACATGTCGCAGGAGGCGCGCGAGCGCTCGATGGCGGCTTTCCGCAGCGGCAAAAAAGACATTTTGGTTGCGACCGAAGTCGCCGCCCGAGGCATCGATGTTGACGACGTAACTCACGTAATCAACTACACGATTCCAGAAGATGAGAAGGCCTACCTGCACCGCACCGGCCGCACCGGCCGCGCTGGTCGCACCGGAACCGCTGTCACATTTGTTGACTGGGAAGACCTAACACGCTGGAAGAACATCAACCAGATGCTCGAGCTCGGAATCGAAGAACCGGTCGAAACCTATTCGTCGTCGAAGCACCTTTTTGAAGACCTTGGAATTCCTGCCGGAACCAAGGGTCGCATCAAGGCTTCTTCCTGGCCCGATGGCGTTCGCCCACGAGACGATGCACCTGCTCGCTCAGGATCTGGCACCAGAAACGGTGGCGGTTCACGCGACGGAGGTCGCAGTGGCGGCTCTCGTGATGGCAGCCGAAGTGGCGGCTCTAGAGGCTCAGCAAACGGTGCATCTCGCGACAGCGCCAACAAGCCAGTCGCCAAAGAACCTGGCCACAGCAAGCCAGCTCACGGAGACGGCGAGCACAAGCGCCCTTCATCTGACCGCCAACGTCGCCGCACCCGCGGTGGCACACAGGCCTAGACCAAAGTAAAAACCCCACCGATTTGGTGGGGTTTTCTTTTTGATGCTAAGAGTCGAAGGCGGCTAATCCAAACTCGGCAGATTGATCGGGCGTGAACCTGTTGCCTGCTCAACAAGACGAGCGAGCATCTCGGGTGCGGTGGTGTTTTCGGCCAACTCATTAGGTTTGCCGGTGGCACCGTGATAGTCGCTCGATCCGGTGATGATGAGATCGTGCTCCAAAGCAACTGACTCCAGCCAAACGCGATCTTCGTCGCTGTTCTCGCGGTGATAAACCTCGATGCCACCCAGACCGGCCTCAATCATGTTTCTGAAATTCTCGATCGGGTAAGGGTCGCCAGGTTGGCGGTGTTTTCCGCGCGAGAGTGGGTGGGCGACAACAGGAACTCCCCCAGCTTCGCGAATCAAGCGAATCGCATCGATAGCGTCGGGCACCTTGCGGTTCGGTACATAGATTCCGTCAAGGGTGCCCCATAGTTTTTTGAAACCTTCGTCGCGGTTCTCAAAGTAGTTTCGCGCGACCAAGGCATCGACGATCTGCGGTCGACCAAAGGTTGCCCCAGGCTTGATTTGAGCGATAACTTCATCCCACGAATGTTCGTAGTGCTTTGAGATCAACTCTGACATTTCGCGCAGTCGTTCTTCACGGCCAGCATGGATGCCCTCGAGAGCTTGAAGAAGTTTGACGTTGTTTGGGTCTGGCAAATAGTTGAGCATGTGTACACCAAATTTGAGCACCGAACCATCTGGCTGCGGAATGTTTGCGCGAGTGGTGAGTTCCATGCCGGGAACCAGACCGATGCCTAGTTCAATCGCAAGTTCACTCGCTTCGGCCCAACCTTCTGTGGTGTCATGATCGGTCAAAGCCAAAACATCAACGCCAAGATCTTGGGCTTTATGCATCACGTGGTTGATGCTTTCTCTGCCGTCGCTGTGGGTCGTGTGAACATGCAAATCGATTTTCATAGGCCTCCTAGACACTCTCAGACTATCGGCAACCCACGACACGTTTTGATGGCAGGATGTAGGAATGAGTGAGAAGTCAGAGCAGAAAATTGCCGACCGCGTTAACAACCGTTCGCACCGCCCTACCAGCGAGAAATTTCTTGAATTTGTAGGTTCAAACTGGGCTTCTAAGCCCGATGTCCTGCCTGCAGTTGCTGAGGTTGCAAAGTTTGCAGCAGCCCGTCGCAAGCTTGTAGCAGAGGCGTTCGTAGGAAAGCTAGTGATCATCGAGGCCGGCTCACTGAAGACTCGAGCCAACGATTCCGACTATAGATTCAGACCCCACTCGGCATTCGCTCACCTAACCGGTTGGGGAACCGACACGGTGCCAGATTCGGTTCTGGTTATCGACGCCAGGGCTCACGGAGCCACCTCAACACTGTTCTTTAGAGAAACCGCGGGTCGCAACACTCGGGAGTTCTTCTCGGATTCAACCATCGGCGAATTTTGGGTAGGTCAACGCCCCACTCTTGCCCAGGTTGGCGCTCACCTGCACATTGCAACCCGCTCGCTGTCCGAGTTTGACGACTTCATGTCTGAACATGGTGACGCCGATGTCATCCGAATCACGCAGGAGGGCCTGAGCGATGAAAAACTCGCCGAGTTCGTGAGCGAGATTCGCTTTGTGAAGGACGAATACGAGATCGCCGAAATGCGCAAGGCAGTGAATGCTTCGGTCAAGGGTTTTGAAGAGGTCGTCAGAGCGATGCCGAAAGCTATGGGTCACCCTCGAGGAGAGCGCGTTATCGACGCAGCCTTCTATGGAACAGCTCGAGTCGAAGGCAACGAACTCGGCTATGACACCATCGCAGCCTCAGGTTCGCACGCCTGCATTTTGCACTGGGTCGTCAACGACGGACCAGTCAAAGATGGCGATTTGCTTCTTCTCGACGCAGGCGTCGAGGTTGACAGCCTTTACACCGCTGATGTGACCCGCACGATGCCTGTTAACGGCAAGTTCACTGCTGATCAACGTCGAATCTACGACGCTGTCTTGAAGGCAGCGGACGCAGTTTTTGCAATAGCAAAACCAGGAGTCAAGTTTCGGGTGCTACACGAAACGGCGATGCGCGTTATTGCCGAAACGGTTTCGGAGTGGGGTTTCATCAACATGAGCGCCGAAGAGTCGCTTGATCCTGAAAACCAGCTTCACCGTCGCTGGATGGTGCACGGCACCAGTCACCACCTTGGACTCGACGTTCACGATTGTGCTCAAGCTCGCCGCGAGCTTTATCTTGAGCAGGAGCTAAAGCCTGGCATGATCTTCACGATCGAGCCTGGGCTTTACATGCAACCAGACGATCTTCTAGTGCCAGAAAACTTGCGCGGTATCGGTGCTCGAATCGAAGATGACGTGTTGGTCACCGAGACCGGTGTCGAAAATCTTTCGGCGGCATTGCCACGCACGGCCGATGAAATTGAAGCTTGGATGGCGCGCCTCGCCTAAAGCCTTAGGCAAAACCGCGGTTCGGCTGGCCTAAAAGCGGGTGATTATTGCTCGGCGGCTTTTTCCGCTCGAGCTGCCGCCACGTTGGCATCGTTGACTAGATTGCTTGGAACCTGAACTTGGTATTCGCTCGCAACGACCATCGACTGGCTAGCAAAAGAGCGCTTGTTTCGAGCCAAGCTGAATCGAACAACGTTGAAAAGTGTTCCAAGTCCGGCTCCGATAAGCACCGACGGTGCGATTGAGTTCAGGCTGAGAGTCCCCATACCTGCTGAAGCTCCAGCGCCTGAACTGCTGGTGAATAGCCCGAAAAGAAGGCCCATCCAAGAACCTGTGATTGCTCCACTCAAGGCGACACGGCCCTGATCGATGCGAGTGCGAACCCGTTCGACGGTGCGCAGGTTCTTTCCGACAATGGCGATGAACTGAGCAGGAAACTCGTTGGCAATCAGTTTTTCGACGAACACCACTGCAGTGTTGTAGTCGTCAAAAGTTCCGACAACCTCGCCCTGGGGCATGCCTGGTAGAGCCGGTTTAATGCTTCTTCTTGGTTTGTTCACCTGATCATTCTTCCACGACCTTCGACTAAGCGTCTAAGGTTATTCTGTGAGCGCAACAAGAGTATTTGTCGCCAGATTGGCTGGCTGTGGCGTCTTTGACCCAGCGGGAGACCGTGTTGGAAAAGTCATCGACGTTCTTGTGGCGTACCGCAAATCGGGATCACCTAAGGCCACAGGCATCGTTGTGGAGATTTCTGGTCGCCGTCGGGTATTTGTTCCAATCGCAAGAGTGACCTCGATTGCGCCAGGGCAGGTCATCACAAACGGCTTAATCGACTTCAGAAGGTTCACTCAACGTGGCCAAGAAGTTCGTGTGGTTGCCGAAATTTTGGGTCGCAAGGTGAACCTTCTCGACGGCACCGGCTTTGCCAACATCGAAGACATTTCGATCGAGCAGTCGAAAAACCGCGACTGGCAGGTAACCGAGCTTTTCTTGCGCCGACCAAAGACTTCGGCGTCACCATTTGCGCGAGGAACCACGCTTTTTGCTCACTGGGATCAGGTTACCGAAAACCACATGGGAGACGACTCACAGAGCGCCTCGCAGCTTTTGGCCACATATTCTGACCTTCGCCCTGCCGACTTGGCAAGCGCACTTATGGATCTGCCTGATGAGCGCATGGTTGAGGTTGCCGAGGAGCTCGATGACGAGCGTCTGGCTGATGTTCTTGAAGAGCTTCCAGAAGACGAGCAGATCGAAATCATTCAGGAACTCGACGACGAACGTGCCGCCGAAGTTTTGGACCTAATGGAACCAGATGACGCAGCCGACCTAATGTCGAACCTGCCTGAGGCAAGAACCGAAGCGATCCTCGAACTGATGGACGAAGACGAAGCCGACGACATCAGAAAGCTGATGCAGTACGACGAATTTTCGGCTGGTGGTTTGATGACCACAGAGCCAATCATCTGTTCGGCCGACGCCACCGTAGCCGAGGCTATGGCTTTGATTCGCCGCAAGTCGATTTCGCCTGTGCTAGCGGCATCGGTGTTTGTTACCTTGCCGCCATACGAAACGACTACCGGTCGATACCTTGGCACAGTGCACTTTCAGCGCATGCTTCGCTATCCGCCTCATGAGAGACTTGGAACTCTGCTAGACACCGAGCTCGAGCCGGTTAGCGCGACAACCCACATTTCGGTTATTCACCGAACTTTTGCAAACTACAACCTGGTGGCACTGCCAGTTGTTGACGACGAGAACTGCCTCATTGGCGTGGTCACCGTTGACGACGTGCTCGACCACCTACTGCCAGAAGACTGGCGCACTGAAGACGAAGGAGGTGCCTGATGGCTGACTCACGCAACAGACTAGATTCACCGATTGGCACCCGTTCACGCATCGTGCCTCGAATCACTATCGACCAGGAGAAGTTCGGTCGTGCCTCAGAGGCATTCGCTCGCGCCATGGGTACGGGCGGTTTCTTGATTGGCATGACCGTGTTTTGTGCGGTTTGGCTGAGCTGGAACACTTTGGCTCCTGCCAGCATTCAATTTGACCCTCGTCTAACCAACTTCACCCTGTTGACCTTGATTCTTTCGATGCAGGCTTCCTATGCAGCACCGTTGATCCTCTTGGCTCAAAACCGCCAGGATGACCGCGACCGTGTGAAATTTGAACAAGACCGTCAACGTGCCGAGCGCAATCTTGCCGACACGGAATATTTGGCTCGTGAGGTTGTCGCCCTGCGTATTGCAATGGAAGACATGGCGACCAAAGACTTCGTTCGAGATGAGCTGCGCGACCTGATGCGCGAGCTTCTCGAAGAGTTGCGCGATGACAAGGCCGAAAAAGGCTCCAAGTCGAGCAAATGAGTCGCGTCGCCGACATTCGTGCCGCGCTGTCAGCGGTTATTGACCCTGAGCTTCGTCGCCCAATAACCGAACTTGGCATGGTCGGCGAAATCAACGATGCCTCTGGCGAAACCACCGTGCAAATCAAACTGACCGTTGCCGGTTGCCCAGCCGCCGACCGCATTCAGCGCGATGTCGAAGCGGCGATTGCCACTGTTGTCGATGGCGCCGTCGTAAACATGAGCGTCATGTCAAAGATCGAGCGAGACGAACTCAAAGCCAACTTGCTTGGCGGTCGTGCGGCACGCAGCAACCCCTTTGGCGCAGACACTCTGACTCGAGTGTTCTTGATTGGCTCTGGCAAAGGAGGAGTTGGCAAGTCGAGTTTGACGGCCAACATCGCCGTTGCCCTTGCTGCTCAAGGTTTGCGAGTTGGGTTGGTCGATGCCGACATTTTTGGTTTCAGCATTCCGGGGCAACTTGGTATCACCGACAAACCAACTCGACTTGACGAGATGATTTTGCCGCCGGTTGCTCACGGCGTGAAGGTCATTTCGATTGGCATGTTTCTTGACGACAACAAGCCAGTTGCCTGGCGTGGCCCTATGTTGCACCGAGCGGTCGAACAGTTTTTGGTTGACGTTTATTGGGGCGACCTAGATTTCTTGCTCGTCGATCTGCCGCCAGGCACCGGCGACGTTGCTATCAGCCTGGGCCAGTTGTTGCCTACCGCCAAGACCATCGTGGTGACCACTCCCCAAGTTGCCGCAGCCGAAGTGGCCGAACGTTCTGGCTCGGTTGGGCTGCAGACGGGTCAGAGCGTGTTTGGTGTGATCGAGAACATGTCTTGGCTTGAGCAACCAAACGGTGAACGTCTGGAGATTTTTGGTTCCGGAGGCGGGCAGGCAGTGGCTGATCGCCTCACCAAACTCAGCGGCCTAGATGTCGCCCTGTTGGCTCAGGTGCCAATGTCTGTGACTTTGCGAGAAGGCTCAGATGCTGGCGCGCCAGTGGTTTTGTCTCATCCCGATGATTCGGCCGCTCAGGTGATTCTGAAAGTCGCCAAAAATATTGCCAACGAACCACTCGGATTAGCGGGTCGCAGACTTAAACTGAGCCTGTGACCGATACCAGCATCTCAAGCCTGCTCTCGCACTTCGGTGCGACCGACAGCCACTTTGCCCTGATCAACCCTGTGAGCGGCAAACGTGTTGCCGACATTCCGCAGATGACCGCCGAGCAGGTCGAGGGTGCGATCAACAAACTTCGCATTCAGGCTGCGCCAAGTTGGAGTGCAACACCGATTCGTGATCGGGCCAAGGTGCTTTTGCGCCTGCACGACCTGATGTTCAAGAACCAAGACAAGATGCTCGACGTTCTTCAGCTTGAAACAGGCAAGTCTCGGGCCCATGCCTTTGAGGAGTTTGCTGGTGCTGCCGGTTCAGCTCGCTATTACGGTCGCAAGGCTGCCAAATTTATGAAGAAAGAGAGCACCAGCGCAGGTGTTCCAGTTTTGACCCAGACCTGGGTTGAGCACGACCCAGTTGGTGTGGTTGGCGTAATCACGCCTTGGAACTACCCCTTGGCCCTGACCATGCTCGACGTATTGCCTGCCCTTGCGGCCGGCAACGTTGTGATTCAGAAGGCTGACAACCAAACCGCTCTGACAACCCTGTTCTGTCGACTGTTAGCCGTTGAAGCAGGATTGCCAGAAAACGCATGGACCGTGGTGGCGGGCGACGGTGCTGCAGTCGGCAACGCCATTACTGACCATGTTGACTATGTTGCTTTCACCGGTTCTACTGCAACCGGCCGCCTAGTTGCCGAGCGCGCGTCAAAGCGCCTGATTGGTTATTCACTTGAACTTGGTGGCAAGAACCCGATGATCGTGCTTCAGGGGGCAAACCTTGGGCGCGCCGCTGAACTTGCCATTGGCGCAGCTTTCGGCTCGGCTGGTCAGCTCTGCGTTTCGACCGAGCGTGTTTATGTTCACAACTCTGACCGTGACGCCTTCTTGGCGGAGTTGTCTCGAAGAACCGATGAGCTGGTTCTCGGAAAGACCGGGCACTTCGACAGTGACATTGGAAGCCTAACCTCGGCCACTCAACTCGCACGTGTTCAAGGGTTCATCACCGACGCCACCGAGCATGGCGCCAGAATTCTCTCGGGCGGTGTAACCGAACCAGAGCTTGGACCAAACTTCTTCAGACCGACCGTGCTTGTCGACGTCAACGACGAAGCCAAGATGTTCAAGAACGAGGTTTTTGGTCCTGTTATCGCAGTCGAAGGCTATTCGACTATCGAAGATGCCATCGCCAAGGCAAACGACACCGAGTTCGGACTCAACGCCAGCGTGGTCGGCAATCAGGCCGAAGCCATCCGTGTGGCATCGCGATTGAAAGCCGGTTCGGTCAACGTCAACGAGGGCTTCAGGGCATCGTTTGCCTCTATGGGATCACCGATGGGTGGCATGAAGCATTCAGGCATGGGTCGTCGCAATGGCCGACAGGGAATGTTGCGTTACACAGACACTCGCACCGTTGGTGTCGCCAAGTTTGGATTTGCTTTGCCAACGCGAGGCCGTCACTACAAGACCATGGCGCCACTGCTAAAGATTTTGAGCGCGCTGCTCAAGCGTTTTGGCTAAGTAGCCTCTGAATCGAATGGGGCCTCTTGCCCCTTTTCGAGGCGCACCACAGGCTTTTGCCTAGGCAACTCGATTCCTGCATCTGGCAGGTCTTCTAAGAGAGCCTCACGAATGATGCGTCGCGGGTCATACTGCCTCGGATCTAGCTTGCGCCAGTCGACATCTTCGTAACCTTCGCCGAGTTCGCCCTTGAGTTGAGTGCTGGCGTTGTCGGCCATCGTGCGCAGGCTCTTTATGAACTGGGCAAGTTTGCGTGCGTATTCTGGCAATCGCTCAGGTCCTAGCAGGAACGCTGCAAGGATCCCAAGGATCAACAGTTTTTCGCCACTTAGTCCGAACACCCTTCTAGGTTACTCGCAGTTCGAGTCTGCAAGCCTCCAAGGGTTCGGCGCTGTGCGGGGATATGCTTGCCCTGAGATGGTAGACAAAATCAATTCTTGGAAATACGCCGAAGACTTCGTCGACGAAGCCGACGCCATGGTGCGCGCCAGAATGCGCGCCGAAGAACTTGGCGTTGAATGCATCACCGGCGCAACCGGAGCTCACCTTGCCCTGCTGGTTTCGGCCCTTGGAGCCAAGGCAGTTGTCGAAGCCGGAACCGGATCAGGTCTCTCAGGCCTTTGGTTGCTAAGCGGCAACGATGACTGCGTCTTGGCCACCATCGACACCGAATCAGAGCACCAGACCGCCGCCAAGGCATCGTTCAAAGACGCCAAAATCGCTGCATCTCGCACTCGAGTGATTAAGGGGCGCGCCAGCGAGGTCATGTCCAACATGGCCGATGCCGCCTATGACTTGGTTTTTCTCGACGCCGACCGAGAAACTTTGGAACTTCAACTTCACGAGGCATCACGACTGCTGCGACCTGGTGGAGTGGTGGCCATCGCCCATGCACTTTGGCGCGACCGCGTGCCAGACCCCGCGATTCGCGACGAAACCACCGCAACGTATCGTGATGCTCTTCGATTCTTTGTCAACAACGATGACTTCGTCTCTGTCATGTCACCGATTGGTGACGGCTTGCTGCTTGCCAGCAAACGAAAATAAACAAGGCTTGCTGCTTGCCAGCAAACGAAAATAGCCACCACCTTAAACCAAAAAGCCGACCACATTCAGTGATCGGCTTTTAGTTTTGACGCCTACTTCTTGACGATGCCGCCAAGAACTTCGTAAAGCTCTTTTGCTTCTGCTTCGTTTACGGATACGACCAAACGACCTCCGCCTTCGAGTGGCACTCGAAGAACGATTAGTCCGCGTGGTTCTTTTTCGGCTTCCATCGGACCGTCGCCGGTGCGTGGCTTCATTGCTGCCATGTATTACTCCTTGATGCTTGGCGTCGATGCCAGAACCTCAATTTTCTCACACATTTTGCGCAAAAAATACCTCGAGTTCAAGCCAGAGGTTTCGGATTGGTAACAACTTTGTGAACACCCTTTTAGGCGCTCAGAGCCTTATGGTGGGCTGAAATCGGGTGCCGTGTACATCCAGCAGGTCAAGAGCCAACATAGTTGCAGCACAGTGAAACTAGCCAAGATGCCAAACTTGGCCAAACGGCTCGCCTTTTGCGTGCTCAGCCCAAGTGCCGCGAGCATTGGAAAGACTGGGATCAAGATTCTAAACGTGCTCGATTGAGGATAAAAGAACACAAACAGGTAGATCCAATAGGCGCCTATCCAGGTGCGCATGGTCAGCCCGAGAGAGATAACCGATTTGGCAAAAACACTCCAGATTACGAGCCCGACGAGAAGCAAGAGAATTGCCAGTCCGGGCAATCCTGGAAAGTACCAGTTGGCGCTAATCAACCAAGACTGAAACGGTACAAAGTGCTGCGTACCCGTGTAGCCTGCACGCCAAGCCAGCTCGGTTGAGATGTAGGCGTCGGTTCGACCGGTTGCAAGCCAGGCAACCAAAGACCAAGCCAGGCCCAACAGTGCAGTGACGACGCCGGCAACGAACAGCCGAACTTTCTCGTCGATCGCAAAATCTGCAGGACTGTTTCTAGAGCGCCAAAGGCGATCGGCAAAAATCATGGCCATGGCCAGTGCAATGGCGAGAACCCCAGGTCGGGTGAAGGCCATCAAAGCTATCGGTGCTAGGGCTAGAAGATACTTTCGATCGTGAATCAAAAGCAGCGCGCCTGCCAGCAGCGCAAGGCCCATCGATTCGGCATAACCAGCTTGAAGAACCGGGCTGGCACACCAGAGACCCATTAGCGTTAGCGACCAAAGTGCCGCTGGCTTTGGCATGACTCGAGCGAGAAGTCGATAAATCAGCGCTGCGGCAATGAACCCGAAGATGGTCGCCAGAATCGGCGCGAGATACTTCCAATCAATTCCCGTGACGGCGTTGATCGCACGCACCAGAAACGGAAAGGCCGGCATGAACGCCCACTCGTTCTGCTGGGCGGAGCCATCGGGGTTGGTTGGCAACACTGACGGGTAGCCGTGGTCGAAGATTCGGTGGTACCACTCGACGTCCCAGATGTTCAAGAAGTCGAAATAACCGGGATGCGCGGGCGTCCAATAGTTTGCGCCCTGCAGGTATGCGACGATGGCAAAGAGTGCGGTGGTGAGCGCTCGAGTAGCCGCCCAAATCAGCACCGGTGGCCACCACCAGCGCGACTTGAGTGATTGCAGGCGCGAGGTCACGACTAGTTGGTTAGCCAGCTGCGAAGAGCGTGTTCGCAAGAAAGAATCTGCTCGACAGGGACGTTCTCGTCGTCGGCGTGAGCCTTGTTTGGGTCGCCAGGGCCAAAGTTGACGGCAGGAATGCCGAGTGCGCTAAAACGAGCGACGTCGGTCCAGCCGTATTTCGGCTTTGGAGTCGAACCGGTTGCTGCCACAAATGCTGCGGCCTCTGGCAGGTCTAGGCCTGGTCGCGCTCCGTCGGCAGAGTCGATTAGCTCGACCTCAAAGCCTTCGAAAAAGACCTTCATGAAGTCAAACGCCTCTTCGGCGGTCTTCGATGGCGCGAAGCGGTAGTTGACGGTGATCACAGTTTCGTCTGGAATCACGTTGGTCGCGATGCCGCCCTTGATCAGCACGGCGTTCAAGCTTTCGCGATAGACCAGACCATCGACTTCGACGGATGCCGGAGTGTTGTTCATGAGCGTGGTCAAGATCTCACCAGCCTTGTGAATGGCGTTCTCGCCCATCCAAGGACGAGCCGAGTGAGCCTTGACGCCGCGGGTTCGAACATCGACGCGAAGTGTGCGGTTGCAGCCGCCCTCGACCTGAGCATTTGATGGTTCACAGAGCACAGCGAACGATGCCTCGAGAAGTTCTGGTCGATTGCGCGCGATACGACCGAGGCCGTTCAACGACGCTTCGACCTCTTCATGGTCATAGAAAACCCAGGTGACGTCAACGTTTGGTTCTGATAGTTCAACAGCAAGTTTGAGCTGCACGGCAACGCCGGCCTTCATGTCGACGGTGCCGCGGCCCCAGAGCACATCTTTGCCGTCCTGCAACATTCGAGTGACGGGCAGGTTGTCAGCAACGGGCACCGTGTCGATGTGACCGGCGATGACCACGCGCTTGTCGCGATCCAAGTTGGTGCGAGCAACAATCGCGTCGCCGTCACGAATGACTTCGAGGTGGCTGGCCGAGCGCAGGGCGGTTTCAATCGCATCGGCGAGCGCCTTTTCGTTGCCCGAAACCGATTCGATGTCGCAAATCTCGCGGGTGAGTTCGATTACATCCGCGCCAGTGTTGAGAGTTAGAGCCGTCACACCTATGAGCCTACCTGTAACCTTGACCTGTGACTTCAGAGAATTTCATTGCAGGCAAGGCGTGGGGCCACGGTTTGGCCACCATCGCGGCCGATTCGACCGTGCTCGACGTTTGGTATCCAAACCCTCAACTTGGTGATGCCCCTAAGACCGATGCCCTTTGGGTCGTTCCAAAGCAGCTCGATGCGCTAGTTGGCTCAGATGCTCGCCGCAACGTTTCGGTGCAGGTTGTGCGCACCGAAATCGACCTAGCTCTGCCTGTTGCCAGTACCGCCGATGCCTATCTGCGCCTTCACCTTCTGTCTCACCTTTTGGTAAAACCAAACACCATCAACCTCGATGGCCTGTTGCCAGCCTTGCCGATTGTCGGCTTCACCTCGGCTGGTCCGGTTCACGTTGATGAGCTGGATGCTCTTCGCCCAGGGCTGCAACGCGCTGGGATTACGATTCACGCCATCGACAAGTTTCCGCGGCTCTTGGATTATGTGACCCCAAAGAAGGTGCGCATCGCCGATGCATCGCGCGTTCGTCTTGGCGCTCACCTCGCACCCGGAACCACGATCATGCACGAAGGCTTTGTGAACTTCAACGCCGGCACGCTCGGCGTGGCAATGGTGGAGGGTCGCATTTCTCAGGGCGTCGTCGTAGGCGATGGCTCTGACATCGGCGGCGGTGCCTCAATCATGGGCACGCTCTCGGGCGGCGGCCGCGAGAGAGTGAAAATCGGCGAGCGCGCGTTACTTGGCGCAAATGCCGGCGTAGGAATTTCGATTGGTGATGACTCGGTTGTTGAGGCTGGTCTCTATGTGACCGCAGGAACCAAGGTCACCGTCATCGACGAGAGCGGCGAGCGCGCCGTGAAGGCATCGGAGTTGTCGGGAGTGGCAAACCTGCTGTTCCGTCGCAACTCTGTTACTGGCCGCGTCGAGGCTACCCCTCGCAGTGGCGTAGGCATCACGCTAAACGCAGCCCTACACAAGTAACTAGCCGCGGATTGAATCCCAGCCAGACTCGGGCAGTTCGCGCTCGTCTAGCCAAACCCCAGACCCCTCGGCGACTACACCGATCGGCTTGAAAGCCCGCGGAATCTGAACACCAGGCGCAAAGGTAGCTAGCAGCGAGTGGTCCTCGCCGCCAAACAGCACCCAGTCGCGCGATGAAACCCCAAGTCGCAAAGCGACATCGTCGAGCATGGCCTCGAAACCCTGCAAATCTTGACCCTTGATGCGAATGGCGACCCCGCTCGCTTTGGCAATGCGCGCTGCGTCGCGTGAGAGCCCGTCTGAGACGTCGAGCATCGAAGTTGCATGAACACCGATGCCTGCGGCGATAGGCGGTTCTGGGCGCAATTGAACGCCAACCAGAGCGTCATAGGCCGAGATGGCGTCTTTGTCGCCCGAAAAGAGCAGACTTAGGCCGGCCGCAGCGCGACCTAGGGTTCCGGCGACGGCAACGATGTCGCCAACTCGAGCACCAGATCGCAAAATCGGGTCACGACCTTCGAGGTCGCCATGGGCCGTGACAGAGATGAAAACCTGGTCGCTGGCAGCCAGGTCTCCCCCAACCACGGCACAACCAGGGGCTAGCTGTTCACAAGCGGTTCGAAGACCGTCAGCGAAGTCTTCGAGAAATGAAATCTTTGTCGTCGCCGGAACCGAAATCGCCACGACCAGCGAGGTGGGCTTTGCGCCCATGGCTGCGACGTCCGAGACATTGGTGGCAACGGCCTTGAAGCCCAGGTCGAAACCGTTTGACCATTCGAGCCTAAAGTCGTGACCCTCGATCATGGTGTCGGTGGTGACCACAAATCGCCCATCGGCAGCCTTGATCACCGCGGCGTCATCGCCCGAGCCAACCAAGGTGTATTCGCCCTGGTTCAGCCTGGCTACGGTTCGCTTGAGGGCCTCGTTTTCACCCAGCTCGCCTACGGTTTCTGAAAAACTCACTATCCAAAGGTAGCCTGTAAGCGATGAAGATTTCTCGCGCCCTACTCACATTTGCTTCGGTTTCGATTTTGGCCGCCAGCTTGACCGGTTGCGCCTCGACCATCAACCTTCAAGCTGCTCCCGATTCAAATAACCCAGGATGCGCCGCGGTCATCGTGCGTCTCGGCGACACCGTTGGGTCGCAGTCTCGCCGTTTGACCAATGCCCAAGCAACAGCGGCTTGGGGAACACCGGCAAATATCCTTTTGCGTTGCGGAATAGCACCCGTCACGGTGAGCAAGTTGAAGTGCGTAACCGTTTCAAAAGTTGACTGGTTGGTTGACGGTTCAAAAGCTCCGAGCTACCGATTTATAACCTTCGGCCGCACTCCAGCCACCGAAGTTATTTTGGATAGCACCAAGGTCTCAGGTTCAACGGCGCTCGACGATCTTTCAGAGGCAGTCAATCGCGGCAAAGTGACCGCGCACTGTCTCTAACCTTTTTCTTGCAACGCTAGATCGATCAGTTCGCTGATCAGATCTTTATAGGCAATGCCGCTCGCCTGCCAGAGCGACGGAAACATCGATAGCGGCGTGAAGCCGGGCATGGTGTTGATCTCGTTGACGAAGAAACCGTCTTTGGTCAAGAAGAAGTCGACGCGCGCCAGCCCTGCACCACCAATGGCCTCAAATGCCTTGCGAGCGATCGACTGCATTTCGTCTAGCTGCTCCGCGGTGAGGTCGGCAGGAACAATCAAATCGACCGAAGCCTCGTCGCGATACTTGGCTTCGAAGTCATAAAACTCGCGACCCTTGACGATGATTTCGCCGGCGACCGAAACACGTGGGCGCTTGCCTAGGTGCCCCTCTAGAACGGCGCACTCGACCTCGCGGCCGACGAGTCCGCGCTCGACGACCAACTTGTTGTCATGCGCAAAGGCCTCTTCGCAGGCTGCGGCGAAGGCATCCATGTTGGAAACCTTTGAAACACCCACCGATGAGCCCGCTCTAGCCGGCTTAACGAAAAGTGGCGGCGTTCCGAGGCCTTTGACGCGCTCGAGGCAACTTTCAGGGTCGGTGAGCCACTGTTGCTCTCGAATGACCACGTGCGGCGTTACTGGCACCCCTGCTGCCATGAACAGAGCCTTGGTGAACTCTTTGTCCATGCCGGCCGCAGAGGCAAAAACGCCGTTGCCAACATATGCGATTTCGAGCAGCTCTAGAAAACCCTGGATGGTGCCGTCTTCGCCGTAAGGCCCGTGCAACACGGGGAAAACGACATCAACATCACCGAGTGACTCGGTGAGACCAGTGGTCATGTCGGTATAGCGCAGTTCGTGCTGGCCCAGCTCGGGCCAGATGATCTTTTTGCCGTTGAACTCGACAACCGGAAGTTCGCCTGCCGTCAGAGCCCACTTTTGCGGGTCGTCATCGACCGGGCAAAGAATACCTTTTTGGGTGATGCCGATCGGAATCAAATCAAATCGGGTGCGATCGATGGCACCCATCACACCGGCGGCAGTCGCGCAAGAAATCGAATGCTCCGACGATCGACCACCGAACAAAAGTGCCACACGAGTTTTTGCCATTATTCGCTCTGCGGTTCGTCTGATTCGTGGGTTAGGTGTGGGGCAATGTCTCGGGGATGCATTTTGCCTTGCATCACGGCGTAAACCTGCTCGACGATAGGCATTTTTATGCCTTTAGCTTCGGCAAGTTGAAGAACCGGCGCAATTGACGCAAGACCTTCCGCGGTCTGCGAAAGGCGTTTGACGACTTCGCTCAGACGATAGCCTTTGCCAAGCATTTCGCCTGCTTTGTGGTTTCGTGACAGTGGAGATTCGGCAGTAGCGATCAGGTCGCCGAGACCTGCCAGCCCCTTCATGGTCTTCTTCTTGCCGCCGTAGGCCTCAGAAAAACGAGACATTTCGGCTAGGCCGCGAGTCATGATCGAGGCCTTGGTGTTTTGACCATAACCAACGCCGTTCACGATTCCGATCGCCACGGCGATCAGGTTCTTCAGAATTCCGCCAAACTCGGTGCCGATGACATCTTTGCTGGTGAATGTGGTGAAGTAGGCGCAACTTGCCGCCTTGGCCACTAGTTCGGCATTTTCTAGCGATTCGCAAGCCGCCACCGATGCCGTCGGCTGTTCCGCCGCGATTTCGAGTGACAGGTTTGGTCCGCTGACCACGCAAATCTGGTCTTTGCTAAACCCGGTGACTGCCTCGATGACCTCGCACATTCGAAGCCCGGTGTCTTTTTCGACACCCTTCATAAGGCTCACCAAAATGGCATCGGCCGGCAGGTGAGGTGCCCACTCAACAAGGCTTGTGCGAAGCGATTGCGAAGGAACGGCAATATAAACCTGCTCGGCTCCCGAAAGAACCTCAGCCACGTCGGATGATGCTTTGAGGTCATGAGGCAATTCGATGCCGGGCAGATAGTCGCCATTGCGGTGTTCGTTGTTGATCTCGTCGGCGACATCGGTGCGGCGAGCCCAAAGAGTCACGTCGTTTCCGCTGTCGGTGAGAACCTTGGCAAAGGTGGTTCCCCAAGATCCGGCGCCCATAACGGCAATTTTGGCCATTACTCTTCACCCACTTGCTTCTTAGGTCCAGTCTTGAAGTTTCCGTGTTCGGCCAGCCCGTGTTCACGAGGATCAAACAACTTGGCTGGAGCCTTGCCTCCGCGAAGTTCTTCGGTCAGCTTGGTGATTGCCTTCATGGCGAGCTCGGTCACTTCGAGGTATTCGTTGTTTGAAAGCTTTCGCCCGCGATATTTGTCGAGGTTCAAAGGCTCGCCGATGATCATGCGCACCGGATGCCACGGCTTTGGTCGCAACTTGCGCGAGTAGGTAGGCAGCACAACTTCGCTGCCCCACTGAGCCATGGGAATGAATGGAACATCGTTCTCTAGAGCCATTCGAAGTGCACCGATCTTGCCGCGCATTGGCCAACCGTCTGGCTCACGTGTGAGCGTGCCTTCGGGGAAAATCGCAATCACGCGGCCAGCCTGCAGAACTGCATTGGCAGCATCCATCGGTTCACGGTTTGAGTGGCCTCCGCGATAAACCGGCACCTGCTCGACCCCAAGCAAGATCGACCCCACGATAGGAGTCTTGAATAGGTTGCCTTTGGCCAAAAAGTGCGGAGTGCGGTGCAACTTGAAGTAAACCAAATAGGCAACCGCCAAGGCATCCAAGTAGGTCACATGATTGGCGCCAAGAACATAGGCGCCGGTCTTTGGGACGTTCTCGATGCCTTTGACCTCAACGCGATAGAGAGAACGAACAATCGGGCGCAAGATGTTGGCGACGATTCGAGTGCCGAAGTGAATGTCCTTTGCGTGAATCTTCGGCATCTTCAAAAAGTCGCCGGACTTCTTTTTAGCCATGTTCTACTCCGTATAGGTAAATTCGGCGCCGAGTGCTTCGAGTTTCGTCAAGAAGTGCTCGTAGCCACGGGAGATGAGTTGAACGTTGGTCACGTTTGAAACACCCTCCGCTGCCAATGCCGCGACCATGTGGCTAAAACCGCCACGAAGGTCTGGCACTCGAATGTCGGCACCGTGCAACGGAGTTGGGCCTGAGATTACCGCTGAGTGGTTAAAGTTGCGCTGCCCAAAGCGACAAGGGTTGCCGCCAAGACATTCGCGATAAATCTGGATCTGTGCGCCCATCTGAACGAGCGCATCGGTGAAGCCAAAACGGTTCTCGTAAACCGTTTCGTGAACGATAGATAGCCCCTTGGCCTGGGTAAGAGCAACGACCAGCGGTTGCTGCCAGTCGGTCATGAAGCCAGGGTGCACGTCAGTTTCGATCACAACCGGGTTCAGGTCACCACCAGGGTGATAGAACCGGATGCCGTCTTCTTTGATATCGAAGGCACCGCCAACCTTGCGGAACACGTTCAAGAAAGTCATCATCTCTGGCTGGCGTGCGCCACCGACAAAAATGTCACCGTGGGTTGCCAAGGCAGCAGCTGCCCAAGAAGCCGCCTCGTTTCGGTCAAAAAGTGCGGTGTGGTTATAGGAATCAAGGTTCTTGACGCCCTCGATGCGAATCACGCGGTCGGTGTCTACCGAAATGATTGCGCCCATTTTTTGCAGAATGGCGATGAGGTCCATAATCTCTGGCTCAACTGCCGCGCCGCTAAGTTCGGTCAAACCTTCGGCGCGAACCGAGGTCAACAAAACCTGTTCGGTAGCACCGACGCTTGGGTACTTTAGAGAGATTTTTGCGCCGTGAAGACCATCTGGTGCGCTCAGGCGAATTCCGTTTGGCTGCTTGTCGATGACGGCACCAAAGTTGCGCAGCACCTCTAGGTGATAGTCGATTGGTCGGTCGCCAATGTGGCAACCGCCGAGGTCAGGAATGAAAGCCTCGCCAAGCTGGTGCAGCAGCGGGCCGCAGAACAAAATCGGAATACGCGAAGACCCAGCGTGGGCATCGATGTCAACCATGCGTGCCGATTTCACATTGCTTGGGTCGAGTGTCATGGTTCCGTCTTCACCGTGGGTGATTAGAACTCCATGAAGTTGCAACAGTTTCGAAACGACTTCGACGTCGCTGATGTGCGGCACATCGCGAAGCACGCTGGCGTTGTCGCCGAGAAGAGCCGCAACCATGGCCTTGGTGACTAGGTTCTTGGCTCCGCGAACGTCAACGCGCCCGACTAGCGGCTTGCCGCCCTTAACGGTGATCTGGCTCATTAGGCTCCTTTGGCAGGGAGTGTCTTGGGCAACCAAGCCGCTCTCTTAGCCTCAAAGTCGGTGATCGACTGTTCGTCTCGCAGGGTGAGCCCGATGTCATCGAGCCCTTCAAGCAGACGCCACCTAGTGTATTCGTCAATCTCGAAATCGGCACGGATGTCGCCCACGACAACGGTCTTGTCAACCAGGTTCACGGTGACCTCTAAACCAGGGTTAGCTTCGAGTGCCAGCCATATTTTTTCGATGGTGGCATCGTCGATGATTCCGGTGACTAGACCCTGCTTGCCGGAGTTGCCGCGGAAGATGTCGGCGAACTTGCTCGAGAAAACAGCCTTGAAGCCATAGTCGCGAAGCGCCCAAACAGCGTGCTCGCGGCTCGAGCCGGTGCCGAAGTCCGGCCCGGCGAAGAGCACCGAGCCGTGCCGATAGGCATTTTGGTTGAGAACAAATTCTGGGTCGTTGCGCCAAGCCGAGAAGAGTGCGTCTTCGAAGCCGGTCTTGGTGATGCGCTTCAGATAGACCGCTGGAATGATCTGGTCGGTGTCGACGTTGCTGCGGCGCAGTGGAACCCCGACGCCGGTGTAAGTTTCAAACTTTTCCATTAGTTGGGCTCCTCAAGGTCGGCTGGGCTCGAGAGCGTGCCGCGAATCGCGGTGGCTGCGGCGACAAGTGGCGACACCAGGTGGGTGCGAGAGCCCTTGCCCTGACGGCCTTCGAAGTTTCGGTTCGAGGTCGATGCAGCGCGCTCACCAGGAGCCAACTGGTCCGGGTTCATGCCGAGGCACATCGAGCAACCGGCAAAGCGCCACTCGGCACCGAAGTCTTTGAAGATTGCGTCCAGGCCTTCGGCCTCGGCCTGCAGGCGAACCTTTGCCGAACCAGGCACAACCATCATGCGAACACCCTCGGCTTTGGTCTTGCCCTTGATGATAGAGGCGGCGGCACGAAGGTCTTCGATGCGGCTGTTGGTGCAAGAACCCAAGAACACGGTGTCGACGCGAATGTCTTTCATCTTGGTGCCCGGCGTGAGGTCCATGTATTCAAGCGCGCGCTCGGCGGCGGCTCGGTCGTTCGGGTCGGCGAAGTCTGCAGGGTTCGGCACGGTGTCGAGCAGCGAAACTCCCTGACCAGGGTTGGTACCCCAGGTTACGAACGGGTCGAGGGTGTTGGCATCGAGATAAACCTCGGCGTCAAACTTTGCACCATCGTCGGTAGGCAAGGTCTTCCAGTATTCGACGGCGGCATCCCAGTCGGCACCCTCTGGAGCATGTGGGCGGCCGTGCAGGTAGTCGAAGGTGGTTTGGTCTGGCGCGACCATTCCAGCGCGGGCACCTGCCTCGATCGACATGTTGCAAATCGTCATGCGGGCTTCCATTGAAAGTGCACGGATGGCACTGCCGCGGTATTCGAGCACGTAGCCCTGACCACCGCCGGTGCCGATCTTGGCGATCACAGCGAGGATGATGTCTTTGGCGGTCACACCTGGGCGCAGGGTGCCTTCTACGTTGATGGCCATGGTCTTGAAAGGCTTGAGTGGCAGCGTTTGAGTGGCGAGAACGTGCTCGACCTCGCTTGTGCCAATACCCATGGCAAGGGCGCCGAAGGCGCCGTGGGTCGAAGTGTGTGAGTCACCACAGACCACCGTGATGCCGGGCATAGTCAGACCGAGCTGAGGGCCAACCACGTGCACGATGCCCTGATCGACATCGCCAAGGGAGTGAATGCGAATGCCAAACTCGGCGGCGTTCTTGCGAAGGGCCTCGATCTGGGTGCGGCTGGTTATGTCGGCAATCGGCTTGTCGATGTCCCAGGTTGGGGTGTTGTGGTCTTCGGTCGCGATGGTCAGGTCAGGTCGGCGAACCGGGCGGCCGGCAAGGCGCAGGCCATCGAAGGCTTGAGGGCTGGTCACTTCGTGAACGAGGTGCAGGTCGATGTAGAGCAGGTCTGGCGAGCCATTTTCGCCCTTTGCGACCAAGTGGTCGTTCCAAACCTTTTCGGCCAGAGTCAGCGGCTTCGAAGTCATAATCACCTTGCGTTTGTCTGAACTTCAAGTTTATCCTGCGTGGCTTAGGCTGGGCTAATGAACAACGAAGCCCTGGCAAGTCTGCAAAGAAAAACTGTGCGCGTTTTGACTGCCGGCCAGGTGCTCTCTGGTTTCGGTCTCGGTTCAACCCTTTCGATCGGCGCCCTGCTCGCCGAGCACATCTCTGGCACCCCAGCTTGGTCTGGTGCGGCCGCAACTTTTTCAACCTTGGGCGCTGCAACCTGGGCCATTCCGCTTAGCCGTATCGCCTATTCTCGTGGTCGTCGCCCTGCCCTGGCCACTGGCGCAACACTCGCCATTCTCGGCGCAAGCCTGATGATCACCGCCGCGGCTGTTATGTCGCTGCCACTACTTTTGGTCGGTCTATTCCTTTTGGGTGCGGGTTCGGCAACCGGGCTTCAGGCACGATTTGCCGCCACCGACCTGCCAAGCAACCACTCAAGGGGTCGCGACCTTTCGCTGGTGGTTTGGGCGACCACTTTTGGTGCCGTCATCGGCCCAAACCTTTTTGGCCCAGGTGAGGTGCTCGGCAACGCGCTAGGTCTGCCTCATATGACCGGCCCGTTCATGATCACAATCGCGGCCCAGCTTGGCGCAACGACGGTATTTTGGTTTGGACTTCGCCCCGACCCTCTGGTGACAGCGATGCAAGCCAACCAAGATGCCGGCAGCGCGCGCCCAAGTCGCTCAATCAAGAGCGCCATCCAAACCATTCGTCAGCACCCTCGTGCGCTTTATGCAATGCTGAGCATCGCCCTTAGCCACATGGTGATGGTTTCTGTCATGTCGATGACCCCGGTTCACATGGAGCACCAGGGCGCGACCCTGAGCCTGGTCGGCTTCACGATCAGCCTTCACATCGCCGGCATGTATGCCTTTTCGCCACTGTTCGGCATTCTCGCTGACAAGATTGGCAAGCTGCCGACCGTCCTTGTAGGTCAAGGCATTTTCATCGCAGCACTTTTGATCGCCGGCTTCGGTCAGATGGGCTTTGACAAGATCGGGCTCGGGCTGTTTCTTCTGGGGCTCGGATGGTCGGCCGCCACCGTCTCGGGCTCGGCGCTTTTGGTTGAGTCTGTGCCTCTCGAGCAAAAGACCAACGTGCAAGGCGCAAGCGACTCATTGATGATGCTCAGCGGAGCGTTTGGCGGCGCAGTCAGCGGCAGCATCCTTGCGGCTTTTGCATTCTTGGGGCTAAACCTTGCGGCTCTGATTCCGGTTTCTGCCGTTGTGCTGTTAAGCGGATTCGCCCTGCTTCGCGGCAAGAACCGCTAACAGGGCGAACGCGCTCAGAAACTGAGCCGGAGATTACTTCTCTTGGCGGCGAACACCGGCGCGACCGGCCACAAAGTGACCAACGAAACCGATGACCAGAGCCAAGAAGACTCCGATGTTGCTGTAGTACCAGTCGCCCGGGTTGTCGGCGGTTGCGCCTAGAGCTTTGAACAGGTAGCCCTCCCAGCTGGTCCACGTCAGGCTAGTGTCAGGGCTGACAATGAAGCCGAGTCCAACGATTGTTCCGACGACCATCGCGCCAAGGCCAGACCAGTTGACCGAGCCGTAGCGACCCTTTGCGGTGTAAAGGTCGGCGTCGGTGTAGTCCTTTTTGCGAAGAGCAAGGTCGGCGATGAACACACCAGTCCATGCAGCGATCGGAGTGCCAAGAATGTATAGACCAGCTTGGAACGGCCAGAAGAAGTCAGACGCAACAAACACGAAGTAGATGGTTCCGAGAACCATCAGCACGCCATCGATTCCCGCGGCAGCTGCACGAGGCAACTTGACCCCCATGGTCAAGAGTGCAAGACCTGACGAATAGATATCGAGAATTGCACCACCCAAGAAGCCGATTACGACCACCAGCAAGAACGGCAGCAAGAACCACTCGGTGCCGGCAGGCAGGGCCACCAGTAGCGCACCGATTGGGTCGCCACCGATGTTCTTGGCAATGTCTGCGTTAGATGCTGCCAACAAGAAACCATAAATAACCAGGATGATCGGCGCGATCGATGCGCCAAAAGTGGTCCAGCCCCAAATCGCCTTGCCCGAAGCATTTCGTGGCAAGTAGCGCGAGTAGTCGGCACCGCTGTTTACCCAGCCAAGACCAAAGGCAGTTGCCGCGTAAACGACGGTAGCAATGAAGGTGGTGGTCGAACCGGCCTGAAGAGCGTTGAGGCTAGAAAGGTTGATGCTTGGCAAAGTCAGGGCAATAAACACGACGGTAAGAACGATGCCGGCAACGGTGATCCAGCGCTGAATGCGCATGATCAACTTGAAGCCCCAGACGCCAGAAAGCACTGTGAATCCGGCTAGAACGACAAACGCCAAGAGCTTGCCGAAGAAGTTGTCGGTGCCCCACGACCAGCCGAGCTTGGCCATGACTGTGTTTGAGGCAAGCACACCGAGCGACACCAGCGCGATCTCCCATCCAACCAGCAGCAAATAAGAGACGATGCTTGGCAGCGCGTTGCCGCGAAGACCAAATGCCGCACGCGAGATCACCATGGTTGGCGCCGAACCACGCTTGCCGGCGAGGGCGATGATGCCCACGAGTGCAAACGAGAATACGATGCCGATGAGCGATGCGGCAGTCAGCTGGCCAAAGTTTAGACCGAAGCCAAAGATCCAGCCCGCCATCGATATGCCGAAGATTGAAATGTTGGAGCCAGCCCAAGGCCAAAACTGGCCACTCGGCTTGCCGTGACGTTCTGATTCTGGAATAACGTTGAGACCGTTTTGCTCAACTTCAAAAGTTTCACTTTTAGCCATGGTTTTACCTTTCTAGGCTCAACCGGTCGAACCGGTGTGTGCGTCCTGTTCAAGACACTCCTAGGTTAGAGCCAAGAATGTCTATGCCGTCAGATTTTCGGCTAACGATTCGGCACTAGATTTCGAGCTCGGCACGCGTGGGTCCGCTTGCTCCACCGCCCTTGGTGACCGAAATCGCGGCCGCTCGGTTGGCAAGTTCGAGCGCGTCTCGCCACGAGTGCCCCTCAGCAAGCATCGCAATCAAGGCACCGGTATGCACGTCGCCCGCACCGGTCGTGTCTAGAGCCTCAACCGCAGGCGTTGCAACCTTTTGGCGAAGGTCAGCGCACTCATAAAGCTCGCATCCTTGAGCACCGATTCGACGAGCAAAGAGCGCACGGTCATCAAATCGAGGTTTCAGAAAATCAAACTCCGCCTCGTTGCATGTGATCAAAAACGCGTTCCTTCGAAGAAGTTCGAGGGCTTCTTGATCGATTTCGGCAACTAGCGGACCTGGGTCAAAGAACAATGCCGCCCCGTTTAGGTGGTCCTCATTGAGCCAGGCTTGGAGTGCTGCTCTCGAACCCGCATACAAAAGGTCATAACCCGAGAGATACAAAGCGTCGGTTGGCAAAAGTTTTATGCCGCCAAGATGATCTAGGTCAAGTCGAGTCTCGGCGCCTTGTGTCGTGACAAAGGTGCGCTCGCCCGATGGCTCAACCATCGCGATGCAGATTCCAATATCCTGACCCAAATACCTGCGACCAACATCAACGATGCCTTCGGAAGCCAGCGCAGCTCGCAACAATTCACTGTTGGGGCCTTCCCCAGAAGATCCTGCATGAACGGTAGCAAGTCCAAGACGGGCGGCGGCCGACTCTACGTTGAATGAGCCACCTACAGCGCTGAAGGATTCTGTGGCAATAACATCGCCACCCCTTGCCGGCAAACTCGGCAAAACGGCAGTGAAATCGACAAGCGAACTGGCTAGTGAAACCAGCCTATTGAAGCGTCGAATCATGCGTTCAGATTACCCGTTAAATAAGTCTCGCCTCCGAGAACGAATTCATCGAAGGCGAGATTGTGACCCCAAGGGGATTTGAACCCCTGCTGCCGCCGTGAGAGGGCGGTGTCCTAGGCCGCTAAACGATGGGGCCGAGAAGCAACCTTTCGATTATGCCACACCCTCGAGGGCCTCGCTACCCCGGTTCTCTTAGAAAGCTCGTAAGGTCTTATCAGGATTCATTCAGAAACCTCTCCTAGTGTTATTGAAAACCGTTTGATGACCTAAGGATCCAATGTTTCTCACATACCTGCGCCGGGAACTAACCCGACGAAGCAAACAAACACTCTTTATAGCGTTTGGACTAGCCGTTGCAATCGGACTCGTGATGGTCGTCAACGGAGCCGCCGGAGGCATCAAGACCGCTCAAGACAAGGTGCTTTCGAACCTTTATGGAATCGGCACCGATGTCTCGATCACCAAAACCGACACGAGTTTTTCGGGGGGCCCTCACCAGTTCGATGTTGGTGGCAAAACAGGCGGAACAGGAACCCAGGCGTTTAGCCGGTCTTTCCTGACCGTGCAGCCGGGAACCGGAACTCTCACCTCTGCTTATGTGCAAAAGGTTTCTGCGGTTGCAGGTGTCTCTCAGGTTGTTTCTACGCTCAAGCTAGACAGTCTTAACTTTTCTGGTCAACTTCCTACCTTCAATCAGTCAACAGGCTCTTCAACAACGGGAAGCACCCCAATTGGTGGTTCAACTTCGCTGAACCAGGGTGGCCAGCAAGCTCAGGGCACTCAAAGCCGAACCCAACAAGGGACCGAAACTGGTTCTCAGCCTGCCCCGACTTTCGGTGGAGGACAGGGTCGTGGCGGCTTTGATGGCAATGGCGGAAGCCGTTTCAACATCAACCGAATGACCGTCGAGGGAATTTCTACGGCGGCGGGCGCCAACAAAATCGGGCCACTAAGCACCGTTGTTGTTACCTCGGGCAGGGCGCTAAAGCCTGCTGACGCTGGCTCGGATGTCGCGGTTCTGGATTCGACTTACGCTTCGGGCGCTGCCCTAAAGCTGGGTTCTACACTGACTATCTCGGCCACGAAGTTCACCGTCGTCGGGATTGCCAAGTCGACTTCAACTGCGGCAACTACCTCTTCTAACGCATACATTCCATTGGACGTCGCTCAAACTCTTTCTGGAAAAACCGGAGCGGTCACCAACGTGTATGTGTCGGCAAAGTCGGCTGACGTGATTCCTTCGCTTAAGACAGCAATCAAAAAACTTGATTCAGTCGCTACGGTGAACACTTCGAGCGACCTGGCCTCAACCGTCACCGGCTCGCTGTCGACCGCATCGAGCGTCGTCAACAATGTTGGTACCTGGCTATCGATGGCAGTTTTGGCCGGAGCATTCTTGATCGCCATTCTCTTTACGATGTCGGGAGTCACTCGCCGGACCAGAGAGTTTGGAACCCTGAAGGCTCTCGGCTGGAAGTCAAGCCGAGTCGTGCGTCAGGTTATCGGTGAATCGTTGGTGACCAGCATCCTGGGTGGCATCTTTGGAATCGTGCTCGGCTACGGCGGCATTGCCCTGGTAAACGCACTTTCTCCTAGCCTTTCAGGTTCGCTGCAAGCCGCGACCGGATTTGGCGGTGGCGACCGTGGTGGGTTCGGAGGTCCTCCGGGAATTCGCCAGACGACTGCCTCAGTCGTAAATGTTGCTCTAAACGCAAGTGTTTCACCGAACATCTTGGTTCTAGCCTTTGCTTTTGCTCTGCTAGGCGGCCTATTGGCTGGTGTCTTTGGAGGATTCCGAGCAGCAAAACTAAGTCCAGCACAAGCCCTTAGGAGCGTGGCGTAATGTCAGACATCAAACTTGCTTACCAACTGGTAGGCGTTAGCAAGGTTTTTCACCAAAAGAAGAAAGAAATCAAAGCACTTGATCTCGTAAACGTTGAGATCGCTGCCAACGACTTCGTTTCGATTCAGGGCCCAACTGGTGGAGGCAAAAGCACACTTTTGCAAATGCTCGGTCTGCTGGACAACCCAACCAACGGCGCGATTGAGCTGGATGGTGAATTCCTGAACGAACTCAGCGAGGCTCAACTCGGTGAACTCCGTGCCAAGAAAATTGGCTTTGTCTTTCAGAATTACAACCTGATTCCGACTCTGTCGGCTATCGAGAATGTCGAGACCGCGTTGGTTCCCCTTGGAATCGACAAGCAGGAGCGCCACGATCTGGCTCTGAAGGCGCTGGAGAAGGTTTCTCTTGCCGACCGCGCAAATCACCTTCCTAGTGAGCTCTCAGGCGGCCAGCAGCAGCGTGTTGCAATCGCGAGAGCACTGGTCAAGAGCCCAAAGATCATCCTCGCCGATGAACCAACGGGAAACCTAGACGAAAGCACTCGCGACGAGATCGTGAGTGTTCTCGAGAAGCTCTGGAAAGAAGAGGGCATCACCCTGATTGTTGTTACACACGACTCTGCAGTGGCAAAGAGAGCCAAAAAGCACCTTTACATCAAAGATGGACAGGTTTCTTTGAAGGCATAATCGGTCCTAAGGTTGCCCCACGAATACGTTCAGTGTTCGTGGGGCTACTTTTATCTGCATCGGTTTGTTTCCGACGTATTCGCCGTCGGCAAAGGTCGGCACATTGCCAGCATTGAGTGAGACATTTTTTGCACGAACAATCTCAACTGCAGGGTGTGTGACGTGACCACCGGTATAAACCTTTGGAAACATCTTCAAAAACGCCGGGCGACTTAGCGGGTGAACTATGAACAGGTCGAGTTCTCCGTCTTCGATGCTTGCCTCTGGCGCAATCAGCATTCCGCCGCCAAACGACCGAGCGTTGGCAACTGCACAAAGCATGGCTTCAACTTTGCGCTCTTTGCCGTCGACGGTTGCGGTGTATTTGAGCGGCTTGAAAACAGCAAGCTCGCGTAGCATGGCAAGAATGTAGCGGCTAGGGCCCTTTGGCCAAGACCAAGTGTTTGCTCGTGCATTCACGACGGCATCGAATCCGGCCGAAATGCTGCCGAAGAAATAGAACTCACGATCTTCATTCTTGCCGTGACCCAGGTCAACGCTGCGGGTGATGTTATCGAGAATGACTTTGGCGCCGGCAGCGCCATCGACGACCGGCAAACCTAGGGTGCGCGCGGCATCGTTGCCGGTGCCGCAAGCGATCAAACCCATCGGAACATCGGTTCCGGCGCAGAGATTGGCCCCGAGGTGAGCCATGCCATCGCCGCCAGCCACCACGAGTCCGTCGAGTTTCTTTTGGGCAATAGCCTGCTGGCCGTTCTTGCGGGCAGTCTCAAAATCGTCAGCGCTCAGGTCGATGACCTCTACCCCGGCATCGATGAACGTCTGCTTGGCTACTTCGCCGTGAACCTTGCCGTTGCCTTTGCCAGAGGTCGGATTGATGATGATGCCGATACGTTGCAACTTATCTCCTCAACAGTTGCGCGTTCGCGGCAACAATGACGGTTGAAAGCGACATTAGCACCGCACAGAGCGCTGGTGTGAGTTCTAGGCCAGCAAAAGCAAACGCGCCCGCTGCAATCGGAATCGCAATCAGGTTGTATCCGGCAGCCCACCAAAGGTTTTGTCGAACCTTTGAAACGGTTCGCTTCGAGAGTTTTATCGCGCTGACCAGTGCCATCGGGTCGCTGTTGACAAGCACCAATCCCGCAGATTCGAGAGCAACATCGGTGCCGGCACCGATCGCGAGCCCAACGTCGGCCTGGGCTAGCGCGGGCGCATCGTTGATGCCATCACCCACAAAAGCCACGCGTCGACCATCGGCCTGCAGCTGCTTGACGATTTCGCCTTTGCGGGCAGGCAAAACCTCGGCAAAGACATGGTCGATGTCGAGTTGCTTGGCGACAGCCTGGGCGACTCCCGTGGCATCGCCTGTCACCATCGCGACATCGATCTTCATGCGCTGCAGTTCTGCAACTGCCTCGAGCGATGATTCGCGCAGTTCGTCGCCAAACTCGATGAAGCCCGCCAACTTTTTGTCGACCACAACAAAAACCACCGTATTGCCACGCTCGTTGGCCTCGGCAACGGCAAACAGATCGGCGGCTTGAATGTGGATGTTGTTCAAGGTCAACAGTGCGGGGCTTCCCACCTGAACTTCGTGACCGGCCACGTTTGCTGCAACTCCCCTGCCGCTGGTCGATTCAAAGTTCTCGGGTTGAGCGATTTGCAAACCCTTGAGTTGGGCGGCCTCGGCGATGGCCGAGGCCAGAACGTGCTCCGACTGAGACTCAGCCGCGGCCGCAAAAGCCAGCAGTTCGTCGGTTGAACTCAGCTCAGAACCGATCGACAGTTTGCTCTCGAGCAAGGTTCTGCGAGCGGTGGTAAGCGTGCCCGTCTTGTCGAACAGCACGGTTTTGACTAGTCGTGCTGACTCAAAATCGGAGCGATTCTTGATGATCAATCCAGCTTTAGACGCCCGTGCCGAACTGATCGATGTGACCAGCGGAATCGCTAGCCCAAGAGCGTGCGGGCAAGCAATCACGAGCACGCCGACGATGCGTTCGATTACAAAACCTACCGGCTGCGTGCCGATGATCAACCAAATACCACCGGTCAAGAGTGCGCTTGAGATGGCGACATAAAACAACCAACCGGCAGCTTTCTCGGCTAGCAGCTGCCCCTTAGATTTAGTTGCCTGTGCCTCGGCGACCAGACGCATGATTCCAGACACCAAAGTCTGCGAACCCACCGCTGTGATGCGCACCGTCAGCGCACCTTGCCCGCGCTTCGCTGCGGATGCATTGATGGTGCCGCCAATCACCAAGTCGCCCTGAAGCTTTTCTACCGGCTTTGACTCACCAGTGACGAGCGATTCATCAACAACTGATTTTCCTTGGACGACAACACCATCTGCCGGAACCGTTGCACCTGGGCGAACCAACACAATGTCGCCAACTTGAAGATCGGCAAAGGCCACCTTTTCTGTTGTTTTGCCGGCGACCAATTCGGCTTCGTCAGGCAGCAGGGCGGCAACGTCACGCATGGTCGATCGCGCCTTGGTCACCGCGGCCATTTCAATCCAGTGACCGAGCATCATGATGGTGACCAGCGATGCAAGTTCCCACCAAAAGTCCATGGCCATGCCAGCGAATCCGAGCAGCTGGGCAACCGAAACATAGGCGCTATAGCCCGCGGCAACAATCAAAGCCAGTGAAATTAGCGACATCATCGCCGGCTTGCGCTGTTTCAGCTCGCGAATCGCGCCTTTGAAGAACACCAGCCCTGCCGTGCAAACCAAAACAACTCCGATTCCTGCCGGCACAAAGTTCGAATATGCAAAACTGACAGCGTTGAAACCGAAGATGTGTTGCCAGGTGGCCGAGAAGTAAAACGCAGGAAAGGTCAGCGCCAGTGAGACCCAAAACCAGACTTTGAAAGTCTTCGGGTTGTGTTCCGCGTGGTCGTGTTCGGCATGCCGCATGTGATTGTGCGAGCCGTGGCTGGCGTGATCGTGCTCGTGGTGCTGCATGGTTTCCATTGCCTTCAAGCCTACCCACACGCTCCATTCGAGCCCCAACCCGCCACTGCCCAGAGAGCGAGGTAACCTAACACCATGAAGATTGTGAAGCACGGGCACGCCTGTTTAGAGCTCATCAAAGATGGCAAACGCCTTCTGATTGACCCAGGTTCTTATAGCGAACCGATGGGCGAAGCCGACGGAGTCATCGGCGTGGTTATTACCCACAAGCACGACGATCACTGCTTCGAAGAGCAACTAGACGCCATCATCGCCAACAACCCCGGCGTCACGATTTATGGCACCGATGAGGTGCGCGAACGACTTGGCGACCGCAACACCGTGGCGGTTCACCACGGCGACTTTTATGAGGTTGGCCCGTTCACCGTCGAGTTTTTTGGCGACCTGCACGCAGAGATTCACCTCAGCATTCCGATCATTCAAAACTGCGGCGTGATGGTCGATGATGCGGTTTATTACCCAGGCGACTCATTCACTTTGCCAGACCGCCCGGTCAAGATGCTTGCCTGCCCAACTTCGGCGCCTTGGCTAAAAATCTCGGATGTCATGGACTTTGTCGACGCCGTCAAGCCGAAGCAGTCTTTTGCCACTCACAACATTCACTTGAGCGAGCTCGGGCACCAGATGAACAACGGTCGGGTCAAGGCTGTGACCGAGCAGCACGGCGGAACGTTCACGTTTTTGCAGGTCGGCGACTCGATCGAACTCGACTAATCGAGGCATTCGCAAACGACTCGCTGCTAGGCATGCAGACACTCGGTTAAACAAAAAACCAGCCGATTTCTCGACTGGAATTTATTGCTGGGGTACCTGGACTCGAACCAAGAACAAATGAACCAGAATCATCCGTGTTGCCAATTACACCATACCCCAAGGTATGAAACCCGAGACGGCCGCGGTGAGCAACCTGACTCGACTTGCTAGTTTATCTTTGCTAGACCGTTCGAGCAAACGCAGCGAGACGCTTGATCGTTTCTTCTTTGCCCAAGATCTCCATCGACTCGAACAGTGGCGGAGAGATTCGACGCCCCGAAATGCCAGTGCGCAGCGGGCCAAAGGCGAATCTCGGCTTTAGTTCAAGCACCTCAATCAGGGCGTGGTTTAGGGCTTCTTGAATGGCTTCGGTCTTGAAATCGCTAACGTTTTCGAGCGCACCGATGGCTGCCGCCAGCACCTCGCCCACGTTCTCTGGCATACCCTCGCGAGCATCGTCTTCGATCACGATCTCGTCGGCGGTCTTGAACAAGAAACCGAGAAGTCCCGGAGCCTCGCTCAACACGACCATGCGCTCCTGCACCAAAGGTGCCGCGGCCTTGAGGGTCGCCCTTTGGACATCGGAGATTTGGTGACCAAGCACGCCCGCTGACTGCAGGTAAGGAATCAGGCGTTCGGCGAAATCGTCAACCGAGAGCAGGCGGATGTGTGACGCGTTGATGGCGTCTGCCTTCTTCTGGTCGAAGCGTGCAGGGTTTGGGTTCACGTTTTCGACATCAAAGTGCTCGGCTAGCTCGTCGAGGCTGAAGATGTCGCGCTCTGCGCTGATGCCCCACCCGAGAAGAGCCAGGTAGTTGAGCAGACCCTCTGGAATGAATCCACGGTCGCGGTGGTGAAAGAGGTTCGACTCAGGGTCGCGCTTAGAAAGTTTCTTGTTGCCCTCGCCCATCACATAAGGCAGGTGACCGAAGCGCGGAATGAACTTGGTGATGCCTGCCTCGAACATCGCGTTGTAGAGCGCGATCTGGCGAGGGGTCGAAGACAGCAGGTCTTCGCCACGAAGAACATGCGTAATACCCATCAGCGCGTCGTCAACCGGGTTGACCAGCGTATAGAGCGGCTGACCGTTTGGTCGAACCACTACAAAGTCAGGAAACGACCCTGCCGGAAAAGTGATTTCGCCACGAACCAGGTCGTCGAAGGTGATGTCTACGTCGGGCACGCGAAGGCGCAGAGCTGGCGAGACGCCATCTTTGATGTATTTGGCGCGCTCAGATGCATCGCGCTCCCAGTTGCCATAGCCAAGCTGCTTGGCGCGACCCTCGGCTTCATTGCGGGCATCGATGTCTTCGCCGCTCATGTATGACTCATACAGATGGCCCGAAGCCTTGAGCTTTTCGACGATTTCTAGATAGATATCGGTGCGCTGAGACTGACGATAAGGCTCGTTCGGCCCGCCAACGCCGACGCCTTCATCCCAGTTGAGGCCTAGCCAACGCAGGGCCTCGAGAATCATTTCGAACGACTCCTCACTGTCGCGCTCGGCGTCGGTGTCTTCGATGCGAAAAACAAACTTGCCCCCGGTGTGACGCGCATAGGCCCAGTTGAAGAGGGCGGTGCGAACAAGACCAACGTGCGGGGTTCCAGTTGGTGATGGGCAGAAACGCACCACAACGTCTGATCCGGTTGCGGTGGTGAAAGGTGCGGTGATCGCTGAAGAAGTCATTATGACTTCAAGTTTAGGCGACAGGGTTGCTCAGCGAGCCGATGCCTTCGAATGCTTGTGGAACTATTGCTAACTACGGTTTTGCCAAACCCGAGCCAACCTCAGAATCGACGCTGATGTCTTCTCCGAGTTCAAAAGTTAGATTTTGCATATCCGACGGGTGAAGCTGGCTTGCCAGAGCTTCATAGCCAGCCTGATTGGTCATCACCGTGATTTCACCATTGATACCAATACCTACACCGCCAGTCAGTAAATCTTGCTCAAAAATCCCACTCACTTGATTCTGCAGCCAATAGACATGGCTCCAGTTCATGCCAGATGGAGTTTGAAACTCGACAGAATCGAGGAGCCCTGTGTTAGCAAAATATGACAGCAGGTAATTTCTCCCCAGTTCATTAGTCATGATCTGCAACTTCTGATCGGAGCCTCCCTGGAACGTGGAGATGTTGATACCTTTGCCTTGCTCTACTGCATCCCAAATAAGCTTTTCGACTTTGAACATCGGAAGATCCAAGTAACTTTGCACGAAGGTTGCATCGTCGTTAATTGGATTTTCGTCTGGGCTCAGAAACTCGTCTGATGCTGGTGTTTCGAGCTCAGCCCCCGAGGAGTCAGGGACAGCTATTTGAGAATTTTGACCAAGGTCATCAGCAAGTTCGCCGTCAGCGGCCGGAGAATAGCCTTCAAAAGTCAGTGCGCCATCGCTTGAATCACTTGCCGATTGTGGTTCATCCGCGAGAGCAGTGCTAGCTACCAACGGGGTTATAAACGTGAATGCTATCCCAAGAGTGGCCAGGAGTGCTCTGGCTTTGTTTGAAATATTATTGCTAAGCATTGATTTCTCCTCGCTCCTGGAAAATGACTTAGATAGTCGAAACGTTCAATTCCTCACCAATGAAACGAAAGCTGAGAGTAGTCATAGACACGAAAATCTAAACGCTTGAAATTTGGGAATTCTGATGAATGAGAGGTTAGTGAATCGAGGCATTCCGAGACCAGCTGAACCTCAAGGTGAGCTGTGACCGGATTGCCCGCGTAACCATAGGCGCTCAGAAAGCTGGGTGACTGCCCACAATACTTGTCGATAAAGGGGCTGAACGAATCACGAAGTTCAAGAAGTTGACTTGCGTTCAGCCACTTCTTATCGACCCGAAAAGAGGCTTTCTTCTTTTTTAGGTAAGAAAGGATTTTTGTCTGAGGTTTGGATTTGAACACAAATACTGGAGGGTTGGCTGGTGCTTCTCCAAGATATTTTGGTTCGTGCATGGCTAGATAATCGTCTATTTGAGCTTCCCAGGCATTTTCCTGAAACTTTCCATGAATCCCCTGATGAGCCGTTTCTAGTGAGCTGGCTTGGGCAGGTGGCAGGACTGAAAGGGAGATCAAAGAAGTTGAGACTAAGTAACTTGAAACCAGGACAATTTTCTTGACCTTGGATAGTGAATGAGCATTCATTTAAATCCCCCAATAGATTATTTATTTGAAAGGTAACACCTTTCCAAAAAAAAACAAGACTATTCGACAGGGTTGCTCAGCGAGCCGATGCCTTCGATTGAGATCTCAACAACTTCGCCAGACTCCATCGGGCCAATACCCGCAGGAGTGCCGGTCAGAATTACATCGCCCGGCAATAGCGTCATTGCCTGTGAGACATGCTGAATGATGCGCGGCACCTTGTGAATCAAAAGGTCGATGCTGGCGTGCTGCCGAAGGTCGCCATCCACGCGCGTCTCAAGCGTTTGACCATCGAGCTCGAACTCGGTTTCGATCCATGGGCCTAGCGGGCAGAAAGTGTCAAAGCCCTTAGCTCTGGTCCATTGGCCGTCTTTGTCTTGGATGTCACGAGCGGTTACGTCGTTGGCGATTGTGTAGCCCCAGACATAGTCGAGGGCGTCTGCCTCGGAGACATCCTTGGCGATTGCACCGATCACGATGGCGAGCTCGCCCTCGAAGTCGACTCGCTCACTGATAGCGGGGCGAACAATGGTTTCGCCATGGCCAATCAACGACGTGCTCGGCTTGAGAAAAATGAGTGGCTCTTTTGGTGCGTCGCCACCCATCTCAGCTGCGTGGTCGGCATAGTTTTTGCCGATGCAGACGATCTTGCTGGTTGGCAGGGTTGGCGGCAACAACTGAACGTCTTTGAGCGGCACGCGCTCGCCCGTGGTCTCATAGTTGAAAAACAACGGGTGACCTTTGAAGACGACCAGCTCGGGTCCGTCAACTAACCCAAATCGAGCCTCGCCCGCGATAGAAAATTTTGCGACGCGCATTAGGCCAGCTGTGTCATCCAGCCGTGGCGGTCTTGCACGCGGCCATATTGAATTCCGGTCAGTTCTTCGCGCAGGCTCGCGGTTAACTCGCCAGGCTGGGCATCGGCAGAACCGATGGTCTCTTCGCGGCTCTTGAACTGACCGACTGGTGTGATGACCGCTGCCGTTCCGCAAGCAAAAACCTCTACGATGTCTGCGCCGTTGATGCCGGCTCGCATCTCATCGAGAGTGAACTTGCGCTCTTCGATGTGAATGCCGCGGTCTTTGATTAACTGGATGACAGACATTCGAGTTATGCCGCGAAGAATGGTTCCGTCGAGGCTTGGAGTGACGACGTGACCGTCTTTGTAAACAAAGAACAGGTTCATGCCACCGAGCTCTTCGATGTAGGTGGCGGTCTCGGCGTCGAGGAACATAACCTGCGAGCATCCTTGTTCATAGCCCTCGTTCTGAGCCATGAGCGATGCCGCGTAGTTTCCGCCGGTCTTGGCCTCACCGGTGCCGTGTTTGCCGGCGCGAGCTGAGTCGAGGGCAACCCAGATTGAAACCGGCTTGAGCCCCCCGGTGAAATATGGGCCAACAGGGCTGGCAATCACTCGGTATTCAGCGCGATGTGCGGCGCGAACTCCCAAGAAGTCTTCGGCGGCAATCTCGAATGGGCGAATGTAAAGCGTCTTCTCGTTGACCGGCTCAGGAACCCAGTCGCCATCAACCGCAATCAGTTGGCGAAGTGACTCGATGAAGAGTTCTTCAGGAACCTCAGGGAGTGCCATGCGAACGGCGCTGCGCTGCAGGCGACGTGCGTTTTCGAGCGGGCGGAAGGTCCAGATCGTGCCATCGTCGTGACGATAAGCCTTGATGCCCTCGAAAATCTCTTGGCCATAGTGCAGCACGGCAGCGGCTGGGTCCATCGTGATTGGGCCATAAGGCTCAACCCTTGCGCTGGTCCAACCCTTGTCTTTCTCCCAAACGCAGATGACCTGGTGGTCGGTGCGGTGCTGGCCGAAGACAGGGTTTTCGAGCACGGCTGCGCGTTGCGCCGCGGGCATCGGTGATGGGTTTCGGACTACTTCAAACTGAATCGTCATGTCGTTCTTTTCTGCTCTAGAGCCGCGAGAAGATGCTCTGCGCAACCTGGTCGGTGGTGCGCTTTTGGTCGCCACGGTTGACCAAGTCATCGGCCACGGCGCGCTCGATTCGAGCGGCAGCAACCGGGTTCTTCAGGTGCTCGAGTAGCAGAGCCGCCGACAGGATCGCTGCGGTTGGGTCTGCCAGGTTTTTGCCGGCGATGTCTGGTGCAGAGCCGTGAACGGGCTCGAACATGCTCGGGAATTCTCCGTCGGGGTTGATGTTGCCCGAAGCGCCGAGCCCAATGCCGCCACCGATGGCTGCGGCTAGGTCGGTGAGGATGTCGCCGAACAGGTTGTCGGTGACGATTACGTCGAAACGCTCTGGGTCAGTCACCATGAAGATCGTTGCGGCATCGATGTGAAGGTAGTCGACCTTGACGGCAGGAAACTCCTCGGCGACGCGGTTCACGGTGTTCTGCCATAGCCAACCGGCGTGCACCAGAACGTTGTGCTTGTGAACCAACGTGACCTTCTTGCGGTCGCGGGTGCTTGCCAGCTCAAAGGCGTAGCGAACCAAACGCTCAACACCAAACGCGGTGTTCACCGAAACCTCATTGGCGACTTCTTGCGGGGTTCCCACACGGATGGCCCCGCCGTTGCCGACGTATGGCCCCTCGGTGCCCTCGCGCACGACCACAAAGTCGATCTCGCCAGGGTTTGCCAACGGAGAGACAACACCCGGGTAGAGCTTGGTTGGGCGCAGGTTGACATAGTGGTCGAAAGAGAAACGAAGCTTCAAAAGCAACTGACGTTCGAGAACGCCTGACGGAACACGTGGGTCACCGATAGCGCCGAGCAAGATCGCGTCGTGCTGCTTCAGCGACTCAAGGTCGGCATCGGTCAGGGTTTCACCGGTGGCAAGAAAGCGACGAGCGCCAAGGTCATATTCGGTGGTCTTGAACTCGACACCAGAGCCAGCGGTAACACGGTTGATTGCCTCGAGCGCGACAGCGGTGACCTCAGGGCCAATGCCGTCGCCACCGATAACTCCGATGTCATAAACTCGCGTCAAGATGTTGCTCCAAGTCAAGAAGATTTGTTACAACTTTACTCCTGCAACCTGCGCCTGCGAGTTGCAATGCGGGCACTAGCCTCGAACGATTGCCTTTAGAACGAGCGTAATTGAAGGCTTCAGACCCTCTTTGGTTTGAACCTGACCTTCTCGAAGTTCGAGCACCTGAACATCTAGCGGCAGCTCACCACAAATCTTTGTCATCGACTCAACTGACGGCAAAACGTTTGGGTCTTGCGGACCACCAAAGCCGACTCCGAGATTTTCACGAGCGTGCCAAACACCAACCAGAACTCCGTGCGGCTTTAGTTGACCAACCAGGTTTTTGATTGACGCCTCGAGAATCGAGTTGTCCACCTGAAGATAAGGAATGATGCCAAGATCTGCTGGAGCTAATGTCGAGACAAAATCGGTGCCAGAAGCGCAAAGAGTTGTGACTCGAGCACTAACACCGAGCTCGGCTGCAAACTCGGCGCACTTGGCCAAGCCGTTTTTGCTAATGTCAACGTCTTCGACCTGCCAACCCTGCTCGGCGAGCCAAACGGTGTTGCGGCCTTCTCCCCCGGCCAAGTCGATTGCCTTGCCAGGCTTCAGTGGAGTGCAGAGCTCGACCACAAAACGATTGGCCACCTTGGTATAGACGAAGTCATCGGTGTCGTATTTGAGATCCCAATAGAGCGAAGGGCTTTTGCGACCAGTCAACTTGGCGACCGCCTTGCGAATCAGCGTGGATACTTTGCGTGGCAGCGATTGGGTCATGTGTTGAGTCTAAACTTTGAATAAGAAAGAAGGATTCACCATGGCCCACGAAATCAACGTTTCAGACCTAGCACTCGAGATCGAAACCAATGCCTACGTTCTTGACGTTCGCGAAGACCACGAGTTTGAAGATGGCCACGTGCCAACCGCTCACCACATGCCTTTGGGCACTGTGCCTGACCGCTACCTTGAGATTCCTCAGGGCGAGAAGATTTTTGTTATTTGCAAGTCGGGTCGTCGCAGCCAAACCGCTGCCGAATTCTTGGTTGGCAAGGGCTTTGACGCCGTTTCGATTGAGGGCGGAACCGACGGTTGGATTGCCTCTGGTCGCGAAGTCTCATATGCAGCCAGCCTCTAGGCTCGCTTAAAGCGAAAAGCCCCGGATCGCTCCGGGGCTTTTTCTTTTGCTTAGTGAACCGTCAGGTCGATGGCCTTCATGGTGTCGGCTTCGATGGTCTTGCGAACACCTTCGAGCACATCGGCCGGAACAGGCGAGTCAACGGTGATGACCGAGAGAGCCTTGCCACCCTTTTGCTGACGGGCAATCTGCATGGCTGCAATGTTGATGCCTGCCTCGGCAAAGGCCTGTCCATAGACAGCCACGATGCCCGGGCGGTCGCCATAGACCATCAGCACTAGGTGCTCTGCCATGGCGAGTTCGACCTCATAACCGTTGATGGCAACGATCTTTTGATAAAGCTTTGGACCAATGACGGTGCCGGCCACCGAGGTGACAGTGCCATCGGTGTGAATCGCCTTGATTGCAGTCACGTTGCGATACTCGTCGCTGACCGGGCTAACCGAAAGCTTCACTTCGATGCCACGCTGCTCGGCGAGTAATGGAGCGTTGACGTATGAAACCTGGTCGGTTACGGCGTTCTCAAAGAAGCCCTTTAGGCCGGCAAGTTTGAGAACCGAAACATCGTGGGCCGCGATTTCGCCACGAACCTCGACCTCGATTGCTGTGACGTTGCCGCCCGAGAGTCCAAACAAGATTTGACCCATGTTCTCCATGAGCGCGATGCCGGGCTTGACCGATGCGTCGATGTTGCCACCAGCCACGTTGACGGCGTCAGGAACAAGGTCGCCGGCCAGCGCCAACCGCACCGACTTGGCAACCGAGATGCCGGCCTTTTCTTGAGCCTCATCGGTCGATGCACCAAGGTGCGGAGTGACCACAATGTTTTCGAGATCAAGAAGCGGCGAACCCTTTGGTGGCTCGTTAACGAACACATCTAGACCGGCGCCTGCGATGCGCTTGGTCGACAGTGCTTCGTGCAGGGCATCCTCGTCGATGATTCCACCGCGCGAGGCATTGACGATGCGCAGGTTTGGTTTCGCGATGGCGAATTCTTTCTTGCCAATCAAGCCGGTGGTCTCTGGAGTCTTTGGAATGTGGATGGTGATGAAGTCGGCGCGTTTCATGGCCTCTTCAAGAGTGACGAGCTCGACGCCCATCTGCTCGGCGCGGGCTGGCGTGACATAAGGGTCGTAGCCAATCAGGTGTGCGCCAAAGCCAGCCAAACGCTGAGCGACAAGACTGCCGATGCGACCGAGGCCGATGATTGCGATGGTCTTCTCATAAAGTTCGACACCGGTGAACTTCGAGCGCTTCCACTCTCCAGCCTTGAGCGATGCGTTGGCGTCAGGAATGAAACGTGCGGTCGAAAAGATCAGACCGATGGCAAGTTCGGCTGCCGAGATAACGTTTGAGGTCGGTGCGTTCACGACCATAACGCCAGCCTTGGTCGCCGCCTTGATGTCAACGTTGTCGAGTCCAACGCCGGCACGGGCAACAACCTTGAGCTTTGGAGCTGCGGCGATTGCTTCGGCATCGACCTGGGTTGCAGAACGCACCAGGATGGCGTCGGCCGTAGCCAGCGCCTTAAGCAACGCTGAACGGTCGGTGCCGTCAACGTTTACGATTTCAAAATCTGGGCCGAGTGCCTCAACGGTTGCAGGCGACAGTTCTTCGGCGATCAAAACGACAGGCTTAGACAAGGCTTTTCCTTTGATGTGGTGGGGTTTGTGGGCTGCAACCTTGGAGCCTATTCACGAGTTTAGAGCGCGACACTGGTGTGCCTGCATTTGTTTATTTCATTAGTCGTAAGTTATGTTACAAATGTGAGAACCGAGAAACCAGCGTTGTCTCCCCTGCTCAGAAGCGACACCCAGGGGCTGATTCTGGCGCAGTTGTTCATGAACCCCGATGACGGTTTCAGCATTAGCGACCTCGCCCGTTTCGCCAAGACTTCGGTGCCAACAGCAATGCGCGAGGTTGATCGCCTGCTCGACGCAAGACTTGTCACCTCTCGAACCTTTGGCCGAGCGCACCTCATCCAGGTGAATAAACAGCACGAACTCCACGACGCCGTTCGCAAAATCATTGCCTTCTCTTATGGGCCAGCTGCCATCATGCCCGCCGCCCTGTATGGCATCGACGGCATCGAGCAGGCGTTTTTGTTTGGTCCATGGGCGGCTCGCCTCACTCGACAACTAGGCCCAGACCCGCACGAGGTCGATCTTCTGTTGGTTGGCTATGTCAACCGAATCGAGGCATCCAGGGCCGCAGCCAGAGTCGAGGGTTATCTCGAGCGTGCCGTCAACGTTCAGTTCGTCAGTTCGGCAGAATGGCAAAAAGGCGAAAACGACTTCGTGATTCAGGTCAAATCAAAACCTCTTCTTGAGATTTCGCTCGAATAGACAGGAACCCCGTGAACGAAACCGTGTTTTATGCCGCCACCAGCGCCGACGGCTATCTTGCCGGCCCAAACGGCGATATGTCGTGGGCCGAAAAGTATCTGGCTACAGGCGAGGACTACGGTTTTGCCGAGCTGATGAGCCGTTCGCAGGCGGTGCTGATGGGTCGCGCCACATTCGAGTTCGAGCTCGAAGCGGGCGTCTCGGGTGAACGCCTGTTGCCCACCTACGTGCTCACCCACATCCCCGAGCTCTATCAGAACGAACAGAACGACAACCTGCACTTCGTCGGCGGCGACATTGCCGAGGTGCTTTCGCTGATCAAAGCCCACCACCCCGGTCAGATTTTTGTGATGGGCGGTTCAAACGTCGTTGGCCAGCTAATCGAGGCGGGGCAACTCGACGCCATGCGAATCTTTAGAGCCCCGGATGTTCTCTTCGGCGGCGTCAAACTCTTCGAAGACCAAACCCCCTACGATGGCTTCGCCGTTGAAAGCACCCGCTCGTTCAACAGTGGACTGACCGAAACCGTCTATCGCAGAATCTGAGGTTCGACAAAGAAAAACCCCGCCACAACGTGACGGGGTTTCTCTTTGAAACTAGCTTTAGCGAGCTGCTGAGCCTTCGACGAAGTCGCCTTCGTTTTCTGACTTGCGCAACCACGAGAACAGCTTGCGAAGTTCGCGGCCGACCTTCTCGATTGGGTGAGCCTCGCCCTTGGCGCGAAGCGCGTTGAACTCTGGTGCGCCGGCATCCTGGTCGGTGATGAAGCGGTTAGCAAAAGTGCCGTCCTGAATGTCGGTTAGCACGTCGCGCATGCGCTCCTTGACCTCTGGGCCAATGACGCGAGGACCCGAGATGTAGTCGCCGTACTCGGCGGTGGTCGAAACCGACCAACGCTGCTTGGCGATGCCACCCTCATACATAAGGTCAACGATGAGCTTGAGCTCGTGCAGAACCTCGAAGTAAGCCACCTCAGGCTGGTAACCAGCTTCGGTCAGGGTCTCGAAGCCATACATGATCAGCTGGCTTGCGCCACCACAGAGAACAGCCTGCTCGCCAAAGAGGTCGGTTTCGGTCTCTTCGGTGAAGGTGGTCTTGATGGTGCCGGCGCGGGTGCCACCGATTGCCTTCGAGTAGCTGAGAGCTAGCTCAAAAGCGTGGCCCGATGCATCCTGCTCGACGGCGATAAGGTTTGGAACACCCTTGCCAGCGAGGTACTCGCGGCGAACCAAGTGGCCTGGGCCCTTTGGAGCAACTAGGAAAACGTCAACGTCGGTGGGCGGCTTGATGTAGCCGTAACGAACCGAGAAACCGTGACCAAAGCCTAGGGCCTTGCCAGCGGTT
>CAILJO010000066.1 GCA_903834635.1 uncultured Micrococcales bacterium | reverse complement strand
TTGAGTTCCATCTCGACCAAAACGTCACGATCACCATGTGAAACAAGGCAGCGCATGATGGCTTGGTTTGCACCCGATTTGATCATTGGCAAATAACCCGCAACACGGTGTGAGCTCAGGGTGCTCAAATAACGAATGGCTTCGACGAGATTGGTTTTGCCCTGACCGTTTGGGCCCATGATCAAGCTAATTCCTGGTTCTAGGGCAAGTTCGGCGGTCTCATAATTGCGAAAAGAGGCGAGGGTCAAGTGTTTTACGAACACGGCCCACGCCCCTTAGCGCTATTGAAAACTCGAAACCTTCACCCTAAAGCGGGCTACGGACTTCTTAGTCCTTCTTTACGACTGCGTGGCCACCGAACTGGTTGCGCAGAGCGGCAACGGCCTTCATTGCTGGTGAGTCTTCTTGACGGCTGGCGAAACGTGCGAACAAAGAAGCGGTGATCGCAGGCATTGGAACAGCCTCGGCGATTGCCTCTTCGATGGTCCAGCGACCTTCACCCGAGTCGTTTACAAATCCCTTGATGTTGTTCAGACCTGGATCTTCTTCTAGAGCGCGAACCAACAGGTCTAGCAACCATGAGCGAACCACGGTTCCGCGCTGCCATGCAGCGAAGGTTCCGTGAACATCCTTGATGATGCTCTTCTTTTCAAGAAGCTCATAACCTTCAGCGAATGCCTGCATCATGCCGTATTCGATTCCGTTGTGAACCATCTTGGCGTAGTGACCTGCACCGGTGTCACCAACGTGAACGAAGCCCTCTTCGCGCTTGCCTTCTGGGCGAAGTGCGTCGAACACTGGCATGGCGCGCTCGACTAGCTCGGCTGGGCCACCAACCATGAGGCCGTAACCATTTTCAAGACCCCAAACGCCACCAGAAACACCACAGTCTAGGTAGCCAATGCCGTGTGGTTCAAGTTCTTCGGCGTGACGAATATCGTCGCTGAAGCGTGAGTTGCCACCTTCGATGATGAGGTCACCCTCTTCGAGGTGCTTCTTTAGTTCATTGATGACGCTGTCGGTTGCCTCGCCGTGAGGAACCATCACCCATACGGTGCGCGGGGCAGGAAGTGCCTTGACTAGATCTTCGACCGAGTCGACATCTGAGACAGCGCGGTCGCGAGCATAGCCGGTAACCTCGACGCCGTTCTTGCGCAGACGGCTGCGCATGTTGCCGCCCATTTTTCCAAGACCAATTAGTCCAATGTGCATTTGTATACCTTTCGAGTGACTTAAAAGCTTTATCTGTTGAGTAGGTTCGGCTGCAGCAGGTAGCGGTAGCTATCGCTGTCGGTCTTCTCTTTTGCTCCGTGGCTTGAGATTAGAACCGGACCAGGCTTGTTTGGATCGTTGCTTGGAGTGAAGGCGAGTTTTACAAACTCGGTCTGCACACCCGACAGTCCCTCGATAAGGAACTGCGGTTTCAATGAGACGACGATGTCTTTGCCGGTCAGTTCGATATCGACTGACTCGGAGGCTTGAGCTGTTTCGTTTCCGCTGGCGTCGAGAGTTACCGAGCCGCTTTCGAAAACAAACTTGATTGGAGCTTCGCGCTCTAGAACCAAACCAACGCGCTTGGCCGAATCGACCAGGTCGTGAGTGTCAACGATTGCAAAGTCGGCAACCTCTTCAGGGAAGAGTGATTTGACTGGCGGAAATGAACCCTTGACCAAAAGGCAGGTCACCGAGCGGTTGTTTGCCGAGAAGCCGATGATTTCTTTGTCTCCACCACTGATGCCGATGTGGATGTCGCCCTGGTGGCTGAAGTTTTTGGCAACTTCACCCAAAATGCGAGAAGGCACCAATGAGCTGGTGCCGACGGCTGCCGGCTTTGGCTTCCATGAGATGTCTCTCAGTGCTACGCGGTAACGGTCGGTCGCCAACAGGGTTAGCGACTTTTCGCCACCCTCCATCAAAACGCCGTTGAGCTGAGGAGTGACATCTTCTTTTGAGACTGCAGGAAGAACCTGAGACACCGCTTGCTGAAAGTCTTCGCCCGAAACGGTTCCGACTTCTTCGGGCATTTCTGGCAGCGGTGGGTAGGTTTCGATTGGCATGGTCGAAAGGTTGAACTTTGCCGCACCGCAACGCACCTCAACCTTGTTTCCCTCGAGGGTTACTTCGACTGGAGCATTAGGAAGCTTGTTTACGATTTCGGTGAGAAGACGACCAGAAACAAGAACGCGACCAGAGTTCTCAACCTTTGCCACGATCTCAACCTGAGCCGAGACTTCGTAGTCAAAAACTGAAAGGCGAAGAGCGTTTGCGTCGGCCTCGATGAGAATGCCGGTAAGGATCAGCATCGGTGGGCGCTGAGGCAGCAACCGGCTGACAAATGAGACGGCCTCGTTTAGAGCGTCTTTGTTTACTTGAAACTTCATTTGGGAACCTGTTCTTAGAGGTTAGAGGTCAAGTCTGCCATAAAACACAGGCCTAGGTTGGGACTTGGGGTTGCTGGGTAAATCGTTATCGGCTGGTTCAAATTTTCTATTTAAAAATAATTACATTCTTAACCACTGTGGAATTTGTGGACAACTCGGTTTCTGTCAGTAAATCGCTGGTAACTACAACGGTGAAAGTTGTTTACACATCTGTGGATAGATATGTGGATAACTCGCATACCTGTGGATGGTAATTAAGTTATTCAACTCTAATGGTCAGTAATTCACTGATATTGGTTGGTTATCAACAGTTATCCACAGATAGTTCCACATGGTTAATTTGTTAATAAGTCACAAATTAGCGGTGTGCGTTTTTGATCTGAGTGAGAATCTCGTCGACTTCGTTGTAGAACGAACGACGCTCCTTCATCCACTCGGCAACTTTCTTGCAGGCATACATAACTGTCGTGTGGTCACGGTTTCCGAAGAGCTGACCGATTTTAGGCAAAGAAAGAGTCGTCTGTTCGCGGCACAGGTACATAGCAATCTGTCTTGCCCTGGCAATTCCGGCAGTTCGAGACTGTCCATAAATTTCGTCAGGAGTGATCTGGTAATAGCGCGAGATCGTGTTGATGATATCGACCGGGGCCACAACCTGCTCGGCTGTTACCGGTGAAACATCTTTGAGCACTGTTTGCACCAGGGCGAGGTCAACCTGCTTGCGACTCAGGTTGGCATAGGCGGTGACTCGAATCAGGGTTCCTTCGAGCTCGCGCACGTTAGATTGCACACGCTCTGCCATGTATTCCAAGATGTCGTCGCCGATACGAATGTTGTCGCTTTCGGCCTTCTTGCGCAGAATGGCGATTCGTGTTTCTAGTTCTGGTGCCTGAATGTCGACCATCAGACCCCACGAGAATCTGGAGAGCATTCGCTCTTGGAAGCCCATCAGATCTTTAGGTGGAACATCGCAGGTGATGACTACCTGCTTATTGGCATCGTGAAGGGCGTTAAAGGTGTGGAAGAACGCTTCTTGCGTTTGGTCTTTGCCGGCCAAGAACTGAATGTCGTCGATCAGCAAAAAGTCGATGTCGCGATATTCGCTCAAGAACTGAGCCGAGCGGTTGTTCTGAATGGCATTGATGAAGTCGTTGGTGAACTCTTCGCTCGAAACGTAGCGAACCTTCGCGCGGCCATACATGCTCAGCGCGTAGTGGCCGATTGCGTGCAAAAGGTGGGTCTTGCCAAGACCAGATGCACCATAAATAAACAGTGGGTTATAAGCCTTGGCTGGTGACTCGGCGACGGCGAACGATGCTGCGCGGGCAAACATGTTTCCGGTGCCCATAACAAAGTTGTCGAAGGTGTATCTAGGGTTCAGGCGCGAATTCCAGTTGGTGTTGCTGCTGGTGATTGCCGAGTTGGCCGGAGGGTCGGCGAATGGTGCTTCGGGCTTGTATGAATCTTGGGCTGGGGTTGATGAGATCACGGGGGCATATGCCGGCTGCATTGAGCTGTTGACCACGACGGCGAAAGATGTGACGCCCTGCAGATTGTCGAAGGTGGCCAACGCCTCGTGAATCGAGTCGCGCAAACGCATTTCGAACATGTTTCTCGAAAGGTCATTCGGAACCTCTACATACAGAGTGTTTTCGATGATTCCTTTAACTTCGGCCAGGTTTACAAAACCCATCAAAGATGGCTGCACCCGCTCATCCGCCTCGAGCGTGGCAACAACGTGCGACCAGAGGTCGGTTTCGTTGCTGTTCTCTGCCATTTGCCTTTTCTTTCGAGTTCTAAAGTTTTCCACAAGGTATCCAAACTGTGGATAGATTGTGGATAACTTATTTATCCCCTGTTGATAACCCGATGTCAATCAATGATTGTATGGGTATCGCACTATTCAAGTGAAGTAGGCGCAAAATTGCAAATTGACGCGGTGTGTCGAAAAATCTAGTCGCTGTCCAATGTTTTCCACAGGGGCAAAAGCGGGGCGTTTACCTAGTTTTAACCAGACCAGGATGCGTCGCTTTAGTCCAACTAGCTTGTTGGTGTCGAACGCCGCAACAGCCGCACGATCGACTTGAAGCTCGAAGATGAAGTTGGGGTCGCCGAAGGCATCTTTGTGGTGCAGACAAATAGATATATAAAGTTCAACAAAAACTTGACCAGCGCACCTTAATTGGCGTAGTTTTAAGAGGTTGCTCTCACTAGGGATTGGTGAGGCTTCTTTCACTAGTCGGCATTCCGACACCATCCGAAATCCCAAACCGAGTTTTTGGAGTGATCACCAATGACCAAGCGCACTTTTCAGCCGAACAACCGACGTCGTGCAAAGACCCACGGTTTCCGTCTGCGCATGAAGACCCGTGCCGGCCGCGCCATCTTGGCAGCCCGTCGTCGCAAGGGTCGCGTCGAGCTTTCGGCCTAAACAGCCAAATTGCTCGCTCGCGAGAACCGGCTTACCGATTCCGAGCAGTTCCGCTCAGCAATGAAGGGCGGGCGACGATTCAGCGCCGACCACATAGTCATCTACTTAAAGCGGGATGAGGCACAGCCTCATGCCCGCTTTGGTTTTATCGTAGGCAAGACAGTGGCGGGTGCGGTAGGACGAAACCTGGTTAAGCGCAGGTTGCGAGCAATCGCCCGTGAAGTCATAGCCGCACATGGGGCGGGTTTTGATCTGGTGGTGCGCGCCCAAGAGGGTGCCGCTCAACTCGATTGGAATAGACTTCGAGAAGAGTTTCTGGGCGCCGTAGCAAAGGCGTTCGGCAAGGTGTCAGAGCGATGAGGCTCATCCAGTTGATCTGGCTGTTGCCTCGCAACCTGTTCATCGCATTTATAAAGGGTTGGCGAAAGCTCATCTCCCCTATTTATGGAGATGTCTGCAACTACCACCCGACCTGTTCGGCCTATGGGCTTGCACAGGTGCAGCAACGCGGTTTCGTTGCCGGCAGTGTTCTAACTGCGTGGCGCATCTTGCGTTGCAACCCGTTCAATCGAGGGGGCTTGGATCCGGTCAAACCGGGCCTGGGTTTTTTCGAGGTGTTGGACAACGGTTTCGTTGGCCCGCACAACAAGGCTTTGTAAAAGATAGATAGGAGCATCCAAATGTTTGATGCGATTTTGTTTCCGTTCAAGTGGGTCATCGAGCTGCTGCTCGTGTCTTTTCACTCCGTGTTCACATTTTTGGGAATGGGTGCTGCCGATGGCCTGACCTGGGTGCTTTCGATCACGGGTCTAGTGCTCGTCGTTCGTGCAGCCTTGATTCCACTCTTTGTTCGCCAGATCAAGAGCCAGCGTGGAATGGTGTTGCTTCAGCCTGAGTTGCAGAAACTGCAGAAGAAGTACAAGGGCAAAACCGACCGTGAATCTCGAGAAGCGTTTGGTCGAGAGCAAATGGACCTCTATAAGCGCACCGGTTCGAACCCACTTTCATCTTGTTTGCCGCTTCTTGCTCAGATGCCGATCTTCTTCTCGTTGTTCTCGGTTTTGAGCAACGCCCAGAAGAGCCTCTCGGGCGTTGGTCTTATGAACACCGACCTAGCCGTGTCATTTGCAAACGCTAAGTTCTTCGGTGCTCCTCTTTCTGCATCGTTCTTCAACTCAACTGGAATCGAAGTCAAGATTCTTGCCGGTGTAATGGTTTTCTTGATGACCGCATCGCAGTTCATCACTCAGCGCCAGATCATTTCTAAGAACCAGACCCCTGCAAACCTGCAGAACAGCCAGTACATGCAGACCCAAAAGATCATGCTCTGGATCTTCCCGATCATGTTCGCAATCTCGGGTGTCTCATTCCCTCTGGGCGTTATGTTCTATTGGCTAGTCTCGAACTTCTGGACCATGGGTCAGCAGTACTTCGTGATTAAGCGCATGCCTGTTCCAGGATCACTCGCCCACGAGCAGCGCCAAGCCAAGCTTGCAGCCAAGGGCATTTTGCCTGACGGCGCCAAGATCGTCGACGCCGTCGAAGAAATCAAGCCAGAACCAAAGGGTCAGCGCTCACAGCCAACCCGCAAGAAGCCAAAGAAGAAATAGGTAAAACCATGACTGAAAACGAAAACCCAACCGTGGATGAAACTCTAGAAGAGACCGTCGAAGAGCAAGAGGTTGACGGCGACGAGACCGAAGGTTCAAAGACCGAGCGTCGCGAGCCAACCGTTCAGAGCCTCGAAGAAGAGGGCGACATTGCTGCCGACTACCTCGAAGAGCTGCTTGACATCTTCGACCTTGATGGAGACATCGACATCGATGTTCGTCAGGGCCGTGCTTATGTAGCCATCTCTTCTGAAGACCCAAAGAGCAACGTATCGTTGATCGCCGAGCCAGACACGGTGGAGGCACTCCAAGAGCTGACTCGCCTAGCAGTTCAGGTGAAGACCAACTCATTCAGCCGTTTGATTCTCGACGTTGGCGGTTCGCGTCAAAAGCGCGTCGAAGACATCACTCGCATCGTGACTCGCATCATCGACAAGGTCAAAGACCTTGGTGAGGCAGTTCACATGAAGCCAATGTCTTCTTACGAGCGCAAGATTGTGCACGACTTGGTCTCTCAAGCTGGCTTGGTGTCTGAGTCAGAGGGCGAGGGCAAGGACCGCCACATCGTGGTGAAGCCCGCCTAAAGCAGCTTTCCAGAGCAAGGGTCAGGGCGCGAGTTCTGGCCCTTTCTCTTTGGGCCGATGTTTCACGTGGAACATCAGCGGGTCCAAAAACCGATTTAGCCGTTTCACGTGAAACATTGGATGATTGAACTATGACGGATTCGAACCTAGAACCTGACTTCACCCCAGAAGTGGAGCCAGCCGCCGCGGCAGGCATCTTTGGATCAGGTATTGAGCAGGCGCGCAAATACGCGGAGCTGTTGATTCGAGATGGCGACATGCTTGGTCTTCTTGGGCCTCGCGAGATGCCTAAGTTGTGGACCAGGCACATTCTAAACTCTGCCGTGGTCGCCGAACTTGTCGCCGCCGGAGAGACCGTGGCCGATGTTGGCTCGGGCGCAGGCCTGCCTGGTATTCCAATGGCAATCGCCCAGCCTGACGCACATTTCACACTAATTGAGCCGATGGAGCGCAGAAGTGACTGGCTGATTGAGACAGTTGCGGCCCTGGGTTTGGCAAATGTCTCGGTCAAGCGGGCGCGCGCAGAAGAAATAGGCGAAGTCTTTGATGTTGTCACCGCACGCGCCGTTTCGGCGTTGCCGAAACTTCTGCGCCTGTGTGTGCCAATGACACGCGATGGAGGTCGTATTTTGGCTCTAAAGGGGTCGAAGGCAGCCGATGAGATCGCCGATTCTCGCAGTCTCATGAAGAAACTAAAGATTGAAGACTTTGAAATCGTGCACACCGGTGCACAGTTTTTGACCGAACCTACACTCGTGGTTCGCACTACGCTATCCTGAACCTTTGGAACGGAACCGATTTTGACTGAAAACAACATGCCTGAGAGCGCAGCGGAGCAGACCGCCGTGACTGCGCCATCCGTTGTTTCTGGCCTCGGTTACCCAGCTGGCCGCGACGAAAACTCGCCTCAACCTACTGGTTGGCAGGCTTCTGGCCCTGAAAGCACCGCTCCTGGAGCCCTCGGCACATTAGAGAAGGTTTCACGTGGAACATCAGAGTAGCCCGCTTGACAGCAACCCAATCGCTCGCGAAATAAACGAGAACGCCTCCCGCCTGGCTCAAATCGATAGCCTGCGACTTCCTAAACCCGCTCACACTCGCATCTTCACGATTTCTAACCAAAAGGGTGGTGTTGGCAAAACCACAACTGCTGTGAACGTGGCGGCCGCGCTTGCATCTAAGGGCCTGAGTGTTCTGGTCATTGACCTTGACCCTCAAGGAAACGCATCTACGGCTCTCGGCATCGAGCACCACGCCGAGGTAACCAGCATTTATGAAGTCTTGATCGGCGATGTGCCGCTAGAGAGCGTAATTAGGGTCTCCCCCGAAGCCCCGGGTCTGACCTGTGTTCCGGCGACTATCCACCTGACCGGCGCAGAACTTGAGCTGGTTTCGCTGGTTGCTCGCGAGACACGTCTTCGTCAGGCGATCCACACCTACCTTGAAACCACGATCACCCCGCCCGATTACATCTTTATTGACTGCCCACCGAGCCTTGGCTTGCTAACCATCAACGCATGGGCAGCCGCAACCGAGGTTTTGGTGCCGATTCAGTGTGAATACTACGCACTAGAAGGTGTCGAGCAGCTTCAGAAGTACATTGGGCTGATCAAAAAGCAGCTCAACCCAGCACTGCAGCTGTCGACGGTGCTTTTGACCATGTATGACAACCGCACGCGCCTGGCCGGAGACGTGGCCAATGAGGTTCGTCGCGTATTTGCCAACGAAACACTAAACGCAGTCATTCCGCGTTCGGTGCGCGTTTCTGAGGCACCTTCTTATGGCAAGACAGTAATTTCTTATGACCGCCGCAACCCAGGTGCAATCGCATATCTAGAGGCGGCAGCCGAAATCGCAATCAGAGGAGCTCAAAATGGCAGATAGAAAAGGCGGCCTTGGTCGTGGCATCGGCGCACTAATTCCAACGTCAGATGTTCCCAGTGAGCGTCCAATCGATGTGTTCTTCGGTGGAGCCACTCAGGCAGAACCGGCTAGTGACCTCGTCGCTGTTCCCGGGGCGCGTTTCGGACACCTAGACCTTGCTTCAATCGTCCCTAACCCAAAGCAGCCACGTTCGGTTTTCGAGCCGGAAGCATTTGGCGAACTGGTTCACTCGATTCGCGAACTCGGTGTTCTGCAACCGATCGTGGTTCGTCCGCTTGGCGACAAAGATGGCAAGCCGACCTATGAGCTCATCATGGGTGAGCGTCGTCTTCGTGCTTCAAAAGAGGCTGGCCTCGAAAAGATTCCAGCCGTCATTCGCGAAACTCAAGATGAGAATATGCTTCGCGATGCCCTTCTTGAAAACCTTCACCGCAGCGACCTAAACCCGCTCGAAGAGGCAAGTGCATATCAGCAACTGCTCGAAGATTTTGGCATCACACAGGATCAGCTTGCAGAAAAAATTGGCCGCTCTCGTCCGAAAATTACGAACACAATTCGTCTGCTTAAGTTGCCCGCTTCGGTGCAGCGCAGGGTGGCCGCTGGAGTGCTCAGCGCAGGTCATGCTCGCGCAATTTTGGCTCTCGAAGATGAGGTCGCAATGTCGGCCATGGCCGAGAAAGCCATAAACGAAGGCCTCTCTGTTCGCAACATTGAAGAGCTCGTGGCGGTGGCAAAACCAGAGCGAAAAGGCAAGTTGAAAACCGGCACTCGCCAAGACGCATTGAAGAGTTTGGCCGAGCAAATCGGAGACCGACTTAACACCAAAGTTAAGATCACCTTGGGCACCGGCAAGGGCGTTTTGGCAATTGAGTTTGCCAGCGTTGCCGACCTGAATCGCATTCTCGACGAACTTGGCATTGAGCGGGAACAGCACTAACTAGTGACTTTGGCTAGTCTAGAGCCCAACAAATAAAAGTAATCGCTAGATTATGTAAAGCGAGAAAGTGGAGTTGACGATGTTGTCTTTCTTCAAAACCGAGCGCAACTCGGCGCTGCTTCTGCTGGCCACCGGCATTCTAGGATTGATCGCAGCGAACACTTCGGCCGCCTCAATAGTCACCTCAGTTGGCGACCAGACGGTAAGTTTTTTGGGCTTCGATCTTGGCCTTCGAAGCTTTGTCATGGACTTTTTAATGACCGGCTTTTTCATGCTGATTGGCCTAGAGCTAAAGAGCGAAATGCACACTGGTGTATTTCGCGATCGTCGCGCGATTGTGCTTCCGGCGGCGTCGGCGTTGCTCGGCGCAATCGTGCCGGCTATCGTCTTTTTGTTGGTCGTTGGAAACACTTCTCAGGCCACCTCGGGCTGGCCGATCACCATGGCAACCGACGTCACTTTTGCCCTCGCAATTTTTAACGTCTTCGCCAAATCGATGCCCAACTCGGCGCGAACATTCTTGCTGTCGTTTGCCGTTATTGACGACATAATCGCCATCGCCGTCATCGCCATATTTTTGGGCAGCGGTCTCAACTTCGCTTATCTGGTCGCCACCATATTCACGGTTTGGGCTTTTCACTATGTTTCACGACTAACAGGCGTTCTGGGTTTTATTGCATCTTCGATAGTCGTGATCGCCGCTTGGTCTTTCACTCATCAGGCCGGAATCGCACCAGCCGTAATCGGCGTGGTTCTAGGACTGGTCACGGCGAACGAACGTGTCGAGATAATTGAGAACCGCCTCAATCCTTGGGTCTCGTTTCTGGTTCTGCCGCTGTTTGCATTTTTCGCCACCGCAGTTTCACTGGCCGGTGGGCTTGCGATCACATCGGCCATGAGCATCGCCATTCTGGCCAGGCCACTGGGCAAAATCGTCGGAATCAACGCGGGAGCCTTGCTGGTTCGCAAATTTGTCAAGAAACCAGGCTTCGATGACCTTCGGCCAGGCCAAATTGCGCGCATTTCGACGCTTGGCGGCATTGGATTCACGGTTGCGTTGCTGATTTCAGACGCCGTGTTTGGGCGAGGCAGTCAATTGGCCAATCAGGCCATTGTCGCCACCCTAATCGCGATGGTTATTTCGATGCTTTTGGGTGCAATTGCCTTGGCAACCGCGAAATCAAAGCCGAAAGCGCTCTAGCAGACTATCCGCGGCCGCGAACGGCTGCCTGAGCAAGCTCAAGATAAACCTGACCTAGCGTGTGACCAGAGGCGATGATTGCCTGTGGCAGCAGCGAAGTTTCGGTCAAGCCGGGCACAACGTTGGCCTCTAAGAACCATGGAATGCCTTTGGAATCAACAATCAGGTCGATTCTCGACATGTGTCGAAGTCCGAGAGCCTCGTGAGCCTGAATTGCCAGCTTAGAAGCGCGTTCGGCAACAGCCTTTGATACTCGAGCGGGCACAAAATAAGACGTCTCGCCCGCGGTATAACGCTCTTGATAGCCAAAGTGGCCGGTAGCTGGCACGATTTCGACTGCGGGCAGAGCCATTGGCCCGGCACCAAGGTCGATAACCGATATGGCTAGCTCGGTTCCGGTGATGCAGCGCTCGATGATGGCCACATCGCAGTAAACATAGGCATCAATCATGGCGTGCGACAGCTGATCGGCCTTTTTGACTATCGTCACACCTTGAGCCGAGCCGCCGCGGGCCGGCTTGACCACAAGCGGCAGCGCAAGCGATGAGGTCACGGCCTTTAACACACCGTCGGCGTCTAGCTCACGAAAGGTCTCTTTTGGCAGCGTAATCGACAGTGGGGTTTGAATTCCGGCTTGTTCGACGATGATTTTGGCGATGCTTTTGTCCCAGGCCAGTCGCGCGCCCTTTGGAGACGCACCAACATAAGGCACACCGGTCAAAGCAAGGATGTCGCGGAGTGCACCATCTTCGCCCGATGCACCGTGAAGAACGGGCCAAAGCACGTCTGGCTTGTCTTTTTTGATGTTGACCAACAGATTTTCGTCTGGTTCACGGATAACGACGGTGGCGCCGGCCTCGGTCAGGGCGTCGGCAACGCGGCGAGCCGACTTCAACGAGATGTCGCGTTCGTGCGAGATTCCGCCAGCCAGAATCTGAATCTTGAGCTTGTTGGCGATTTTGCCCTTTGGGATCACTTTTTAGTTCCCTTCTTAGCGAATGTGTCTCGCAGTTCGGTCTGCAAGTTGATCACGTTCGATAGGCGTTTGATGCCTACCTTGATGTTGTCAGGTGTAGGGAACGAATAGCAAATACGCAGCTTGTTTTGCCCCGTGCCGTCGCCATAGAACGCGGTTCCAGGGGTGTACGCCACCAGCTCTTTAACCGCCAATGGCAGCATTGCCTTGGAATCCAGGCCCTCCGGCAGAGTTATCCACAGGTAAAAGCCACCTTCGGGGCGAGTTGTGGATAACTTTGGCAGATATTCCTTCATTGCGTCCAATGCAGCGTCACGACGCTCGCGATAGACACCTCGGAAGGTCTCGATCTGACCCTGCCAGTCGCTTTCGGCCAAGTATTCGCTGATCAACATTTGGCTAAAGGCAGACGGGCACAAAATCGCCGACTCCTGAGCCAAAACCAGCTTTTCGCGAATCGCAGGAGGGCAAAGCACATAGCCAACCCGAAAACCGGGAGCCAAAATCTTGCTGAACGAGCCAAGATAAATCACGTTGTCATCCATCGAACGCAGTGCGTTTGGCACCTTCTTGTCGAAGTACAGCAGACCATAAGGGTTGTCTTCGAGCACCAGAATGTGGTTCTTGCGGCAAAGTTCAATGATTCGCGCGCGGCGCTTGGCGGCCAGGGTCACACCAGACGGGTTGGCAAAGTTTGGCACCAGATACAAGAACTTGATCTTGCGACCCTCGGCCTTGAGGCGCTTGATCGCCTCTTCGAGGGCTTCAGGCTGCAAGCCATCGTTGTCGGTTTCGACATGCTCGACGTGTGCCTCGTAGTGGCGAAAAATGCCGATTGCACCAACGTACGACGGCCCTTCGGCCAAAACCACGTCACCGCGTTCCAAAAACAGTCCAGAAATCAGGTCAAGACCGTGCTGCGAACCGGTGGTCATCACAATGTCTTCGACCGAAGACTTGATTCCCTCGAGGGCCATCAGTTCGCGAACCTGATCGCGCAGGGTCAGGTCGCCCTGGCCGCCAGAATACTGAATCGCCAGGTCGCCGCGATCGTGCATGAGTTTCTTGAAAGACTTTTCGATGGTGTCTTTTGGCAATGCGTGAACATAGGGCATTCCGCCGGCAAGAGACACAACTTCTGGGCGACTAACCACTGCGAACAGCGCTCGCACCTCTGATACCGAGAGCGTGTTGGCTCTATCGGCATACAGATCTAGCCAATCGTCAAACTTGTTGGCTGTGGTGTTCGGCATCAGACTCCCAAAGTCGTCGGCTGCGCAGAGCGCATGGTTGCGTGTGAAACACGACGCTGGGTTTGTGTTAACCCTAGTGTTTCAGTGGGCTAGATACAAAGATGGCCCCGCCACTCGGCGGAGCCATCGTTGATGAAAAAGACTTACTTGATGAAGTCGGCGAGGTCGGCCAAAAGGGCAACCTTTGGCTTTGCGCCAACCATCTGCTTGACCAGCTGGCCACCCTGAAAGACCTGCAGGGCAGGAATCGAAACTATGCCATACTGCTGTGCGAGTGCCGGTTCGTTGTCAACGTTAACCTTCACGATTTCGATCTTGTCGCCGTATTCGGCCGAGATTTCGTCCAAGATAGGCGAAACCTGGCGGCATGGGCCACACCATTCTGCCCAGAAATCGACTAGAACAGGCTTGGTGTTCTGCAGAACGTCTGCCTGAAACGATGCGGTGGTTACGTGCTTTGACATTTTTCCTCTTTCTCGCGTTGCCGCGTGGTTTGTGTTAGTGGCTGGTTAGGTAGTGCTCTGCATCAAGTGCCGCGACGCAACCAGATGCAGCTGCGGTGATTGCCTGTCGGTATGTCGGGTCAATCACGTCACCAGCCGCGAACACACCTGAGAGGGTGGTCTTTGACGAGCGACCTTCGACCTGAATGAACTTCTCAGGGGTGAGTGCTACCTGATCTTCAACCAGCCAAACGCGCGGGTCATTCCCGATAGCAATGAACAGACCTTCGATTTCGAGTTCACGAGTTGAGTCGTCAACGGTCGACTTAAGGGTGACACCCGAAAGTTTTGCTTCACCGTGAAGCGCCTCGACTGCGCTGTTCCAGATGACCTCAATCTTCGGGTTGTTAAGCACACGCTCTTGCATTATCTTCGATGCCTTGAACGAGTCACGGCGGTGAATCAAATAAACCTTGTCGGCAAATCGGGTCAAGAAGGTAGCTTCTTCCATGGCCGAGTCGCCACCACCGACGACAGCGATGTTCTTCTGTCTAAAGAAGAAACCGTCGCAGGTCGCGCACCAAGAAACACCGTGGCCGCTGAGCTCTTTTTCGCGATCGATGCCAAGTTCGCGATAAGCGGCACCGGTGGCCAAGATCACGGTCTTGGCCTCAAAGGTCTTGCCGTTGCCGGTCTTCACAATCTTCACGTCGCCCTTGAGGTCAACTTCGATTACGTCGTCTAGCAGGGTTTCGGTGCCAAAGCGCTCGGCCTGTGCCTGAAAGTTTGCCATCAGGTCAGGGCCCATTAGGCCGTCAGGAAATCCAGGAAAGTTTTCGACCTCGGTGGTCTTCATGAGCTCACCACCGGCTTCGACAGAAGAAGCGATCAGCAGCGGCTTGAGCCCGGCGCGAGCGGTGTAGATAGCAGCAGTCCAGCCGGCAGGGCCAGAACCAATAATGATGACGTCGCGCAAGTGCACTCCTCTAACAGGGGGATTAACCCAAGTTTATCGGCGCACTATTCCCTTGAACGCCTTTGCCACACCCAGCCAAGCCTTCCAGGTCTCTTCAACACCAAGCAGGGCGAGCACCGCGAAATAGACAACGGCCATAATCAGACCGGCTGGAATGCAGGTGATCACGGCACCGAGAACGGTGGCAAGTCCATAGCCGCCCTGTTCAATCAGCCCGGTGAAGTGCAAATACGACCAACCAGCAAAACCGGCTACGATGCCTGCGGCGATCATCCTGGTTGCTGCCCCAGCCAAACCGATGCCCTCGAATCGACCGATGCGACGGCGAAGCAGGCGATAGGCGAGCACGGCTTGGATGGTGATCGACACCGAGTTCAGCAGCGAAAGTGCGGCCACCAACCAAACGGCAGGCACGGTCTGCGCGATGATCAACGCCCCGACGATGAAGACCGAAATCTGCGCGAGCGTGAAGAAGAACGGGGTGCGGGTGTCTTCGAGCGCATAGAACGCGCGCTGCAACATGAAGACGAAGCTGAACGAAACCAGTCCGACCATCATCGCCATGATTACGTTGCCGAGAGCGATGGTGGCTTCGTATTCACCAACGAAAACTCGTGCGATCGGATAGGCGAGCACCGTCAGGGTTGCAGCCGCGAACGCGCTGATCGCGAGAATCGCACGCAGGCTTGCGCCGAGGTCGCGCTTTAGGGCGGCGATGTCGCCATCGTGAGCGTGTTGCGAGATTTTGGTGAACGATGCCGTCGCGATCGAGACGGTGGCAATCGAGTGAGGCAGCATGAAAACGAGCCAACCGATCGAGGCAGCCGCCACCGATGCCACGGCTAGCCCTCCGGTTTCACGCGCGGTGATGGTGCTCGACGCCACGATGCTCTGAACCAGACCGCCCGCCTGAGTGACCAGCACCATGCCGAGGGTCCAAGACGCAGCCTTGGCAGCGGGGCGAAGACCGACCCCGCGCCAACCAAAGTTGAGGCGAAACTTCAGACCGATGCGCTTCCAGAACAGCAACAGAATCAGCGCCTGTGATGCGACTCCGGCGGTTGCGGTGCCGGCCAGCAAGATGACCTGCTCACTGCCCCAGTCAGAGATCGCGCGGTGGCCGGTTGGGTCGGCACCGAATAGCACGATGAAGGCGAGCATTCCGGCGATGGCAACCAGGTTGTTCAAAACCGGAGCCCACATGAATGGACCAAACGCCGAACGTGCGTTGAGAATCTCACCGAACAGCGAATACAGACCATAGAAGAACAGTTGTGGCAGGCACCAGTATGCGAATGCGGTGGCCAGCGCTAGCTGGTCGGACGACCATCCGGTGGTGTAAATCGATACCAGAAAAGGTGCAGCCAAAGTGGTGACCACGGTGACAATCGTGAAACCCGAGATGATCAGCGTGACCAGTCGGTCTATGTAACCCTGGCCGCCATCCTTGTGTTTGCGGGCCTTGATGATCTGCGGCACCAGAACCGCATTGAGCACACCGCCGGCGATGATCGCATAAACATTGTTGGGCAGCTGGTTGGCAATGCCGAAGGCATCGGCGGCGTTGGTGGTCACACCGATGGTCACCGCCAAAAGCACGGCGCGAACAAAACCAAGAATGCGTGACACGATCGTGCCGCCAGCCATCAAAAGTGATGAACGGGCGGTGCTCACTGCGATGCCCCGCGGCGGCGGCGAACCATGCGGCGACCACCAATCACACCAAGAGTTCCGATGACAACAAAGAAGGCGGCCAAGATCGCCGGTTCAATGTCGCGTTCCACGTGAATTTGCATCCATTTGCTGGTGCCAAGGCGCACACCGGTGAACGATGTGAGATAAACGTTGATGCGGCTGTCACCGTTTGAGATTGCCTCGATGGGCACGGTCGCGGTGATTGTGGTCATCGCCGGAACCGTTACTTCGGTTGCGTTTGGCATGGTGATCCACAGCGAGTCAGGCTGGGTCCAAACGAAAACGCGAACATCGGTTTCGTAGTCGTTGCGAATCTTGATTGGCAGGCGGCTTTGCGAAGAAACCAGGTTGATCTCTGAACCAGGAACAATGCGAACGCCAAAATCTGAAAGGTCGCTGTGGCTGTGACTTTGAGGGGTTTGTGAAACCAAGATGGCGCTCGCCGAAACCGAACCGTTAGCGGCGTTCGCCGAGGCTGCGGTGGCACCAAAACTCAGGGTGAGGGCGAGCAAAGCCAGCGTTGCGCGACGCATCTTTGTCATTTGTTGTGTTCCAACCACTCCACCACGGCACGACCCATTCGTCGTTCGTTTTCATGGGTCAGAATACCCGAGAGGTCGTCAACGGCGACCCATTTGGCGGTCACGGCTTCGTGGTTTGGGTCATTCTCTACGTTTAGGTCGCCACCGATTTGCTGAAGCAAAAAGTGGTGCACGGTTTTGTCGATGACCTTGTTGCCTGCGCTAAACGTGTAGTTGATGTTGCCAAGGGGGGTGACCACCTGGCATTCGATGCCGGTCTCTTCAAAAACTTCGCGAACGGCCGCCTGCTCAAGGGTTTCGTTGCCTTCGGGGTGACCTTTTGGCACACACCATTCGATTCGTCGCGAGCGTGTTTCACGACCAATGATGGCGACCGTGCTTTTTCCATCGCTCGATAACACAAAACCGCCAGCCGAAGTCTCTTGGACTCTCTGCTTTCTGCGCTCCTGTGCGTGTTCGGTCATACGCCAAGAATACTTTGGCTGTGGCAAACTTGAACCCATGCAGACGGTAGCCGAGGCTTTGGCGAATCTTGAGCGGACCACCGACAGTCCGCTGTTTCGCGAACTCGGCAAACGTTTCACCGAAGCCGGCTTCGAGTTGGCACTGGTGGGCGGCCCCGTGCGCGATGCCTTTCTTGGGCGAATCGCTCCAGACCTCGATTTCACGACGAGCGCTAACCCCGATGAAATCATCCGAGTTTTAAAGGGTTATGCCGACACGCACTGGGACATTGGGCGCGAGTTCGGCACCATTGGCGCGCGCATTGGCAACGACACCGTCGAGATCACGACCTATCGCGCCGACAAATATGACCCGTCGAGCCGCAAGCCCGAGGTGGCCTTTGGCACCGACCTGAACGATGACCTGTTTAGGCGCGACTTCACCATCAACTCGATGGCGCTTCGCTTGCCAGAGAAAACTTTTGTTGACCCTTTCAATGGTCTACAAGATTTGATTGACGGCGTTATTCGCACCCCCGGTTCGCCAGAGTTGTCGTTTGGCGACGATCCACTTCGCATGTTGCGCGGCGCGCGCTTTGCGTCGCAGTTGGGCTTCAAGATTGAGGCCGAAACTTTTGCCGCCATGACCGCGATGGCCGATCGCATCGAAATCATTTCGGCCGAGCGAGTGCAGGCCGAACTAACTAAGTTGATGCTCGGGGCTAACCCGCGCTTGGGTCTTGAGGCGCTGGTATTTTCGGGCCTAGCCGAGCGCGTGCTGCCAGAGTTGCCTGCGTTGCAGCTTGAGGTCGACGAACACCATCACCACAAAGATGTCTACGAGCACACCCTGCGAGTCGTCGAGCAGGCCATCTCTTATGAGGCCGATTACGGGCTCGAAGGTGACTTCGTGTTGCGCTTTGCCGCTTTGATGCACGACATCGGAAAACCGGCGACTCGTCGCCTCGAGCCTGGCGGCGGCGTGACTTTTCACCAGCACGACCTGGTTGGCGCTCGTCTGGCCAAAAAGCGCATGCAAGCCTTGCGCTTTGACAACGACACCATCCGCGATGTTTCACGTTTGATCGAGTTGCACCTGCGCTTCTTCGGTTATGGCGAGCAGGCGTGGAGCGACTCTGCTGTGCGCCGCTATGTGCGCGACGCCGGCGACCTGTTGCCGCGCCTGCATGCCCTCACTCGTTCCGATGTCACCACGCGCAACCAGCGCAAAGCCGACCGCCTCGCCCACGCCTACGACGACCTCGAGATTCGTATTGCCGCCTTGCGCGAGCAAGAAGAGCTCGATTCGTTGCGACCCGATCTGTCCGGCGAAGACATCATGCGCATTTTGGATTTGAAACCGGGTCGCGAAGTGGGCCAGGCGCGCAACTTCTTGATGGAGCTGAGGCTCGAAGAGGGTGCGATCGGAGCCGAAGAGGCCGAAAAGCGCTTGCTTGCTTGGTGGTCTGCTCGCTAGAATAGTGAGGTTGCTCGAAACATCCCCTGTGATGTGGGTGGCAACAGATGCCAATACCCTCCTGTCATGGAAGTCCCATGGCCGTTCTAGTCCAAAGGAGGTGGGTTAGTCATGCATCTATACGAGCTCATGGTTATTCTCGACCCAACCGTCGAGGAGCGCACCGTTGCTCCAAGCCTTGACAAGTTCCTCAATGTGATCCGCAACGGTGGAGGCACCGTTGACAAGGTCGACATTTGGGGCCGTCGTCGCTTGGCTTATGAAATCAACAAGAAGACCGAAGGCATTTATGCAGTCGTCAACCTCAAGGCCTCATCGGCCGACGTGGTTGAGCTCGACCGTCAGCTTCGTCTTTCTGAGGCTGTCATGCGCACCAAGGTTCTTCGTGCCGACGAAGCTGTTGTGAACATCAACCCAGTTGTTGTTCCAGAAGTTTCTGCCGCCGAAAAGGCCGAGGATGCCGCTGAAGACAAGCCAGCTAAGGCTCCTGCAAAGGCCGCTGCCGCCAAGGCTCCAGCCGCTGCTAAGGCTCCTGCAAAGAAGCCAGCTGCCAAGAAGGCCGAGTAGTCCAAATGGCCGGCGAATTGAACGTCACGATTGTTGGCAACCTTGCCGACGATCCTGAACTGCGCTACACCCAGGGTGGAGTGGCTGTTGTTTCGGTGCGCGTAGGTTCAACCCCACGCACCTTCAACCGTCAGACCAACGCCTGGGAAGACGGCGAAACCGTATGGGTTCGCTGCACTGGTTGGCGTGAACTTGCCGAGAACATCTCGCAGTCGCTAACCAAGGGAACCCGTGTCATCGTGACCGGTCGACTAAAGGCCCCTTCGGCCTACCAGTCGGCAGCCGGTGAAGCTCGCGCATCGCTCGAGCTTGAGATCGATGAGATTGGTGCATCTTTGCGCTACGCAACCGCCGCTATTACCCGTCGTGCCCGCGAAGGTGGTGACCGCGCCGTTTCTGAGTCAACTTGGAACGACGCACCAGCCGCTGCCGCCAAGGGTGGAGATGCTTGGGCTAACCCAGGCACCGCTGCCGGCGACGACACCCCGTTCTAGTTTTCATAGGTTTTTAGGAGAATCAAATGGCTGCAAAAGTCAACAGCGACCGCGCTGGCAAAAAGCCAATGCGCAAGGGCAAGCTAGACAAGCTTGGTCCGGTCAAGGCAATCAAGGTAGGCGTAATCGACTACAAGGACATTGCCACCCTTAAGAAGTTCATCTCGGACCGCGGCAAGATTCGCGCCCGTCGTATCACTGGTGTTTCAGTTCAGGAACAGCGCCTAATCGCTCGTGCAGTTAAGAATGCACGCGAAATGGCACTGCTTCCTTATGCTGGCGCTGGCCGAAACTAAGGAGAAATCGTAATGTCGAAGCTTATTCTGACTAACGAGGTCTCAGGCCTCGGTTCTGCAGGCGACGTCGTTGAGGTAAAGGACGGTTACGCACGTAACTACCTGATTCCAAACGGCTTTGCTGTCATCTGGAGCCAGGGCGGCGAGAAGCAGATCACTCAGATCCGCGCAGCTCGTGATGCTCGTGCACTAGCAACTGTCGAAGAGGCAGTTACTCTCAAGGCTCGTCTAGAAGAAAACCCAATCCGCTTGGTCGTCAAGGCCGGCGTTGGTGGTCGTCTTTTCGGCACCGTCAAGACCGCAGATGTCGTCAAGGCAGTTGTTGAAGCGGGTATTGGCGAGCTAGACAAGCGCAAGGTTGAGTTTGTTTCACCGATTCGTTCGGTAGGCAACCACGAGGCAACCGTTCGTCTTCACGGCGACGTCTCGGCAACCATCAACCTTCAGGTTGTAGCAAGCAAGTAATCGCTTAGCTTTTAGGGCGGCGGGTCTTCGGGCCTGCCGCCCTTTTGCTTTGCGAACATTTCACCGAGAGCACCCCCAACTGGTCTCTAAAACCTGTGGATAACTCTGTGAAAAGATTTTCATGAAATCCTTCATTTCTTGAACTCCAAGCAAACCGAGGGTAACCATAAGGTTAGGGTTTAGGGTTTACTGAATTTGTTTATCCACAGCCCTAAACCCAGCACACAAAAGGGATGTAGCCCGAAATCCACAAGTTGCCCACAGGGTTATCCACAACTTATACACAATTTGTTCGGCGTGTTCCCAGATTTATCCACAGGTCTGCTAACAACCGTGTTTTGCCAAACAATGTCGGCAGGCAATGCTAGACATTCGTAGTAGGTCTTTTAGGAGGAACTATGTCGCTAATTTCTGCGCCAACTCTCGGTGGTTCAACCACCCATGACCGAGTGCTACCCCACGATCTCGTTGCCGAGCAGTCGGCGCTCGGTGGAATGCTGCTTTCACAAGACGCAGTGGCCGAGGTCTTTGCCATCGTCAAGGGCCCAGACTTTTATGCCCCAAAGCACGAGCTCATTTATGACGCGGTTTACAACTTATATGGACGAGGCGAACCAACCGACGTAATCACGGTTGCAGCCGAACTGACTCGCCTAGGTACCCTGATCAAGATTGGTGGCGCCGATTATCTGCACACCCTCACTTCGATTGTGCCAACGGCTGCCAATGCCTCTTTCTATGCAGACATCGTGCAAGAAAAGGCGGTGCTCCGTCGTTTGATCGAAGCCGGCACCCGAATCGCAGCGGCAGGCTATGCAGCCGAGGGCGACATCGAAGACCTGGTGAACCAGGCTCAGGCTGACATTTATGCGGTTGGCACCCAGTCGCAAACCGACCAATACGCACCATTGAGCACTTCGCTCGAAGATGCCGTCACCGAAATGGAGATGGCGGAGCAGCGCGGCGGCGAGATGACCGGTGTTCCAACTGGCATCTACGAACTCGACCAGATGACCCACGGCTTGCACGGCGGCCAGCTGGTTATTCTGGCTGCGCGTCCCGGTGTCGGAAAATCAACGTTCGCTCTAGACATTGCGCGCAACGCAGCAATCAAGCACGGCATGGGCGCGTTGTTCTTCTCGCTCGAAATGGGTCGCGCCGAAATTGCCATGCGCCTGCTGTCGGCCGAATCAGACATTTATCTGCAATCGATGCGAAAGGGCACCGTTTCGCGCGACGACTGGAAAAAGATCGCCAATGTTCGCGGCACGATCAGCGACGCACCGCTCTATATCGACGACAGCCCCAACCTCACCCTCGTTGAGATTCGCGCCAAAGCTCGCCGCCTGACCCAAAGCCTCGACCTAAAGTTGATCGTCATCGACTATTTGCAGCTTCTTTCATCTGGCAAAAAGGTTGAAAGCCGCCAGCAAGAAGTGTCCGAGTTCTCTCGCTCGCTCAAACTTTTGGCTAAAGAACTGAACATTCCGGTTATCGCAATCGCTCAGCTGAACCGTGGCTCCGAGCAAAAGACCGACAAAAAGCCAGAACTCTTTCACCTGCGTGAGTCTGGCTCGCTCGAGCAAGACGCCGACGTCGTTATGTTGCTGCACCGTGAAGACATGGGGCAAAAAGAGCACCACCGCGCCGGCGAAGCCGACATCATCCTTGCCAAGCAAAGAAACGGACCCACCGGAACGGTAGTCTGTCTATTCCACGGACAATTTTCGAAGTTCGTCAACCTGGACAGAAGCAATTGAACAAACTCCTAATCACGCGCACCGCGATTGCGGCCATCGTAGCTCTGGCAATCACTTTCACACAGGCGCACAACTCGGTCGTGGGCCTGATCTGCGTGCTTGGTTACGCGACAGCCATGGTGGTTATCGAAATCGTCAGCGTTTTGCGACTCGAAGACCGCATGCTCAAGGGCACAATCATTCGCCTTGCGGCATCGGTGATTATTCTCGGTGGACTGATTGGCTACATGTTCACTGCCGAAAACAAAATCTATGAATTGTTGACCCTAAACGTTGTCATCGCTTGCTACGGCTTCATGGGCATCGAGGTGTTTCGCGCCGCTCGCGATAAGTTCTTCAGGACCACGGCCGGTCGAGACCACGCGATTGTCGCCATCATAAACCTGGCCATGTTGGCCATCTATCTGATGGACTTTGGCGGCATTTTCAGACTCGGTGATGTTCCGGCAGTCGGTCTTTTCGGCGCTTACACCGCGGTTCTAGCTGTTTTCTGGGGACTCAAGGCTTTTGACCCAAAGCAAGCGAGTTAGGCTTAAAACATGAATGACAAGAAAATTGGCGTGCGCGTCTATCTGACCCTGTCTGCGATTGCAGGCGCTCTGGTCGGCGTTATTTGGTACGGCGGTGTTCGCAAGGTGAACGACGCGATTATTGCCGGCGGCATCACGTTCATTGTGGTTCTCGTGCTTATCGCAACCATGGCTCTGATGGTCAAAGATGAGCCTCGCGACCAAAATGAACCGCGCCTAAAGTAGGTTTGCCAGACAGCAACAACGCAAGTGCCTCGGCTAACCGCCGGGGCATCTTTGTTTATTCGCCGAAGCGCTCAGCTAGCTCGCTAGCCAGACCCGTGTAGGTTGAAGGGCGCAGAGCAACCAGGCGGTCTTTAGCCTCGGTCGAAATGTCGAGGCCCTGAATAAATTCGATGAGTTCTTCGTGACCAATTCGCTTGCCGCGAGTCAACTCTTTGAGCAGCGCATAAGGGTCACTGATCTTTGAGCGGCCAGCCGCAACCTCGGCACGAATCACGGTCTGAATCGCCTCGCCGAGAACCTCCCAGTTGTCGAGCAGGTCCGCCTCGAGAACGCCGACCGATAGTTCAATCTCACCGAGGCCGCGGGTTGCGTTATCTAGGGCAAGCATCGAGTGGCCAAAGCCCAACCCGATGTTGCGTTGCGATGAAGAGTCGGTCAAGTCGCGCTGCATGCGCGAAGTCACCAAGGTTGCAGCCAGCGAATCGAGAACAGCACAAGAAAGCTCGAGGTTCGACTCGGCGTTTTCGAAACGAATCGGGTTGACCTTGTGCGGCATGGTCGATGAACCGGTGGCACCGGCCTGAGGAATCTGCTTGAAGTAGCCGAGCGAAATGTAAGTCCAGATGTCGGTGCAAAGGTTGTGCAAAATGCGGTTGAAGTGCGAAACGGCGGCATAAAGCTCGGCTTGCCAGTCGTGCGACTCAATCTGCGTGGTCAGCGGATTCCAGGTGAGTCCAAGGCTGGTGACAAAGTCACGCGACTCTTTGATCCAATCCACCAGTGGCGCTGCCACCACGTGAGCCGAGAAGGTTCCGGTGGCACCAGAGAACTTGCCAAGGTACTCGATCTTTTCGATGCGCTCGATCTGACGACGCAGGCGGTGCACAAAAACTTGAAGTTCTTTGCCCATGGTCGTCGGGGTGGCTGGTTGGCCGTGGGTGCGAGCCAGCATTGACGCCGAAACATACTTGTGAGCCAATTCGGTTAGCTTGGCGAGCAAGGCTTCGGCCTTGGGCAGCCACACATCCTTGATGGCGTCGCGCACAGTGATCGCATAAGACAGGTTGTTGATGTCTTCGCTGGTGCACCCGAAGTGGGTCAGTTCTTGAAGGTCATCGCGACCCAACTGGGTTAGTTTTTCGCGAATGAAATATTCGACAGCCTTAACGTCGTGTTTTGTGGTCGCCTCAGTTTTAGCTAGCGTGGCAACATCGGCGTCACTGAAGTTGGTGACGACGTCACGAAGCTCCTGAGCCTCAGGCTTGAGCACCGGAGAGTTGGTGCCGAGCAGGTCGCGGTTGGCGAGGTGAATCAGCCATTCGATTTCCACCTGAATGCGCGCGCGGTTGAGACCCGCCTCGCTCAGGTGCTCGCCAAGCTCACCCATGGCACCGCGATAGCGGCCGTCTAGCGGGGACAATGGTTGCGCTGAAAGTTTGCTCACCCCTCTAGTTTGCCAGATACAGTTATCCACCGTTTTGGGCAGGGCTCACCCAGTTTGGCGAGTCGTTGAGATTCTCGATGCATGCACGTTCTTTCTATAACCATTCAAGAGATCGCAAATCAGCTTTTGAGTGCCAAACCAGACCCGTCTCTGTGGAGCGGTGATGCGGCGAGAGCCTATGAGTCCAGCGTCGAGCGGGTCGCCCGCGACATCATTCTGCTCGGTTCGCAACTGCAGGTCGGCTCATGACGGGGTTGGTTGCGTGGGGCGGTGACCCGCGCATCGTGGCAACCAGGGCCGAGATCGATCGAGGGTCGGCAGTCATTGCGTTGGCTCAGTCGCGGCTGCTGGCCGAGGTTCAGCCTTTCGACTTTTTGGTAGACCCAGTGCATCGGGTGCTTTTCGCGCTGCACCTTCCTGACCTACTCTTTCGTTTGGAGCAACTTCGTTGGGCTTGCGGCGCGGCAGCCGACGCCTACCTTTCTACCGAGGCACGGGTTGCCCAGCGCGTGCACTGGTTGACCCGGTTGGTGGCGCAGCACCCTTGGCTAGACAAACTCGTTCCCGCGCAGGTGGTCGAAAAGGCCGGGGTCATTGCGCTGGGTGCGGTGGCCGCCACTCAGTTTGTGGCGGGTGATGCATCCAAAATGCTCGCGCGTGAGTTTGTCGATGTTTATCCCGCGCTCACCGGGGTCTCTCGGTCGGTGGGTGATAACAGCAGGGCAGGAGCCAAGGCGATCGAGACGCAGCTCAAACCTTTCGGCCTGCTCGAGCCCGGTCAGGCACATTTAATCGCACACATGCCTGGCGGCACAACAGTCGCACCCGTCTCCATCGGCGGCATCGCCAAGCGACTCGAATCGGTTCACGAGCAAAACGAAGCAACCGTTTTGATCGAAAAGTACAAGCACGCCAACCACAGAATGTTCGTTGTTTATGTGCCGGGCACTCGTGACAAAACCATTTTGCCGACGTCTGATCCGTTCGACCTCAGTGATGCAGTCGCACTTTTAGCGAATCCCGATCAGGCGGCGTCGCAGAGAGCCGTTCTCGATGCAATGCACAGAGCCGACATCAAATCTGGTGACCAACTTTTGATGGTCGGCTACTCTCAAGGCGGAACCATCGCTGGCGATATCGCCCAGGGGCATCTTGGTTACAAAGTTTCGGGGTTGGTCACTTTTGGTGCGCCTATCGCGCAGCTCGACCTGCCGCATTCGATTCCGATCCTCGCGGTCGAACACAGCAACGACATTGTGCCTGCACTCTCTGGCAAAGTGAACCCTTTGACAAGCAACTGGCTGACTGTCGAACGCGAGGTTCCAACCTCGCTAGGCGAGCTAAACCTGCATGCCCATCGAATCACCGAATACGTTTCAACGGCCACGCAAGTCGACGTTGACGGCAATGCAGGGGTTCAACGAATCAGGGGGCAGGTGATGAAACTGTTCGATAACTACAAATTGGTCGAGTCGACCAACTACCAATACCAGCGCTAGTGGTGCCCTATCAATGTGAGCTCACTAGCCCAGGTCAACCGGCCCAGCTCAACCCGTCGGTGCCGAGGTTGAGAGTTTGGGTTATAGAAGTCGAAGCGCCTTGAAAACTGCGCGTGCCACAAACGAAGCCAGGCTCATGATTAGTGCAGCCAAAATGGCCCAGCCCAGCGACTGAATGGTTAGCCCCTCTTTAGTGAAGCCGTCGATAGAGAAAACGCTGGCGCCAAAGAGGCGGCTCAACCAGGCAACGAACAGCAAAAGGGCACCGTTAATCACCAGCGAGATTAGACCGAAAGTTAGCAAATAGAGAGGAAAGGCAAGCACCTTGACCACGGGAGCAATGATCGAGCTGACCAGTCCGAAAATCATGCCAACAAAAAGGAATGACAAAATCGACTGCCACAAACCCGGGCCGCCATAAGGATTCAGGTGAATCGCCGGAATCAACAAAGAGGTCAACCAAAGACCAATTGCATTGATCACGGTTCCAATCAGAAATCGTTTCATGAAACGATTCTGCCACCCAGCGACTAAATTGAAAGGCGTGACTTCGAATAACGCGTCTGATGTGCCGATGGTGCAGCTGCTCTCACCAGCGGGTGATTATGCCGTGCCCAAGGAATGGGCGACCTATGGCAAATACATCGACCGTCTGAGCGAAGCAGATTTTCTGAAGTTCTATCGCGACATGGCTCGCATGCGCCGCTTCGATAAAGAAGCCGAAGCACTTCAACGCCAGGGGCAGCTAGGCCTTTGGATTCCGGCCATCGGTCAAGAGGCAGCCCAAATTGGGTCGGGCTATGGTGTTGGCCACAACGATCACATCTTCCCCTCATACCGAGAGCATGGAGTGGCGATCACTCACGGCATCGACCTAATGTCGATTCTCAAAATGTTGCGCGGCGTAAACCACGGTGGCTGGAACCCTGAAGAAACTCGCTTTCACCTTTACGCGATTGTTCTAGGCAGCCAAGTTCTTCACGCAACCGGCTATGCCATGGGCGTGAAAATGGACGGCATGGTTGGCAACGGCGACCTAGAAAACGACCTCGCGGTAATTTCATACTTCGGCGACGGTGCGACAGCCGAGGGTGACATCAGCGAATCGTTCCTATTCGCCGCCATTAACCACTCACCAATCGTCTTCTTCTGCCAGAACAACCAGTGGGCTATTTCGTCTTCGGTTGCCAGCCAGACCAAGGTTCCTCTCTATCAGCGCGGCTCAGGCTTCGGTGTGCCAGGAATCCGCATCGACGGCAACGACATCCTCGCCAGTTATGCAGTGACTGCAAAGCACATGGATGACGCCCGCGAAGGCTCAGGCCCATTCATGATCGAAGCCTTGACCTACCGAATCGGTGCTCACACGACCTCTGACGACCCGACCAAATATCGCGACTCTGAAGAGGTCGAATATTGGAAGGCTCGCGACCCACTGGCGCGCTTTGAGACTTTCTTGCGTCGCCAAGGCATCAAGCAAGACTTCTTTGACGAAGTGGCCGAAGCTGGCGAAAAACTCTCGACCGAGATTCGCGAGGCGACCTTTGCCTTGAAGAACCCACCTATCGAGAACATGTTCAAATACGTTTATAGCGACAAGCACCCGCGCATCGATGAGCAACTTGACTGGCTGCGCAAATACGAAGCATCGTTCGGTGAGGATGCCCACTCGTGAGCAACTTTGTAGAACTGTCAATCGCCAAGGCCATCAACGCGGGTCTCCGCAAGTGCATGCAAGACAACCCGAAGGTTTTGATGTTCGGCGAAGACGTTGCCCAGCTAGGTGGTGTCTTTCGTGTCACCGAGGGTCTGCACGCTGAGTTCGGCGACAAGCAGATCTTCAACTCTCCGATCGCCGAGTCGGGCATCATCGGAACCGCGATTGGTCTTGCCATGCGCGGTTACCGCTCGGTCACCGAGATTCAGTTTGACGGCTTCATCTTTCCGGCTTTCGACCAGATCACCACTCAACTAGCCAAGATGCAAAACCGCTCCGAGGGTTTCACTCCAATGCCGGTCGTGGTTCGTGTTCCTTATGGCGGCGGCATCGGTGCGGTTGAGCATCACAGCGAAAGCCCAGAGGCATATTTCGCTCACACCGCCGGTCTTCGAGTGGTTACACCGAGCAACCCGAACGATGCCTACTGGATGATTCAGCAGGCAATCCTCAGCGATGACCCGGTCATGTTCTTCGAACCAAAGCGACGCTATTGGCAAAAGGGCCCAGTCAATCTCGATGAGCCGCCGATGGACTCCTATACCGCAAGTGTTTTGCGCCAAGGCACCCAGGTGACGATCGCCACCTATGGCCCGATGACTGCCGTTGCCCTTCAGGCTGCCGAGATCGCTGCTTCAGAAGGCAAGAGCATCGAAGTGATCGACCTGCGCTCACTGTCGCCAATCGATTTTCCAACCATCATCGAGTCGGTTAAGAAGACCGGCCGTCTGATTGTCGCCCACGAGGCAAGCTCAAGTTTCTCGGTCAGCAGCGAAGTTTCGGCTCGCATCACCGAGGACGCCTTCTATCACCTTGAGGCTCCGGTGATTCGCGTTGGCGGATTCGACGTGCCTTACCCGGCCGCAAAACTCGAAGAAGTCTTTTTGCCAGATGCCGACCGCCTTCTCGAGGCAGTCGACCGTTCGTTGGCTTACTAGGAGCACCGATGACAACACTCGCATTCTTCAACTTGCCTGACGTTGGCGAAGGTCTGACCGAAGCCGAGATCGTCTCGTGGAAGGTCAAGCCTGGCGACACCGTTGCGGTCAACCAGGTCATCGTCGAAATCGAAACCGCCAAAAGCCTCGTCGAACTTCCTTGCCCTTTTGCCGGCGTGGTCAGCGAACTGCTTGCCAAAGAGGGCGACACCGTCGAGGTTGGCAATTCGATCATTTCGGTTACTGTCGCCGATGCTGCCAGCTCGGTTGTAACTTCTTCGATGCCAGCCGTAGCCGAGCAGGCTGCCAGCGCGCACCAGGCTGTAGCCGACGCAGCGGCATCGGTGTCGGTTGAAGAGAAAAGCCCGAACCTTGTCGGCTATGGAGTTTCAAACTCGGTTGGTGCTACCCGCCGCCAGCGCCACGGCGCCCACAACACCGCCACCTCGTCTAGTCCGGTGGCAGTTGACCACGCAGCAGTAATGGCAACGGCATCGACCATCTCGGTTGCGCCTTTGGCCGCCGGCGGAGCCGCTGCGATCGCAGCACTAGGTGCAATGTCGGCCTCCGATGGCGTGATCGCCAAGCCCCCGGTTCGCAAACTTGCCAAGGATCTCAACGTTGACCTAACCAAGGTCACCGGCACCGGTGCGGGTGGCGAGATCACTCGCGAAGATGTCGTCGGCGGAGCCCAGCAGGCATCCGTGTTTAGAAACCTCACCACCCCTGCACCTAAGAGCGAACGCGAAGAGCGAATCCCTGTAAAGGGTGTTCGCAAGGCCATTGCTAACGCGATGGTTTCGTCGGCTTTCACCGCCCCTCACGTGAGCATTTTTGTCGACGTCGATGCAACTCGCACAATGGAGTACGTCAAGCGCCTCAAAGCAAGCACCGACTTTGCCGGTGTCAAGGTGACGCCGCTTTTGATCATGGCCAAGGCGATGATTTGGGCGGTGCGCCGCAACCCGATGGTCAACTCGACTTTCACCGAAGAAGAGATCATCGTGCACAACTTTGTGAACTTTGGAATCGCTGCGGCAACCCCGCGCGGTCTGATTGTGCCGAACATCAAAGATGCCGACAAGATGTCGATGCTCGAACTGGCTATGGCGATTGAGCAACTCGCCGGCACTGCTCGCGAAGGCAAGACAACTCCTGCCGACATGAAAGACGGAACCATCACCATCACCAACATTGGTGTTTTTGGTGTCGACACCGGAACCCCGATTTTGAACCCGGGCGAGGTTGCGATTGTCGCGTTAGGTTCGATTCGCCCGAAGCCGTGGGTCGTCAACAACGAGATTCAGGTTCGTCAGGTGACAACCATTGGTGCAACCTTTGACCACCGCGTGGTTGACGGTGACGTTGCCTCGCGCTTTGTGCAAGACGTGGCATCGGTCATCGAAGAACCAGCGCTACTCTTGGACTAAGAGCCAAGGAGGGCAAGCATGAAGCGTTCGGTTTTTGACAGCCGCTTCGGCATGGAGTCGGCTCTGACCGCCTTGGTGGCCGCACTCACCCAACTTGCAGCGCTCCCGCAGCTCGCGTTCTTCTTTGAGTGGTCGAACGACATCGATAACCCATCCCCAGAGAACACCCTGATTATCGCTTGGCGCACTCCGGTTGCGATCATCTTGGCGTTGGCGATTGTGTTATGCGCGCTTTTCTACTTCAGATCTCGGCTCAACTTGGTTTTGATTTCGGCGGGCTTTCTGCTCATCGCCGTTTCGGGTTGGGTCGGCCGTTTTGGTTATCTGCACGACGCCGACGCAGAACCAAGTCTCGAACATGTCTTCTGGGATGACTTCGGCTGGCAAAACGTTATTCTTTCGATCGGCAATTTTTTGTGGTTGGCGGCAC
>CAILJO010000065.1 GCA_903834635.1 uncultured Micrococcales bacterium | reverse complement strand
GTGGTTGGCTGCAGTTCGCCAAGCAGCTCGGCTAACGCCGTTGAAAACGTGGCGCCCGCCTTGGCAAAGTTCTACAGCCAGAAGCCGGCCTGGAAGTCTTGTGGCGACATTTGGTGTGCTTCGATCACCGTTCCACTCGACTGGAACAACCCAGGCGGCAAGACCATGAAGATTGCAATCAACGAGCACACCTCTCCAACCGCTTCTGGCTATCTCCTTGTCAACCCAGGCGGACCAGGTGCATCGGGTGTCGATTTTGTTCGCGACAACTATGACTACATCGGCACTGCAGGCCTGAAAGCGAAATACAACCTGGTTGGTTTTGATCCCCGGGGCACGGGGGCATCAAGCCCAATCAAATGCCTCGACTCCGCCGGCACAGACAAACTGCTTTATGAAGACAACGGTTTCGTGATTGCCAGTGCCCAAGATGTCGCTGCCGAAAAGGCTCAGGTTGCCGACTTCGTCGAAGCCTGCAAAAAGAACTCTGGAGATGTGCTTGGGTTTGTCGACACCGTCTCGGCTGCGCGCGACCTTGACGTGATTCGCGCGGCCCTCCGACAGACCAAACTCGACTACCTCGGTTTTTCTTATGGAACATTCCTAGGAACCACCTATGCCGCCCTTTATCCAAAAAACGTAGGACGCTTTGTTCTCGACGGAGCCATCGACCCTAATGTGACCGATGCTCAGCAGTCAATGAACCAGCTTGCAGGCTTCGATTTGGCGCTAACCGACTTCGTAAAATGGTGCCTCAAGAAATCAAACTGCCCTTTTAGCGGCACGGTCACGCATGCTCGAGCACAAATCGCTGGTGTTCTCAAATCGTTCGAGGGCAGGTCGATGCAAACCGATACCACGCGCGATCTGACACTGCCTGGTCTCACCACCGGTCTAATCATGGGTCTCTATTCAAACGACTACTGGCAATACTTGCTTCAGGCTTTCGACGAGGTGAAGAATGGCCGCGGAAGTACATTCTTGAAGTTGGCCGATTTCTACAATGACCGATCAACCGATGGCACTTACTCGACGAACACTCTCGAGGCCAACATCGCCATTTCTTGCCTCGACTCACGCCAACCATCCGACACCGCTTCGATGAACGTTCAGAACAAGCTGTTGATTGCCAAGAGTTCGGTCTTTGGTCGCTACTGGCAGAACGGCGGCATTACCTGCGCCAACTGGCCTTATCCGGTTGCCAAGCGGCCAACAAGTTATGCGGCCAAAGGTTCGCCGACCATCATGGTTGTTGGCACCACGGGTGACCCAGCTACTCCTTATCAGCAGGCGGTAGATCTAGCTCACAAGGTTCTAGCCAAGGGATTCCTTGTCACTTTCAAGGGCGAGGGCCACACCGCGTATGGTCGCTCAAACTCCTGTGTGAACAAGGCTGTTGACGGCTGGTTGGTTTCGGGTGTTCTCCCGAAGTCCGAACCCAAGTGTTAGAGAAAAAATAATCTGCAAAATCTTGCACAAATTTGCATAATCAGTCCGCTACTCTGTAATGTGTAATACTACGCAGAAGGAAGGAGTGAACGTGGATTCAACCCAACTGCTCAAAGGCACACTAGATGCGGCCGTCTTGGCGGTTCTCGAGAACGAGGATGGCTATGGCTACGACATCGTCAGGCGCCTTCGTGACGCCGGATTCAACGAGATTGGCGAGGCATCGGTCTATGGAACCCTCCGCCGAATGTTCGTCAGCGGTGCTCTGAGCACCTATGTTGTTGCCTCGGTCGACGGACCTCACCGCAAGTACTACTCACTCAAACCAGAGGGTCGAGCAATGCTCTCGGCTCAACGCAAAACCTGGCAGAAATTCGCCTCTGCCATGAACCAACTTTTGGGCACCACCAAGAAAGCGAGCAACTAATGTCTAAGCCAGATCAAAAGATCATGCAGTTCGTCCAAGATGTCCGCGACGCACTCTCAGACTTGCAGCCTTCTACCGTTGAGCAACTCACCGAAGGGCTTGATGCAGAACTAGCTGAGCGCAGTGCCGACGAAGGCGCAAAATTCAGTCTCGGTTCACCAGCCGCTTTTGCTCGCGAGCTCAGAGAGAGCGCGGGAGTAGCCTCCAACCACATTCCTCGAACAAAGTTTTCACTTTGGCGAAACACGCTTTTAAAGAAGTCGATTCAGTTTCTAAAATCACTTGCTCCCGTTTGGTGGTTGCTTCGCGCACTCATTGCGTGGGATGCAATTCATCTTTTGGTGCGGGGTTACTTCCACGCTGTTCCAGACCCTGATTCGTTTTACCAGTGGTGGATAGTCGCTGCCTTCGCGGTCATTAGCGTGCAGTTTGGCCGAGGTGACTGGCGTTTGCCAAAGCTTCGTTTGTTGCTGGTGTCGGCGAACATCCTGGTGGCTGTTTTGGTGCTTCCATTTAGTGTGGCCACCATAGTTGAAGTTGATGACGTCCGAAATCAGATTTCGATGCTCACCTCAACCGATGCGCTCATTTCTCAAGGGCGCCTCGTCTATGACATTCGTGCGTTAGACGCCAACGGGGCATTGTTGCCTATGAAAACGCTCACCGATTCTGACGGCTATGAAATCTTCACGCAGCCAGACCGCACGCCACCAGAATTTCAACCGGTGATCGGGCTAACGAAAGAGCAGGCAACCGCCAAGTTGCTCAAGCTCGGATACACAAACATTCAGTCCAAGTTTGTGCTCGCCGTTGGTTTTGCAAAGGGCAATGTAATTGACGCTCAATACTCCTACGATGCCTCCGGCCAGGACGCCGTCGAACTGACCATCTCGGCTGGGCCAACCAAATAACGTGCGATTCGCAGACTATCTTGGACGCTTGATCACCTGGGACACCGGTTTGATGGTTGCAATCTGGGCATCAGTAGCGTTTCTTTTTCGAAATTTTTTGGGCCGCGTGTTCAACCTATCGGGGTCAGGGCTCTATTGGTGCCTGGCCTCGTTGGTTGGCATCTTGGCTTTCACGATTCGGTTCTGGGATGCCAACGGAACAGCCGATGTGTTTTGGCTGTT
>CAILJO010000064.1 GCA_903834635.1 uncultured Micrococcales bacterium | reverse complement strand
CGCTTTTCGTGCAATGTGCCTTTTGCCCAGGTGGGCATTCAGCTGGGTCAAGACCGCATCGCGCAGCAGGCATCGTTGTTTGGTTTCGGCAAGAACCTGCGCGTGCCTCTTTATGTGACTCCCAGCAGCTATCCGACCGGCATGGATGACGCGCAGACCGGGCTTTCGGCATTTGGGCAGTTTGACGTTCGCGTCACACCTTTGCAAATTGCCATGGTTTCGGCAGCGATTGCCAACCATGGAACCTTGATGAAACCGAACCTGATCGAGAACGTGCTGTCTTCGAACCTGGCCTCGCTCTATCAGCCGCAACCTTCGGAGTTCTCGAAGCCGATTTCGAAGAAGACCGCCGATCTGTTGACCAAAATGATGGTCGGTGCGGTGTCATCGGGTGTCAGCAACAACGGACAGATTCCGGGGGTTAGCGTTGCTGGCAAAACCGGCACCGCCCAAAACGGAGTCGGCCAGCCTTACACACTTTGGTTCACCGGTTTTGCTCCAGCCAATAACCCAAAGGTCGCCATCGCGGTGGTCGTCGAAGATGGTGGCGGCATGGGTCAGAACGGTCGTGGCAACTCACTAGCGGCGCCGATTGCTCGCAAAGTCATGCAGGCGGTGTTGAACAAGTGAAGCCAGAAATCGACAAGGTTTATGGTGGGCGTTATCGCCTAAAGACGCGCATCGCCATCGGTGGCATGGGTGAGGTTTGGCAGGCGCACGATGAAGTGATTTTGCGTGACGTCGCAATCAAGATTTTGAAGCCCGAATACATGGGTGACCCTGGGTTCTTGGAGCGCTTTAGAACCGAAGCCCGTCACGCCGCGATGGTCGACCACGAAGGCATCGCCAACGTTTTTGATTACGGCGAAGATTCGGGCAGCGCGTTCTTGGTTATGGAGCTGGTTCCTGGTGATTCGCTAGCCAAGATTCTTGAACACGAAAAGCGCCTGCCTGGCGAACGAGTGATGGACGTCGTTGCCCAAACCGCGCGCGCCCTACACGAGGCGCACGTAGCAGGTTTGGTTCACCGCGACGTCAAGCCGGGCAATCTGTTGATAACCCCAAACGGTCAGGTCAAGATCACCGACTTCGGCATCGCTCGCGTGGCCGACCAGGTCTCGCTGACCGCAACCGGTCAAGTAATGGGCACGGTTCAATACCTTGCCCCAGAACAGGCGACTGGCAAACCGGCCACACCGTCGACCGATATTTACTCACTGGGCATCGTTGCTTATGAGGCGCTTTCGGGTGCACGCCCGTTCACCGGCGAAACCCAGATGGCAATCGCGATGTCACAAATCAACGATGCGCCAGCGCCGTTGCCGGCCGACGTGCCTGCCGACATTGCCGCCCTCGTCATGTCTTGCCTCGCCAAAAAGCCAGCAGGTCGCCCAGACAGCGCATTAGATCTGGCCGAAAAAGCTGAAGCGCTCAGCGGTTCAAACCCGAGACGCTCAACAAACACTCGAGTCATGACCAGTGCGGTTCCACGGGTCACCGAAGAGACCACGGTTATTGCAACACCAACAACGACGCCAACCGATAAACCGCCAGTCATCTGGCCGTGGATCGCCACCATCGCGCTGATGTTGCTGGTCGCCGCAGGCATCTTGGTGGCTATGCTCAACGCAAAGCCGCAACCAACACCAACGCCGAGCCCAACCCAAACGCAAACCGTCACACCGACGCCGACCGTCACTCCAACGCCGACGCCGACCGACCCAACCACGGTGACCGTGCTGTCGAGCGACATTTTTGGAATGAGTCTCGACGCAGCCACAACCTATCTGCAGGGTCTCGGTTTGGTAGTCTTGCCTCAGCCTGGCCTAGTGCTGCCGGCATCTGACCCGCGCCTTAACACCGTCTATGACGCATCACCACTGGGCACTCTGCACGTCGGCGATGCAATAAACGTCACCTTCTATGACCTCGACCCAACCGCCAACAACGGCGGTAACTAAACTTGATTTAGAAGAAAGCGGAGCACAAGTGAGCGAAAACCAGCGCATCCTGGCCGAACGATACGAAGTCGGCAGCCTGATTGGGCGCGGCGGAATGGCCGATGTCTATGAGGGTCTTGACACTCGCCTTGGTCGCAAGGTCGCCATCAAGTTGCTCAAGTCTGACCTGGCCAACGACCCAACCTTTGAGGCTCGCTTTCGCCAAGAAGCTCAGGCTTCGGCGCGCATGGCTCACCCAACCATCGTTCGCGTTTATGACGCCGGCGAAGAAACCACCACCGATGCCAACGGCAACGAGCGCAAGACTCCTTACATAGTCATGGAATATGTGCGAGGCACCCTGCTGCGCGATCTGCTCCACGAACGCAAACTAGGCATTCCAGAGGCGATCGGCTATGCCGAAGGTGTGTTGACCGCACTCGAGTTCTCGCACCGTGCCGGTGTGATTCACCGCGACATCAAAGCCGCGAACATCATGATCACCGACACCGGCTTGGTCAAGGTCATGGACTTTGGCATCGCCCGAGCCGTAAGCGAATCTTCGGTGACTCAGGCACACACCAACGGCATCGTTGGAACCGCTCAGTACTTCAGCCCTGAGCAGGCACGAGGTGAAGCGGTCGACCACCGCACCGACCTATATTCAACCGGCGTTCTGCTTTATGAAATGCTGGCCGGTCGCCCACCGTTCAAGGGTGAGACTGCTGTCTCGGTTGCCTATCAGCACGTCAGCGAAGCGGTCACTCCGCCGTCAGAGCACAACCCGCTGATTAGCAGCGAACTTGACGAAGTGGTTATGCGAGCACTGGCGAAAGATCGCAACGAGCGTTTTCAGAACGCCGAAGAGTTTCGCGACCACCTGCTTGCAGCCAGCTTGGATGCACCGATTGCGCCTGTCGCCAGCGAGTTTGAAGGGCTTGACGCTATCGAGCACCAGCTAACACCTCAGGCCGCCGCAACTTTGAACGACCTAGACGAATTCGAAGCGATCATCAGTGGTGCGCTTGACGATAGTGCCGGTGACCTGGTCGGCGATGCCGAACTCGATGCCAACGAACTTAGCGACGAAATCATCGAGACCGGCGATGCACAGCTGGCCGCTGCCGACCAAGGCGAACAGCCGACCGTGGCGATTTATACGTCGGCTTCTGTTTCTTCGAACGACAGCAACCCGTTTGCTGCTCTCGGCGTGAACTATGAAGGCAACGAATCTGACTCGCAGCCTGTTGTCACCGAACGCAAGCCTCTGAAAAACCCTGGTTTGGTTTGGGGTGTTGGTTCTGCAGCCGTAGTGTTCGTGATCGGCATGCTGGTTTGGCTTTTGACCTCGATTACGCTTCCAAACGTTCACCCAACTGGTGACAACATCACCGTGAGTGACGTGACCAACCAGAGCTATCAGGTGGCCCACGACACTCTTGTTGCACAGAAGCTCTTGGTTCAAGAGGCCTTCGAGGTTAGCGACACCGTGCCTGCCGACAGCGTTATTCGAACCAATCCGGCAGCTGGCACCTCGGTGGGCGTAAACACTTTGATCACCGTTTATGTCTCGAGCGGCAAGACACAGTTTGCAATGCCTGATCTTGCCGGCATGAACGAGCAAATGGCCAAAGACGCCCTTGACCAAGCCAAGTTGACTCTGGGCACCATCGTGCAGGCACACTCATCAACCGTGCCTCAAGGCCAGGTCATCGAGAGCGATCCGATAGCTGGAACCATGATTGGTGCTGGAACCACCATCAACTTGACCATCTCGGATGGCTTGGTTGATGTGCCAGACGTGCGCAATTATTCGATCACCGAAGCCCGTTCGGCCTTGAGTGACAGCGCCCTGACCGTAATTCTTGGAACCAAAGACACCTGCAGCACGGCCCCGCAAGGCACCACCGTGGTTGACCAGTCGATCTTGCCAGGCACCACTCAGGCCGGCGGCACGATCACGCTCTATGTGACCTGTGCTCCATAAGTTCTAGAAATGCAAATGCCCCCGATTTCGGTCGGGGGCTTTCGCAGAGAATGCTGCTTAAGGCATTAATGAACCAAACTCCTGGCTGTTTAGCGTTTTCCTAGAAGAGTCCGTCGGATTCGTTTGAGATCTCGAAGAATTAGTACCAAAATCACGGGGACCGAAATCGAGCAGGCCAGCAAAGCAATTGCGACGATGGCAAAGACTATGTTGAAGTCGTAAGGAAGAGTTGGCGACATTGTTAGCCCGCCAGTGCGTAAGTGTTGCCGCCGACGGTGAGCTGCAAACTATAGCTGGATGAACCCAAGCCACCGTATAGCGTGTAATCCGCTGTCATTTTTGCCCAAGCCTTACCACTTGTTGTTTCTTTGGCATTTCCAACCCACGCCTTGATATTGCTACATGTGCCCAAACGGCAATTTGCGATCGAGTTCCCAGCATTCGTGATGTAGTCGTTGTAGCCGCCTTGAACGATTGTGAAGTTTGAAATCCTCCTGAGACAGTTGTTGAAATCGATACGGGGATGCTTTCTAAAATGTCAGACATCGGCATTATGCCGTTCTCAATATTTTTCAGAATTGTTATCTGACTGTCAGATGGAATTCCCAGCTCTGCCATTTTCAAAGTCAAAGCGTCTGTTTGACCTTCTGCAAAAGCTAACTGTGTTGGAAGTATGGCGGCCGCTGTTGCGGTCGCTAATGACAAAAATCTCATTGGAACTTTAGTGCTCATGTTTGGACTTTCTGATTTCAATAGATTTGAGGAACACCTTTGCTAGAAGTACCGTCGCTTGACGGCGCTATTTATAAAGGAATCACTTTGATGGCGTTTAATGGCTTTAGGCCGAGTAAGGAAATGGAAACCCTATTACTGAAAATGGTTTGAACCCCCAATTTTTATCTCGCCCCAGTTTGACTGTAACCCAGTCAGTTCTCGTTTTTGACTTAAGCCCAACCTCTGTAATTGGCCTAGTGATCTGAACTCGCCTCATAGAGATGTGGGTCAAGTTCTAAAAACTATTGAACTTACAAGCGAACCATCGGGCTAAGGTTCTTGCCCCGCTCGGCTGCACCCTCGAGCCCAATCGACTCGAGCCAGTTGCCCAGCATCAGATATCCATCCTGGGTGAGCACGCTCTCGGGGTGATACTGCACGCCATAGATTGGCTTGGTCGCGTGACGAACACCCATGATGACTCCGCCTGGAGTCGTGGCGGTTGGAGCCGTGCGGCTGGTGACAATCAGGTCGGCCGGCACCGTTGAATCAACGATCGCAAGCGAGTGATATCGGGTAGCCGTGAAAGGTTGTGCCACACCCTTGAAAACCAACGACCCATCGTGCTCGACCAGCGAAGTTTTGCCGTGCATAAGTTCTTCGGCTTGGCGCACGGTAGCACCCATTGCCTCGCCGATCGCCTGGTGACCGAGGCAAACGCCAAAAACCGGAAGCTCGTGTTCGAGCGCATACTTCACCACAGCGATGCTCAAACCGGCATCAGCAGGGGTGCCTGGCCCTGGAGAAATCAAGACAGCGTCATAGTTCGACAAGAGTGCCGGCAGGGCATCTTGGGTCACAACGTCGTTGCGCAAAACCTCGGTTTCGGCGCCCAGCTGCTGCAGGTAACCGTTCAAGGTGTAAACGAACGAGTCGTAATTGTCGAGAACTAGAATCTTGGTCATAACCACTTAAGCCTAACCTGTGCGTAGAATTGCATCATGTCTGAAATCACTCCAAAGAAGAAGCCAGCCAAAGTTCGCGAGCAGAAGGTCGTTCGCGATGATCTGCCAAACCCGGTCTGGTTTAAGCCCGTCATGTTCGGCTTCATGCTCGTTGGCCTGTTGTGGATTCTGTTGTACTACATCTCGGGTGCACAGCTGCCGTTGGGTGGCGCAGTTGCCAGCCTGAACATCGGAAACGCCAACATCTTGGTCGGTTTCGGAATCTTCATCGTCGGTTTCATCATGGCGACCCGCTGGAAGTAATCAGCCCCCTAGCAAAAAGCCCCGGTCCTAGTGGCCGGGGTTTTGCTTTAAGAGTTTGCTAACCGAGCAGTGTGTAGGCCCTGACAAAACTGATTGCCACAAGTGCCACAGTGATGCCGATCAGCGCATAGTTCTGAAGCTGAGTCTTAGACGAGCTGCGAGTTCGCGAATAAAGAAATGCGACACCGCCACCAACAATCAAACCGCCGACGTGCGCCTGCCACGAGACCCCTGCGTTCAAGAACGAGAAAACCAAGTTGATCGCGATAACTCCGACGATTGCGTTCGCGTTGCCGCCAATGGTCTTCATGACGACGAAGAACGCACCCATCAAACCAAAGATGCCTCCCGAGGCACCCAGAACTCCGCCGATTGGGTTGCCGACCAGCAGCACCAGCACCGAGCCGCCGAAGATCGACAGCAGGTAAAGAATCACAAAACGGCGAGCGCCTAGCATTGGTTCGAGCAGGTTGCCCAAGATGTAGAGCGTGTACATGTTCAAACCGATGTGCAAAATGCTCATCGGGTTGGTCATCAAACTCGCATCGTGCGCGAAGCCCGAAGTGAGCATGCGCCAAGGTTCGCTGAACGTGCTCATCGGCGAGTAATAAAGCCACTCGGTCAGAGCGCCGTTAGACGAGACCTGGCCCAGATAGACCAGAATGTTGATGAAAATCAACGCTCGCGTTGCAGCGCCTAGAGACTTGAACATCGTTTGCCGTTCGAGACGACCGTCGAACGCTAGACGCGCTCGATGGTGACGGACTCGATTACTACTTCGTCGAGTGGGCGGTCTTGAGCACCGGTTGGCACGTTGGCAATCTTGTCGACAACCTTTTTGCTGGCTTCGTCGGCAACTTCACCAAAAATGGTGTGCTTGCCCCAAAGCCAAGAGGTGTCGGCAACGGTGATGAAGAACTGTGAGCCGTTGGTGCCAGGCCCGGCGTTAGCCATGGCCAGCTTGTATGGCTGGTCAAAGCGCAGTTCGGCGTGTGGCTCATCTTTGAAGTTATAACCTGGGCCACCGAAGCCCTGACCCAGTGGGTCGCCGCCTTGAATCATGAAACCAGGGATGATGCGGTGAAAAATGGTTCCGTTGTATAGAGGAGTTAGTCCCTGTGGTCCCTTTTGTGGGTGAGTCCACTCTTTGGTGCCTTCGGCGAGACCCTCAAAGTTGGCTACCGTGATCGGTGCGTGGTCGCCAAAAAGGTTGATCTTGATGTCGCCGTGGTTGGTGTGCAAAGTTGCTACAGAAGTGTGTGCTGTCATGCAACTATTGTCGCACGAGCACCAGCGGTAGGCTTGACCGCAAGGCAAAACGACTCGAGCCAGGTGACCAAGACAGTGCATATCGCAATCTTCATGGATCAACACCCGCGCTCACTTGGCGGCATTCAAACCTCGGTGATGTTGCAAAAGAAATACCTAGAACGGTTGGGTCATCGGGTCACCATCGTTGCTCCAAACTCGGTCAAGAATCGCGCCACCGACGGCTTCTGGCTGCTGCCATCGTGGCCACTCGACATTCGCGGCGACTTCGGTTTTGTCGCCAACGTGCGCCGGTCGCGCAAGCGCCTTGACCGCGGTTATGAAGAACTGCAGAACAAGTTCGACATCGTTCACATTCAGGGCGACATGTGGGGCGGCATCATCGGCCTGGGTTTTGCGCAACGTCACCGCCTGCCGATTGTTCAGACCATGCACTTCAACATGAGCCAGGTGGTTCAGCAGGTGTTGGGCAAGCGTGTGACTCGCTTTCTGTTTTGGTTGCTGTCACGCGAACTTTTGAAGCACGTCAACCGCCCCCGCGAGGGCACGGTCGGCGACCCGTGGAATTATCTGCACCTGCTGGCATCTGAGGCAGCGGCGGTGTTTGCCCCGTCGCACCACTTTGCCCAAGACCTGGTGACTCACAAGGTGGCCGACAAGGTTGAGGTCATGCACAACGGTGTAGACGACGACATCGTGAAGTCGATTTTGACAGCCAGCAACGATGCCCGCGGCAGCGAGCGCGCAAAACGCTCGGCCGGCGACCGAGTAAAGATCGTGTGGGCTGGGCGTTTGCAACCCGAGAAGCGCCCGCTCGAATTCATTCGCGCCATCGCCGAGTCTGGCATCGACGCCGATGTGGAGATTTTTGGCAAAGGTTATCTAAGCAAAAAGGCACAGCGCCTGATCGACGAGCTTGGTTTGGCCGGCAAAGTGAAGCTTCTTGGAGCTGTGCCTTATGCCAAGATTTTGCGAGTTTATGCCGATGCCGATGTGCTGGCGCAGACATCGGTGGGTTTCGAAACTCAGGGAATGACCGTTTATGAGGCGGCCGCGGTTGGCACCCCATCGATTCTTTGCGACCACAACATTGCCGGTGAGTTTGCCAAAGGCACGCACTGGGTGGTTGCCGATGACTCGGTTTCGTCGCTGGCTGCATCGTTGACTCAAGCCGTCAAAGACATTCAATCGGGTGACGACCGCCACACTCGCCTTGCTGAAGAAGACCACCTGTTGCAGAGTGACGCTACGCAGAAGATGATTGGCTTCTATCAGGCAGTCATCGAACGCAGCCACGCACCAAAGTACTAGAGCGAAACTGGGATGCTCGCACGCAGCACCGTTTTGCTATGACGATTGTCTTGAGTCAGGTTCCATTCAACAGTTAGTTCATCAAGCATCGACGAGCCGGTTCCCTTGGTGATTTCGTCTTTAATTGGCATTCCGTTGTTCTTTGCAACAAAGTCAATAATGTCATCGGCTTCACGGTCGATCATGATCTCGACCTGGGTGGCAGCACCGTGACGAACGGCATTGCTAACCGCCTCGCGCATGATTTCATTGACGCCGAACATGGCTTCAAAGCTTCGCTTCAGCGCCCGGGCGGCTCGCTCGCTCACCTTGATCGTGACGTCGCAAACACCACGCCAGGTCGATGAGAGTTCGTTTATCGCTCGATTCAGGTCGAGCTCACGAACTGGCGTCGAATGAAGTGCCACTTCGGCGCGCGCTAAGTCTTGACGAACCATGGCTGTGCGAAGCACCGCATCGTCGGTCGGCATGCTTAGGCGAGTCAGCGCTGCAGTGAGCGAAGCCTGCACGGTACCGTGCAACAGCAACTGCCAGGATTTTCCAAATACCCAAATGCGCTGTTCGTATACGGCGATCTCATGAGCCAATCTTGTGTTCTCGGCAACGATTTGAGCCTCTAGTCGGCTTCGTTCGCTGTCTAGCACTGTCGAGTAGCCACTCGCCAATACGCTGCCAACCGAAACGATGAAAACTAGAAATATAGCCATTGAGTCGTTTGGGTGACCCCAAGCAAGAGTTAGAGCGGCAGCAAAAGCCGGCAACGCGCCAAGAAGTGATATCGCAACCAGACATGCTGTGGCCTTTGCAAGTGGAATTCGAGTATTACTGAGCAGTTTTTTGCAAATTGAGTGAATTAGCCCTTCGCACAACACTGCGATAGTGCTCCAAGCGACACCCTGAAATCCGAAAAAGAAGTACATGAAAATACCTAAGGTCGCTGTGTTGAACAGGACTGTGCGCGCAGGCTTGAGCACCTGGCGAAGTACAACGATTCGCGGTAGTTTGACCCGCCTTAGTTTGAGTTCAGTGTGCGCCTTCAGTGCGGTGAAGCTTGAAAGTCCAGTTGCACTCACTGCGCGCGTCAACGGCCTCAAATCACTCTCGATTGTCGCTCTGAGTTCGTCAACAACTTGTTTTAGCGAGTCCGCTTGCGAGAGCATTTCTTCGATTCGACGCAGCTTAGGAATCAATATCTCGCTTGTGGTTGTGACTAGAGTTTTGTTCTCGCGAACAACGGCTTCTTCGAGCAGTTCACGACGATTGATCAGCGTGTTCTGCAACGAGACAAGCTCTTGCACCGCAGCCCGGTGATCGATTCTTGCACCGATTGCCAACGTTGTGAAAATGAATAGCGCCTCGCCCATGACCACTCCGCCCAAGAACCGAAAGGTCCACGTAGCGTCATTTGCCAAGCCAATGAAATCGGCTACCACCCCGACGGTGACGTTTTTTGTTGCGCCAACCAAACCGAAAAATAGAACATTGAGCATCCAGATTCGCGAGTGTCGGCCAAGCCTTCGAATAACAAGGCTAAATAGCCAGCCAACACCCAGTGCAGCTGTGAATGAAGCCATTGAAGGAATGAACCAAAGCCAAGTAATTGAATTAAGGCGCAGAGCATCCATTACGAAAGTCAAAACGATGTTCATGAAAAAGCCGATATAGAGAATTTCTCGGCCCCAGATCTCTGAACCATTCAGTCTCATCAGCGTCGCAGACGGCTCCTTGTTGCCAGCCCAATTGAGATTCACCACCATATTGCAAGTTTGGCAGGCAACCACATTTGCGAGTTAGTAAATTGCGCAAACGCGAACATGCCGCCGACCCATTTCTTACTAGGAAATCGCTAAATAGAATGAGAACAGCGAATCTAAGCCATTCGCACAGGACAGGCATGCACGTACTCTTTTTCTCAGATCACCACCCAGACTCTCTCGGTGGCGTTCAAACGAGCCTGCTTCTTCAGAAGAAGTACCTCGAGCGTGCCGGCCACACCGTGACGGTAGTTACCTCTCGCCGTTATCGCCGAACCAAGACCGAGGGCTTTATCGAGATGCCCTCCCTGCCGCTGCCTCCGACCGGTGCCTATTCGATTCAGCCGTCGCTTCACCTTGCCTACCGAAAAGCACAAAAGGCTCTCAGTGAACTTGCTCAGCCGGTTGATGTCGTTCACATTCAGGCCGACATGTGGCAGGCGATTCTCGGCGCCGCTTGGGCTATCGAACACGACTTGCCGCTGGTGCAAACCATCCACACAAATCTTGAAGTTGGTTTTCAGCACAACGTAGGCAAGCGTGGTGCCAAGAGTGTCGGTCAAATCATGAACCGCTGGGCGTCTTCGTTTTTGAACCAACCAATGCCAGAAGACGCCAGTTCGCTTTGGCAGTTTCAGCAGCAAATAGCGCGCCACTCCAACTTTGTCTCATCGCCTTCTAGCCACTTCAACAAAGAGTTGATCAAGCACCACGTGACCAAAGACGCGTTCGTTTTTCCTAATGGCGTCGACGATGACGTTGTCGAAGGCGTGACGCACCAGTGGACCGACGCATCCACTCGCAAACTCAAGTTCATCTGGGCTGGCCGTTTGAGCAGCGAGAAGCGCGTGATCGAGTTTCTGGGTGCATTTGCACAGGCCGACCTCAAAGATGTCGAGCTCGACATTTATGGTGCCGGGCAGCTCGACGCTCGTGTGCGTTTGATGATTCGCCAGCTCGGTTTGCAAAAGTCGGTGCGCATGCGCGGTCGTTTGCCACACAAGCAACTGGTGGCAACCTTTGCGTCGGCCGACTTGGTGGCGCAGTCATCGGTAGGGTTTGAAACTCAGGGCATGACCGTTTATGAAGCCATCTCGGTTGGCACACCGGTGTTTGTTGTTGACCCGAAGATTGCAGGAGAACTGCCGGCCGAAAACGTTTGGCTTAGCAAGAAGCCCGATATCGATGAAATGGCTAAGACTCTGAAGAAGGCTGTGGCTGAAATTCGTTCTGGCAAGGCAAAGCGCGCCAACGACACCGGCGACTGGTCTGTTCTGCAAAGCAAACTAACCGCGCGCATGATCAAGCTGTATGAAGAGGCGATCAAGCAAGGGCCAAAGAGGCTAAACAAGTGAGTGAAAAACGGGCGTTGCTGAAGCAACAAAACTTCAGATTTCTGTGGGCTGGTCAGGCCGTTTCTGTTCTCGGGTCTCAGCTGAGCGGTTTGGCTTTGCCGGTCTTCGCCGTGACACTCTTGAACGTCAACGAGCAGCAGCTCGGGTTTCTAGGCGCTGCCGACAACGCGGCCTTTTTGGTATTTGCTCTTTTGGCTGGGGCTTGGGTTGACCGCTGGGTAAAACGCCGCGTGATGATTGTGGCCGACTTTGTGCGCATGGTCGCGGTTGGCGCCATCCCCGTTTTGTATTTCGCCGGGGTCTTTCAGTTCTGGCAGCTTCTGGTGCTCGGTGCGATCATCGGTACCGCAACCGTGTTTTTTGACGTCGCCTCGCAGTCGTTCATTCCGATTCTCTTCAAAGATGACGAGATCGGTGCTGCCAACTCTGCGCTCGAAACATCGAGTCAGATTGCGGGCATCGGCGGGCCATCGTTGGTTGGTGCTTTGCTGCTGATCGTCAAGGCGCCGTTCTTGCTTTTGGTCGACGCTTTCTCGTTTCTTGTTTCGGCCGTGACGCTTTTTGCCATTCGCGACCAGGAGGTCAAGGCACCGGTCGAGGCACGTCGATCGTTGCGCGTTGAAATCGCCGAGGGCATGAAGTTTGTTTGGAACCAGCCGATCATTAGACGCATCTCGTTCACGACAGCCACGTCAAACATCTTCACGTCAATCGGAGCAACGCTGTTTCCGATTTTTGCACTGCGCTATTTAGGCATGTCGGTCGGAATCTATGGTCTGGTCATGTCGGTTGCGGCAGTGGGCGGTTTGCTCGGTGCGATGTCGGCGAGCAAGCTAATGAAACTTATGGGCGAAGGGCAGCTGATCGTTGCTTCGGTCTTTGTCAGCTGTTTCGGTTTTGCCCTGAACCCGCTGTCGATTTTGCTCCCGCACGAATATTCACCGATTTTGATTGCCGTCGGTGAGTTTCTGGTTTCGTTCACCGTGTTGACTTACAACATCACGCAGGTTTCGGCTCGTCAGCGTTTGTGCCCAAAGCCTCTGCTTGGCCGCATGAATGCATCGATTCGTTTCATGGTTTGGGGCGTCATGCCGATTGGTGCCTTCATCGGCGGGTTCATTGGTCTGCACTTCGGAGTCGTAACCGCCCTGATTGTGGGTGCTGTCGGCAACCTGCTAGCCGCGCTGCTGGTTTTCTTTAGCCCGTTGAGAACCATGACCAACATGCCAAGCGCTGCAGAAGAAGACGCCTAGATCAAACCCATCTGACCCGCGGCTTCGCGCAGCTCTGCACGCGCATCGGGGTGAGCAGCGTTCTCGATCAGGTTGTGTGCCTGCTGTTTTTCGCTGTGACCAAAGCAATCTGCGATGCCCTGCTCGGTGACCACGTGGCTGTGTTGAAAACTCGTGACGTATTCACTGATGCGCGGCACGATCGTTGATGCGTTTGCCTTTTGGTGCCAAGACGGCAGCGCGATGAAAGACTTGCCGCCGCGAGCGTGCAGTGCCCCGACTATAAAGTCGGTGGAACCACCAAAGCCCGAATAAATTTGCCCGCGCACGTGGCTGGCGTTTGCTTGGTCATAAAGATCGATCTGCAGCGCCGAGTTGATGCTGGTCATTTTGGCCTGCTTGGCGATGTTGGCCGGGTCGTTGGTCTGTTCGGTGCGCAGCATGCGAATGCCCTTGTTGAGGTTCACCCAGTCATAAAGTTCGCGGCTGCCAAAGATGAATGATGCGGTGATTGGCAGTTCGGCATCGAGTGCACCGGTCTTAGATAGACCTAGAACTCCGTCGCTGAACATCTCGGTCCAGATGCGCAGCCCTCGGCGAGCTTGTAGTTTGCCGACCACGGCGTCGGGAATCGAACCGATGCCCAGCTGCAAGGTGGAGCCATCGGTGATTAGTGGCGCAATCGACTCGCCAATCTGGTCGGCAACAGGGTCGGCGTTGGCGACAGGCTTTTCGGCAAGGTCTTCGTCGACTTCGATCAGATAGTCAATATCGCTTTCATACAGTTGCGCGTCACCATAGGTGTAAGGCATCTTGGCGTTGGCCTGCACAACCACAATGCCTCCGCGCTTGCGCACCGCCTCGATAGCGGCCGGCAAAATGTTTACCTCGGTGCCAAGGCTCACGGTGTCATGTCGCTGGCTCGATGTGTTGAGAAGCACGACGTCGGGAACATAGTGATCGCGAAACAACACCGGCACCAGACTCAGGCGGCAAGGAATATAGGTGAGCCGTGGGTGGCGGCGCATGCCCGGCCCAACAAACGGCGACTCATAGCTCACGCCCTCACGGTCTGGAATGCCAGGGTGCGCGTTGATCATGAAAAGTCGAAATACTGGGATGACCTCGTCGGCTGCCGCCAAAAGTGTGTGCGGAGTGGCGAAGTTTCCGCTTGCGACGATTCTTGGGTTCGCTGGCAGATCGCCGAGAATCTGCTTCAGCTGGTCGATCGTCACTTTGCGCACAATTCCAAACTACCCTTATTTCATGGCCGTCACCTGGGAGTTCATCGAATCACTGGCTCAGGGCTACCCTCAGTGCAAAACCGTCGAGGGCGAACGACTCGAATGGTGCGTCAAGGGCAAGGCGGTTGCTTGGGAGCGCCCGCTGAGCAAGCGTGATCTCGCAGCGCTCGGCCATGCTGCCCCGGCTGGACGCGTTTTGGCCGTGCACGTTGCCGACTTGGGAATCAAGCAGGCTTGGATCGAATCTGCCCCAGGTGTTTGCTTCACCAGTCAGCACTTCGCCAACTATCCGGCGGTGCTCGTCGATTTAGAGCGCGCGGATGAATCCCTCGTGCGCGAGTTGTTTCTCGAAACCGCCGAGTGGCTCAACGAGACAAGATAATCGCAGCGATCACCGCAAACAGAATCGCCATTACGCGGTTGAGAACGATGCGGTTTGTGGCGCGATCGAGCCAGCGCTTGGCCACCGACGCAATCGACATATAGAACACCGTGATCATTGCAAAACCTACGATGACAATCGACCAGAGCACGAGCAAATCGCCAAATGTGTTGAGCCCTTTGGCTACCACGATTGGAACGATTGAAGAGTAGAACAGCAAAGGCTGTGGATTGCTGACACCCACGAGAAAACCGCCGAGAACCGACGTGGCTGCGCCGCGAGAAGGTGCCGGGGCTTTGCCCGCGGGGGCATCGTTGTTGGGTTTTGAAATCCAGAGTCGAAACGCCATGAACAGCAAGAAGCTGGCCCCGAACGCTTTGAGCACCCAGAAGAGTTGTGGGTTGTGAGCGAGCAGAGCGCCTGCACCATAAAACGCGAGCGAGACCATGGTGGTTTTGGCGAGCGCGATTCCGAGTGCGTATTGCAGGGCCGAGCTGCGGCCGCCAACAATGGTGCGGCTGACGATCAGCATGGTGTCGGTGCCGGGTGCGCCAGCGGCAAGCAGGTAGGCCACCGCGAAAAAGACGAACGCATCCATGAGAGTAGTCTGGCATAGTGAGCAAAGGCGATTCTTGGCGTGCGTTAAAGCACCGAAACTATCGTTTGCTCTACCCTGCGAGCCTGCTGTCGAACATCGGCACCTGGGCCCAGCGCATCGCCCAAGACTGGCTGGTGCTCGAACTCACCCATAACAACGCCGTCATTCTTGGCGCCGTCACCGCGCTGCAATTTCTGCCTTCGCTGCTGCTGTCGCTTTGGGGTGGGCTGCTGGCCGACCGATTCGACAAGCGCAAGCTGCTGTTTTTGACCAACCTTGGCGGTGGGCTCGGCAGTGCGGTTCTGGGTATTCTCGTTGTCACTCACGTTGTGCAGATATGGCACGTCTATGTTTTGGCATTCGTTGTCGGTGTATTCAGCGCCGTCGATGCCCCGATTCGAATCTCGTTCAACAGCGAGCTAGTTGGCAAGGATGACCTGCCGAACGCGGTGTCACTCAACTCGGCAAACTTCAACCTCGGGCGTTTGATCGGCCCGGGGGCATCGGGGTTGTTGATTGCCGCCTTCGGAACCGGTCCATCGTTTTTGATCAACGCTTTGAGCTATGTGGCGATGATCGTGGCTCTTTCGAGACTTCGAGTTTCTGAGCTGCAACGCACCGTCAAAGCGAACCGGTCGGCCAGCCTGCGTGAGGCGTTTGAATACGTGCTCAAGAAACGCAACATCGCGATTGTCATGCTGACCGTGTTTTTTGCGACGACCTTTGGGCTGAACTATCAGATATTCATGGCGCTAATGGCGACCACCGTATTTGGCAAAGGTCCCGGAGAGTTCGGTGCACTTGGTTCGGTGCTCGCCATCGGTTCTTTCTCGGGTGCGCTGCTTGCGGCTCGACTTGAACACATGCGTCGCCCGTCGGTCATTGCGCTCGGCGCCGTTGGGTTCGGTCTCGCGTTGACCACACTTGCCTTCATGCCAACCTATTTCATGTTCGCGTTGGCACTGCCACTTGGGGGTTGCGTGGCTCTGCTGACATTGGTTTCGGCAAACTCATATGTTCAGACTTCGACCAGCCAAGAACTGCGCGGCCGAGTGATGGGCATCTATCTGCTGATCTTTATGGGTGGCACTCCGCTGGGGTCTCCGCTGATCGGTTGGACCGCCGAACAGATCGGCATTCGCAACACCATCTTTTTGTGTGGGCTAATCGTTGCTGGTGGAGCGCTGTTCTGCATCTGGTTGCTTCGCGGTGGCAAGAGTGATGCACAAGCCAAGGCCGAACCGACCACCGACACCAGCGCCATAACTATCGTCGGTCGCTAGACCGGCGACAAAGGTGCTGTCGGTCGCTAGACCGGCGAGATAGGCCCTGTCGGTCGCTAGACCGGCGACCTTGGCCCTGTCGGTCGCTAGTTCAACTCGAGTTCGAAATCTTCGCCAGAGTTTGCGACCTGCACTCGCATCTCGCCAGCAGCCGTATGCCAAATGACTTCGAACTCTTCTCGGGCAAATCCATCGAAGCCCTTGCCAGTTGCACGTGCCTCGAGCAAAGTGCGGTCGCCGTTGCGCACAAAGTTGAACTCGGTGCGAACCAGCTTGTCGTCGTCGGCATCGAAGGTCAGACCGTCATCCTCTTGAAGCATCGACTGGTATTCGATGTTGCCCTCGGGCACGAACACGTGCAACTGAATCTTCTTGGGAGCAAGACCCTTGGTGTTCATCGGCGCTTCTTCGAGCATCGGAATGACCGCACCAGCGCGTGCGAACATGGGGATGGTTGCCAGCGGAGCATCCACGGTGAATGTCTCGCCCTTGCTCGCATAGTGCTTGCCTGTGTGCCAGTCGAACCATTCGCCCTCAGGCAGATAGACCTCGCGCTTGGTCTGGCCAGCGGCGAAAACCGGTGCGACCAGGATGTTAGGACCGAACAGGTATTGGTCGTCGAGGTCGCGCACCTTTGGGTCATATTGGTGGTCATAGATCAGCGGAGCCTGAATCGGTGCACCGGTTTGTGACGACATCACGAACGACGAATAGATGTATGGCAGCAGTCGGTAACGCAGTTTGAGTGCGTCGCGCGAAATCTTTAGCACCTCATCGCCAAACGACCACACGTACTGATCGATTGTGTTGATAACCGAGTGCACGCGGGCAAACGGGGTCAGCGCACCGTATTGAATCCAGCGGGCATAAAGTTCAGGGTTGGTGTCTTCGGCAAAGCCTCCGATGTCTGCGCCGACAAAGCTCTGGCCCGAAACCGAAAGACCGTTGCCCATCGGAATGCTCAACCACAGGTGATCCCAGCGCGACATGTTGTCGCCCATCCAGTTGGCGGCATAGCGCTGAATACCTGCGCTGCCGGCACGACTCAATACGAAGGTCCGCAGGTTTGGCATCGCCTTGAGCAAACCCTCGGTCGTGCCCATGGCCATCAACATTGCGTATTGGTTGTGAAAACGCTCGTGCTCGTATTTGCCCTGATCGAAACGCATCGGCAGTGGGTCTTTGTCGCCAGTAGCCGGTTCGTTCAAGTCGTTCCAGATGCCGGCCAAACCACTCTTGACGTGTTCGGCGTTTAGCTCGCCCCACCACTCGCGAGCGCGCTCGTTGGCGAAGTCAGGAAAAGCCGTGTCGCCGGGCAAAACCTGTCCGATGTATTCGTCGCCACCCTCGGTGATCGCGAATACCTGGTACTTCACGCCGTCGTCATAGACCTCGTAGCCCGGATCCTCTTTTACGCCCGGGTCG
>CAILJO010000063.1 GCA_903834635.1 uncultured Micrococcales bacterium | reverse complement strand
ACCTCAGGAACAACCAGTGGAACCTGATCATTCATTCTGAAAGCGCCAGAGTTGTCAACGGCAACCGCGCCGCGCTCGGCGGCGATAGGTGCCCAAACCTCAGAAACCTCGTCTGGCACGTCAAACATGGCAATGTCGATGCCATCGAACGCCTCAGGTGACAGGGCAACAACTGTTAACTCTTCGCCGTGCACGCGAATCTTCTTGCCGGCTGAGCGAGGCGAGGCGATGAGTCGAATCTCACCCCAAATGTTCTCGCGGTTGTTGATGATGTCAATCATCACGGTGCCAACTGCTCCGGTTGCGCCTACGAGTGCGAGATTTGGCTTGCGGCTCATGATTCTCCTGCTGGTTATTGTTGAAGATTTAGTTTTGGCTAGCGGCCAGTGCCGGCATAGACAACGGCTTCGATTTCGCTATCAAGCCCAAAAGCGGTGTGCACTGCACGCGCTGCATCGTCGAGTTGTTTGTCATCGGTCACAACAGAGATGCGAATCTCAGAGGTTGAAATCATCTCGATATTGATGCCGGCCTTGGCCAGGGCGCCGAACAAAGTTGCCGAAACACCCGAGTGGGTGCGCATGCCTGCGCCGACAACCGACAGCTTGCCGATTTCGTCATCCCAAACAACTTCGCGGTTGCCAATCTTTGACTGGGCAGCCTCGAGCGCTGCAACAACCTTGGCGCGGTCACCCTTTGGCAAAGTGAATGAAATGTCTGAAACCTTGTCGGTCACGTCAATACCGGTCGAGGTGTTCTGAACGATCATGTCGATGTTGGCTCCGGCCTCGGCGACGACCTCAAACAGTTGCGCTGCTTTGCCAGGCTCATCTGGAATGCCGACGACGATGATCTTCGACTGGCCTTTGTCGGTGGCTACGCCCGAAACGACTGACTCTTCCATGTTTTCTCCCTGATTGTTTGCATAAACGATGGTGCCCGGGTCTTCGCTGAAGGTTGAGCGCACTCGCAGGTCAACCTTGTGACGTCGAGCGAACTCGACGGCACGAATGTGCAGAATCTTGGCGCCGGCGGCAGCAAGCTCGAGCATCGATTCGACATCGATTGAGTCAAGCTTTTGTGCGCTTGGAATCTGGCGTGGGTCGGCGGTGTAGACGCCGTCTACATCTGAGTAGATTTCGCAAAGGTCTGCTTCGAGCGCTGCGGCAAGCGCCACTGCAGTTGTGTCTGAGCCGCCGCGTCCAAGCGTGGTGATGTCTTTCGACTCGCGGTTAAAGCCTTGAAAGCCTGCAACGATGGCGATGTCGCCCTCGTCGAGTGCCTCACGGATGCGCCCAGGTGTTACTTCAGCAATTCGAGCGTTTCCGTGCACTTCGTCGGTAATGATTCCGGCTTGTGAACCGGTGAATGAACGTGATTTGGCTCCGAGTGCGTTAATCGCAAGCGAGAGTAGAGCCATCGAGATGCGCTCACCTGAGGTCAGTAGCATGTCGAGTTCGCGAGGGCTTGGGTTGTCGCTCACCTGCTGTGCGAGGTCGAGAAGTTCGTCGGTGGTGTCACCCATTGCTGATACGACCACAACAACTTGGTTGCCTGCCTTGTGGGCGGCGATTACGCGCTTTGCGACGTGCTTGATTTTGTCGGCATCTCCGACAGATGAGCCGCCGTACTTTTGCACGATAAGGGCCAAGTGATTGCTCCTCGAAATTGCGAAAACAGGGATAGAAAAGGGGGATTCGTCAGCGAACTTCTATTCTAGTTTACGGTTCGGCGGCCTTCAAAGGCTCGGCCCAAAGTCACTTCATCGGCGTATTCGAGATCGCCGCCGACTGGAAGCCCCGATGCGAGGCGCGAGATTGTGATTCCGAGGGGCGCGAGCATCCTGGTTAGGTAGGTCGCGGTTGCCTCACCTTCAAGGTTTGGGTCGGTTGCGATGATCACTTCTTGAATTCCCGGATCTGCGAGGCGGCTCATGAGTTCTTTGATTCGAAGGTTGTCGGGGCCGATGCCTTCGATTGGGCTGATAGCTCCGCCGAGCACATGGTACAGGCCGCGGAATTCGCGCGTGCGCTCGATTGCCTGAACGTCTTTGCTTTCTTCGACCACGCAGATAGATGTTCTACTGCGTCTTGGGTCACGGCAAATGTTGCACTGTGGCTCTTCGGCGACGTTGCCGCAGACTTCACAAAAGCGAACACGCTCTTTGACTTCGTTCAAAACTTGGGCCAGGCGCTTGGCATGGTCATCTTCGGTTTGAAGAAGATAGAAGGCGATGCGCTGGGCTGACTTTGGCCCTACTCCTGGAAGTCGACTTAGTTCGTCGATTAGTTCTTGAACTACACCTTCATACATTTAGCGACCAGCTCCTGGTTGGTCATCTAATGGAATTCCACCAAGTAGGTCGCGAACCAGTGATTCGCCATAACGGTCTGCGTCAGGAATGTCGGCTGCGCGACTCTTGCCTTTAGCTTTTGCAGCGGGCTTTTCAGCAACGACAGCCGCTTCGACGGCGGCCTCCGCAACCTGCGGTTCAGCCACCCCAAGTTCAGGAACCGCAAGTTCAACTTCGGGCAACGAAACCTCTTCGAAGTCTGGTTCGTCATCGAGTTCGTCGGTTGAGTCCTCAACAATCTCGATAGGCGTGGTTGGGGCTGCTGCAGCGACGGGCGCAGCCGGTGCTGGTGCCGACGCCTTGCTCTCTGGCACGAATGGCTTGAACTTCACGGTGACGCCGAGTTCAGCCAAAATCGCCTTGCGAAGAATGTCTGGGGCCGCCCCCGATGACTTGAAAGTTTCGAGATCGTGTTGGCTAGCGAAACGCAGTGTCAGCACTTCGTCGCTGTAATCGACGACCTGAAGCGTGTAGGCAATCACCCAGGCAGTCTTTGATTCTTTTTCGACGATGCTGAGAATCGAGTTCCAAGAATCTTTGAACTGAGCGGTAGTCAAGGATGGAATTCCGGTTGGCAAGGGAGCTGCAGGTGCAATCTGGTCTAGCTGGGCGGCTGCAGGCGATGCGGTCTCCTTGACTTGTGCGACGTTCGAAGAGTTGGAGTCAACTTTTGGTGCAGACACAGGTGCGGCATTAGCAACTGGAGCAGAACTGGTTGCTGCGACCGGTGCCGCTGCAACAGCGCTATCTGCCCCACCTACACCGATGCGGCGCTCAAGTCTCTCGATGCGTGAAAGCGAACCTACCTCAGATGTGTCGGCTGCCGGCACAAGTGCGCGACCGACCATTAGTTCAAGGTGAAGCTTTGGGCTGGTCGCACCGGACATAGCGTTCAGCGAGGTGTTTATGACACTTGATGAGTGGCTGAGTTCTGCAGCACCAAAGCGGCCAGCTTGAACTCGCATCTTTTCTAGAAGCTCGTCGCTAACGCCGCGCAAAACAGTCTTGGCATCAAGCCCCACCGACGCAACCAACATGAGGTCGCGAAGGCGCTCAAGAATATCTTCAACGAACTGGCGCGGGTCTTGACCGCTTTGAATAACGCTGTCGACTGCCTTGAACGCGGCAGATGAATCACGCAGCGATAGCGCATCGATGAATTCGTCGAGCAAGCTCTCAGGCGTATAGCCAAGCAGCGCAACAGCGCGCTCGTAGGTTACCTTCGCACCTTCAGACCCGGCGATGAGCTGGTCGAGTAGCGACAGCGAGTCACGAACCGATCCCCCACCCGACCGAACGACGAGCGTCAAAACTCCTGGAGCAACTTCCACCTTTTCGCTCTTGCACATCTCTTCTAGGTAGTCGAGCATCTGTGCCGGCGGAACCAAGCGAAATGGGTAGTGGTGCGTGCGCGAACGAATGGTCGAAATGACCTTGTCTGGTTCGGTGGTCGCAAAGATGAACTTGACGTGGGCAGGTGGCTCTTCAACAAGCTTCAGCAGCGCGTTGAATCCGGCCGGCGTGACCATGTGGGCCTCGTCGAGAATGAATATCTTGAATCTGTCACGAGCCGGTGCAAAGGCAGCGCGCTCACGCAAATCACGGGCATCATCGACACCGTTGTGACTGGCTGCGTCGATCTCGACAACGTCTAGCGAACCGCCACCATCGCGAGCAAGTTCGATACAAGAAGCACACTTGCCGCAAGGCGTGTCGGTTGGGCCTTCGGCGCAGTTCAGGCATCGAGCCAAAATACGGGCACTGGTGGTCTTGCCGCAGCCGCGTGGGCCCGAAAAGAGGTAAGCGTGGTTGACACGGTCGGTGCGCAGGGCCGTCATCAAAGGCGCGGTCACCTGAGACTGACCAATCAACTCGGCAAAAGTTTCTGGACGATAACGACGATAGAGAGCGGTGACCACGTTTAGAGCCTACCTTTCGCTTCTGACATCATTCACGTTATTAAAAAGACTCCCCGCACACCCGACAGAGCCCAGTTACCCTTGCTATCTTTCGATCCTGGGGGAGTTGGCCGAGGTGACGCCGCACGGGGAGTCCTCTGTAATTCTACGCCCAAACTACGATGCCTTCGGCGTTGACTTTGCTCTCGTGGACTGTTCCAAAAACGAGCAAATGCGGTTGTTGTTGGCAGCGACTAAACTTGGATAGTTGCCTGCTCTCAGGCTCCAGGAGAATTCGCCTAGTGGCCTATGGCGCGCGCTTGGAAAGCGCGTTGAGTGAAAGCTCTCGGGGGTTCGAATCCCCCATTCTCCGCAAACAAATCAACCCCCATTTAGGGGGTTTATTTGTTTGCTGGGGTATGTGGTGTGGGATTCGAACGTTCGCTGGGGCCCCATCGGCGTCGCGGAGCGGCGACTTTGGGGGCCATTCTCCGCAAGTAAAATCTTGCTATGAGCGCACTTGTGATTTTTGCCGTGAACGTCAAAGCTGTTGCAAAGTTTTATGGAGCTGTACTCGGCTATTCGCCAACACCAAAGCCCGGAGATAGCAAGTCAGATGTGCGCCTTGGCAAGGGCAACGAGGAGCTCCTCATCCATTCGATTCCATCGCGCATCGCAAAGACAATCGAGCTTGCATCACCACCAGTCGCAAGGGAAGAATCGGCCATGAAGCCAGTGTTCGATGTGGAATCACTATCAAAGGCTCTTGAGCAAGTTTCACTTTTGGGTGGAATCGCTACGAACCGATCTTTCACACTAGATGGCCTGACGCGCCACGACATTGTCGACCCCGAAGGTAATGTAGTTCAACTGCGAGCTCCGGGTCTGTGAATAAACTCAAGAGCGACGCGAAAGGTTTCCATGGCTAACACATCGCAGATTTTGACCTTGAGCGACGGCCGAAAGCTTGAGGTGTTCGACAACGGAATTGACTCGAATCAAGCGTTGCTATTACTCCACGGAAATCCGGGTGTCGGTGAAATCTGGTGGACGTGGCTCGATTACGCCGCGTCTAAAGGCGTGCGTGCAATCGCGGTTTCGCGCCCTGGCTATTTCCGCAGCGATCGCAAAGAGGGTCGACTTGTTATCGATGTGAACGCCGACTGGCAAGAAATCTTTGACCAGTGCGGAATCACCGAATTCGTATCAATCGGTTGGTCAGCCGGCACCCCTTATGCAACCGCGAGCTCATTCATGAACGGCAACAAGGGTGTGAACCTGGTTGCGGCTGTGGCCTCGCTTCACTTGTGGGGCCCCGATGCCTTCGGCGCCGGCAGCGACATCCCCGTGGAAATGGACATAGAAGCCGCCGCAAGCCTTGACGCCGCATTGGCACAGTTTGAAGGTGAGGCTGAATCTTTGGCAGGGTTCGAGACTTCATTCTTCGAAGATTATGCGCCCACTCGCCCGTCGTATGCAGATCACGCCGACCACTACCAAGCCATTCGGCCGCACCTATCGAAACTTGCAACCGATGGTCTTGTGTCACCAATAGGCGTCGCCGAGGACTCTCACATGATTTTGAGGGACTGGGGATTTGACCCGGCCAAGGTGGTTGCCGAGGTTCATGTTTGGCAGGGCACCAACGACAAGCTGACTCCCCCAAGCCATGGTCAATGGCCTGCAAGAAACTTCGCCAATGCCAGACTTCATGAGATGCCTGACCAAGGCCACACTACGATCATCGTTGAGTGCCGAGACGAAATCGTAGACACCGCAATCGCGCAGCTTCAGAAATAACCCGGCGCGAACGATCTCACCGATGCCTATTCTTGACGCATGACATCTCAGAGCCCGCACAGAGTGTTTTCTTACGGAACACTGCGCCAAGAGAACGTGCAACAAGCACTTTATGGTCGCAAGGTTGAAACAACTGATGATGTTCTCGAGGGTTGGCGACTCGATTGGGTTGAGATAACCGACCCTGAGGTGATTGCCGCATCCGGGTCGGATCGACACCCGATTTTGCGCAAGGGCGATGCTCAAGACAGGGTCATCGGTGCGTATTTGCAACTGACCGATGAAGAGCTCGCGACCACAGACGCTTATGAAGTCGAGGATTACTCACGCATTCTCATCAAGCTGGCGTCAGGGGTTGAGGCCTTTGTCTATGTGGCCTCATAGATCTTGAACGCGGCTATTTTTCGATTTGGTAGTGAATGAAACCGGTCTTCTTAGCAACTCGGTCATACAACTGCTGAGCGGTCTTGTTGGTTTCGGCTGTTAGCCAATAAACCTTGCCAGCACCGTGGGCATCGCCCCAGTCGCGAACATGCTCGATCAGCGCTCGCCCAGCACCTGTGCCGCGGGCGGTTGCCGCAACAAACAAATCTTCGAGATAGACATAGTCGCTCTTCGACCAACTTCCCGGATGCGTTAGCCAGGTGACCATACCGACGGCGGAGCCATCGGTGTTGATAGCCAGCGCGCCATACATGTTCGTTTTGTCGTCGACCAAACGCTCAAATGTGTGTCGCGTGATGTCGTCGGACAACTCGGTTTCGTAGAACTCGAGATAGCCCTGCCAAAGTGGCAGCCAGGCGTCGAAGTCGGCTGCGGTCAGCCGGCGAACGGTCGTGGTTGCGGTCATTTGTCTGTGCCATTCGGCTGGTGAGCCGGCTTGCGGTGCAGGCGGTACTCGTGAACGGTCAGCCACAGAATCAGGATGTCGAATAGTGTCAGCAGAAGCATTCCGACGGTGAAGTGGGTCGCAAGCTCGTAGCCCTGGTAGACGATGAACGCGACCAAGAAGCCGATCATCCATGGATAAGCTCCGATGCGCCCGCGCAAAACCGCAGCCACCAGCACGACCTTCACGAGCCCATGCGTCAGCAAATAGAGGGCGGCAAAAAGCGTGGCAGAACCGGTGAGCGTCGCCGCGTAATCGCGAATGTGTGTGGCGATGAAGTCGGTCGGGTCTTCTTTGAGCTCGTGCATGGTGAGCGTGCGCACGATGGCATCTAGCTTTGCGGCCGGAAGCAACAGAAGCAGGACACCGCCGACAAGTTCTAGAAGTCCGTCGAAGCCTTTGAAGAAAAGACCGATGTGAAAAACGCGCGAAATCAGGGCTTCGCGCTTGTCAGCGCTCGTTGAGGTGTTGGTTTTACTCACAAGCAAACCCTATCGGCTAAGACTTTAGGAAGCCGTTCTTGACCAGGTAGTTGCCGGTCACTACCAGCGAGACCTCCGGGCTGATGAACTTGATGCCAAGCACCTTTTGAGCCTTCGACGAGTTGACACCGATGTGCTTGCCGAGGGTTGGCAGCACGGCCTTGACCTCGCCATCGAATAGCGCCAAGAAGCGAATGACAAAACTCGGAGCCTGAATGGTCGAGATTTTGCGGTTCGGAAAAGCCGCCTTCAGGGTCTTGGCAATCTGGATGAAAGTTCGAGATCCGGCACTGGCGATGAATCGCTCGCCCTTTGCGGAATCTGTGGTGATTGCCTTGACGTGCATGGCGGCGACATCTTTGACATCAACGATTGAGAACGACAGGTCTGGCAGCATCGGGTCGACGCCATTCAGGATGCGCTCAACGACCGACACCGATGCACCGAAGTGCTCGTCCAGAGGCTCGCCGGCAACAAGCACCGGGTTGATGGTGGTGAGCTCTAGCTCGGGAGCATCGGAGGCGATGTAATCCCAAGCGGCTTTCTCGGCCAGAGTCTTCGACTTGGTATAGGCGACGCGGCCGACCGGGTGATTTACATCACTCCAGGTGGTCTCGTCGAACTCGGTCTTGCCTGGGGCCAGGTCGTTGCCATAGATAGCGGCGACCGACGAAGTCAGAATCACACGCTTGACGCCTGCCTTGTGTGCGGCGCGAAGTGCACGAAGGGTGCCTTCGACGGCCGGGCGAACGAGGTCGTTTTCGTCTTTTGGTGACGCAATCGGAAACGGCGAGGCGCTGTGGATGAGCACGTCGACACCCTTGAGCGCGGCATCCCAGCCGTTGTCGCTTTCGAGGTCAAGCTCGATGAACGAGAGCTTCTTGTCTAGCTCGAAGCCAGGCTTTAGGTGTTTGGCCATCGCGGCGCGAACTTCTTCTTGCTTGCCCTTGCTGCGGGTCGACGCGCGAACCTCGAACCCAGCCTCAAGAAGCTGAAGGGTGATGTGCTTGCCGATGTAACCGCTAGAACCGGTTAGAAGTACTTTGGTCATTTCGCCTCATTCATTTCGATTGTTTCGCCTAGCCCAATCCTAAAAGCAAGCGAAGGCGTGCGTTTATTTCTCGAGGTCACCAAGGTGGGTGTGCTTGAAGCTCGTTGCATATTTGAGCCCGTAGCCAAGCATTCTGTCCCAGCCGATGTGCCCAAACCAGATGGCGCCTATGGCAATGACGACTGGTGCGCTTGCGATCAAACCGATCGCCAGCAACGCTGCAGCTGCCGGATAGGAGTGGCCAAGGTTATAGATGATGGCCCCGAGTCTGGTGTTTCGCAGGTAACCGATCATGAAGATGTCTGGCACAAGCAACAAGGCCGGATAAAGCCACCAAGCCTGACCCTGAGTCGAAAATGCCCAGATGCTGGCCGCGAACAGCACGGCGCCTTCCATTCGGAGTACGGTTTTTGGTCCGCCAATGACCGAACCAATTAGAGGTGCCTTTGACATGCGTGTCCTTTCCTAACAGCGTTAGGAAAACGATAGCATTGAGATATGTCAGTTCGCAAGATGGTCAACAGGCCGGCAATCGCCGAGGCTGCGAGGCGCATCGTTGACGAACAAGGCGTCGCGGCCCTGTCAATGCGAACACTGGCCACCGCTTTGGGTATCAAGGCGCCAAGCCTTTATGACCACGTGCGAAACCGTGATGAAGTGATCGCGCTGGTGCAAAATCTGGGACTTGAGGATTTCGGTGCAGGCTTTGCTGGCGCCGGAGAATCCACGCGCGAGAAGGTTCTGTTCTATCGAGAATGGGCGTTGAAGAACCGCAACCTCTACCCCATCGTTTTTCAACAGCAACTTCATCGCGACCTGATCACTCCCGGCCTCGAGGCCAAGGTTCTAGCGATAGTCGTTGAGGCAGCCGGAGGTTCACACGTTGCCGCTCGAGCGGTTTGGGCTCAACTTCACGGTTTGGTTGATCTCGAGCTTCAGGGGCGTCTGCCGGCAGATGCCGACATGACCTCGACTTGGAACCAGGTGGTCATAAGCGTGGATGCCATCCGGCAGGCAAACCTGCTTACCCGCTAGTTCTTGCGCAGATCCTCGAACAGGTCGAAATAGACGGTAGCAACGATGGTGTCATCCGTGACCTCGTAACCCATTCGTTCCCACATCGGCTTATAGCCAGCGCGATACTCGTCGCCAGTGACTTCGCCCTCCCCCTCGGCGATTGCGAACTCGTCGGAGACATCGGCGAATCTGACCAGCTCGGCGCGAGTAATCAACAATGTGCCGACATGGCTGCCGTTGCTGTCGAGCATCGCTAGCTTTTCACCGACATGTTCGAGAGGTTCACCCTGGTCTTCGTAGTCGTGCTTGAAGTGGCCAGCGGTCGCGCGCTTGTTGGCGTCGAGCACTAGCGAGTTCAGGTATTCACGGTTCTCCCCTGGCGAGCCGAACTCGATGCCGCGCATGCCATTTACAACAGGGAATGCCATTTTGCTCTTGCTCCTAGAACCTAGATAGCCTTCAGATTGCCCAAAACTTGGTCGCCACCCATGGCAGGCACGGCGAGTGAAACTTTGAGGTCGCCGTAGGCATCGTCGTTGAGAAGCCCGTTGTCGTGAAGCATCTTGAGTGCGACCAGAGGAGCGGCGCGCAACGAACCATCCTCGATTTTCACAGCAACGCCGTGCCCGGACTTAAGCCCAATGACGAACACACCCTCGGCACCGATCTTGGCGATCATGCCGTGGTGCATGACGTGGGCGTCCATGGACTTGGTGTCTCCGACAGCCCAAGGGTTTTCGAGCATGGCCTGAGTGATCTCGGGTTCGGTCGCGGCGACCTTGCCGATGGCGCGAGCAAGCCCATCGGTAGAGAGCGTGTGCAACGGAGCACCGCAACCATCGACAGTGGTGTGTGCGATTTTCTCGCCAGCAAACTCTTCGAGCACCTCGCGCACCAAAACCTGCAACGGATGCTGCGGCGAAAGGTAATCGTCGGTCGACCAACCTGCCGCAACCGATGCAGCCAAAAAGCCAGCGTGCTTGCCAGAGCAGTTGAAGGCCAAACGTGAAGGCTCCGTGACCTTGGCTCGCGCGTTCGGATTGCCTGGCCAGGCCCGAGGGCATTGCAGCTGCGCTTGGTCAAGACCCGCGCCACGAAGGATGCTCTCGACGAGTTCGATGTGGGCGGCCGTTCCCTGGTGGCTGCCACAGCAAATAGCAAGTTGCGCACCTTCAAGAGCGAGACCTGCGCGACGCATAGCGACAACCTGAATCGGCTT
>CAILJO010000062.1 GCA_903834635.1 uncultured Micrococcales bacterium | reverse complement strand
TGTGGTTGAACGTTTGTGCCGGCTTAGGCACGTCTATTTTTGCGCCGGTCAGATTCTTTTGCAGACCAGAAGTGCGCCTGCTTACACTGCTGCCTAAAGACTAGGTTTAGTGAAGGGCCCAAGCTTCGGGGCCAAGGGCGATGTAGTTGCCGCGGGCGTTGTCGCAGCGAGCAGTGATCTTGTCAACCCAACAGGTCAAGTTGTGAATCTTGATCAGCTCGTGGTCATTCAACTTGTTGACGCCGGTTGGGTCAGCATAGGCACCGCCCGAGCAAGGCAGATCTACAAACGGCTGGCCCGAGAACGAGTCTTGACGCAGACGAAACTGGTAACCATAAGAGTAATTGCAGCTGTCAGGCGTGGCGATTGGCGTGTAAGCAGCAGTGGCTTCGTTTTGCTCACAAAGCACGAAGTTGTCTTTGTCGTTGATTGTGCACCAGACTGGTCCGTCGCCAACCTTGAACGTGTACTCGCCGTATCCACCGTCAAAAATAATTGGGTCAACCACTTTGGCGTCGGCTGGGGCCGGCCCGGGGATTAGGGCTGGGTCAATGGTTGATTGAGGCATACCCGACTGGGTAGGGTTTGCTGTGCTCGCGCCGCTGCAGCCGGTGAGTGAGGCAGCCAGCACAAAACCGAGTGCAATAAAACGAAGGCTGCGCATATCTAAAACATACTCTTATCTAGCGGGTTCAATGCCCGAAACGCCCAAAGCCTTGGAGCAGATTTAGTTGAACTCTGCGGCGACGAGTTCGGCGATTTCGTAGGTGTTAAGCGCGGCGCCTTTTCGCAGGTTGTCGCCAACAACGAAAAGGTCGATGGTGTTGTCAAAGTCGAGTGCCTGGCGAATGCGACCGACAAACGTTGGGTCTTGTCCTGCAACGTGGTTTGGGGTCGGATAAACGCCATTGGCAGGGTCATCCATCACACGGATGGTTGGCTGCTGGCCGAGGATTTCGCGAACCTCATCTGGCGTGAGGTCGTTTTCGAAAGTCGCGTGAACGGTGAGCGAGTGGCTGACCTGAACAGGAACACGCACGCAAGAGGCAGCAACCTTTAGACCTGGAATGCCAAGGATCTTGCGCGACTCGTCGCGAACTTTCATCTCTTCGCTGGTGTGACCGCCGGCCTTGAGTGAACCTGCGAAAGGAATCACGTTGAGAGCAATTGGCACAGGCCATGGTGATTCGCTCTGCGCGACTCCCGCCGCCTCCAAAGCCGCCGAAACATCATCGCTTGAAAGGCCAAGCGCTCTGTTTGCGCCTACCGCTGCAAGTTCATCGGCAAGACGATCGATGCCGGCTGCGCCAGCTCCCGAAACGGCCTGGTAACTCGAAACGACTAACTCTTTTAGAGTCCACTTGCGGTGCAATGCACCCATGGCAGCCATCATGGTCAAGGTTGTGCAGTTTGGGTTCGAGATGATTCCGAGTGGACGGTTTTTGGCCTGCTCAGGGTTGACCTCAGGAACAACCAGTGGAACCTGATCATTCATTCTGAAAGCGCCAGAGTTGTCAACGGCAACCGCGCCGCGCTCGGCGGCGATAGGTGCCCAAACCTCAGAAACCTCGTCTGGCAC
>CAILJO010000061.1 GCA_903834635.1 uncultured Micrococcales bacterium | reverse complement strand
CGGCGCAAAAATAGACGTGCCTAAGCCGGCACAAACGTTCAACCACATGCGTTTTCCGTTGAAAACCCACTCGCTCAAACCCTTGGCATTTTCTGTGGGCAAATCGCAGTTGGTGACCAAAGCGCCTTTGAACGGCAAACAGACCTGCCCGCCGTGGGTGTGACCAGCGAAAGCAAGTTGTGCCGAGTTGGTCGCCAGGCCTTCGAGCACCGAAAGATAAGGCGCGTGACTAACGCCGATAACAAACTCCGATGTCGCGACGCGACCCGCCTGTCTTGGCAAGGTTTCGGGCCGAGCTAGGCCATCGTGGGGGTCATCAAGCCCGATGAAGCCAATGTCTAAGCCGTGCAACAGAAGTCGGCCATCGTTGTTGTTTAGGTTCAACCACCCGGCGACTTCGAAAGCGTTGGTCATGAGCTCGGTGTCGATCGGATTGTGGTGGGTCGGGGCCGAGGGTTTGAAAAGGTATGAAAATGGGTTTCGGGCTGTGGGGGAGTGATAGTCGTTTGACCCATTCACAAAAACTCCGGGCACATCAAGCAGCGGCTTGATTGCTGCAAGCAATGGCCGAATGGCATCGTGGTGGCCTAGATTGTCACCAGTGTTGACTACCAGGTCAGGCTTGAGCTTGATTAGGTCTTGAATGAATCTTGCTTTGCGGTGCTGCCAAGGCGCCAGGTGAAAATCGCTTACGTGCAAAACTCGGAGAGTGGTCGCGCCTGCCGGCAAAATTTTGAGGCTCTCGAAGCGAACCTTGAATAGCTGGCGTTCGATGCCAATTCCCCAAATGGCGCATGCAACGCCAAGTGCAAGCACCAACCAAAGCCAAAACATAAGCTATGGGCCGGTAGAAATAATCAGCAGAATCGCTCCGCGAACATCAACACTCTTGCCCACACCGGGCACAGTGCCAATGACGTTGCCCGCCGGCACCGTAGAAGAGTGCTGCATGTATTGCGCCTGCGACGGCTGAGGGAGAATAACCTGCGGAAACCCGAGAGCCTTCAGTGTGGCTGTTGCGGTCGAGACGGTCTCTCCAACGACACCAGCCGAAGGAATTCTCACCATTCCACCTGCTGAAATGAAAATTCGAACCTGTGTTCCTCGAGGAATTCCCTTGCCTGCAGCTGGTCGAGTGTAGGCAACTGTTCCCTTTGGCTGCGACGATGCAATTGCAGTAACCACAACGGCTGCGTTTAGGTCGCTGTCTTGAACGTGCTGAACGGCATCGCTCTGAATCTGGCCGCTTACATTTGGCACGGTGACATAGGTTGCGTCGATCATGCTCTGAGGTGGGTCAGCCAAAGCGGTGGTCGGGTATTCCTTGTTGGCCACCTTCATGATGGTGCGCCAAATGTCGTGACGAACGGTGTTTCCGGCTTTGTGGTTCAACATCAGGCGACTCAAAGCCTGGTTGCCCGAAACGTTTCCGACCCAGGTGGCGGTAGCAACTGCGCTCGAGAAACCGGTCATCCAAGTGTGAACACCCGAGTCGGTGGTTCCGGTCTTACCGGCCAGCATCGTTCCGTCACCGGTTGCCGAGGCGCCACCGGTTCCGCCAGAGATAACAGCCTTCATTGCATAAGTCATTCCTGCCGCAACCTCTGGAGACACTGCTGCCTTGCACTGGGTCTGCGGAATCGTCATGTCTTGGTTGGTCGAGCGAACGACCACTCGGTCAATTGCCACTGGTGAACAATAGATTCCGTGGTTGGCAACACCGGCTTGAGCAGCGGCCATGGTCAGCGGTGAAAGTTCGTTAACACCAAGAATCGAAGACGGAACATACTGAAGCTCGTTGCCATCGGCGCGGTGAACACCAAAGGCCATAGCTACGTCACGAATGTCACACAGATCAAGCTGCGATGCCATGTTGGCATAAGCGGTGTTGACCGACATAGAGGTTGCTTGCACAACGGTCAGGTCTTCAGGCTCTTTTGTAATGTTCTTTGGAGCCCAGGTGCCGACCAGCGAACCGCATCTGGCGTGAAAGTCGGTTGCGTTCCATTCACGAACTCGGCCGTCAACATGATCCATCAGCTTTTTGCCAGCCTCGAGCCAGGCGCCGAGCGTGAAAATCTTATAAGTGGAACCACTCTGGAAACCCGATGAGCCTCCGTAGGCTTTGTCAGACGCATAGTTCACGGCGGTGTGACCGAGAGCAGGTGTTCCGGTTTGGTCAAACACGCGGTTTTCTGACATTGCCAAAATGCGTCCAGTGCCAACCTGAACCGACACCGATGCAGAACCAATCTGGCTTGGGTCGGTCGGCGGCACCCAAGTCTTTTCGGCCTTGTAGGTCGCCTTCTGAATGTTGATGTTCATGGTGGTGTAAATGTCTAGGCCGCCGCGTCGAAGCAGGTTCTCTCGGTCGGCAACGGTAGGGCCGAATTCGACGTTGTTTCTGATAGTCCAAACGACATAGTCGCAGAAGAAAGCGGTGGTTTGGTTTGCTTCACAGCCGCCAGGAACCTTGTGCACTGTGGTGGCAACTGGCTCAGCGATGGCGGCCGCAGCCTGGGCGCTGCTGATGTAGCCAGCATTGAGCTCGTTGTTAATGACGTAGTCACGGCGACCCTTGGCGCGAGCCTGGTTGTCTGGCAGGTCTGGGCGGTAGTCGTTTGGAGCCTTGAGCATCGCGCCAAGCATTGCGCCTTGGGCGACAGTCAGCTCGCTGGCGTGCTTGTCGTAATAAAACTCTGATGCAGCCTCGATGCCATTGATGGTTCCGCCGAAGAATGACAGGTTGGCATAACCGGCAAAGATGTCTTTCTTCGAATACTTCTGCTCAAGGGCGATGGCCAAGCGCATTTCACGAAGTTTGCGGTCAAGTCCACGGCTTTGAGCTGCGGCGATAGCGGCTTGGTCGCCGGCAATCGTGGCTTGTTCGATGAGGCTGTTTTTGACGTATTGCATCGTCACGGTCGAACCACCAGGGCCATTACCGCCACTGGCGACGTTGGTCAGCGACGCACGAACCAGCGAGATGATGTCAACGCCGCCGTGCTGCCAGAATCTTGGGTCTTCGGTCGAAACAACGGCGTTTACAAAGTTTGGCGAAATCGCGTCGTAGCCGATCGAGATGCGGTTTTCGTCATAAAAGCTGGCAACCTTGACAGGCTTGCCCTTGTCGTCGGTGGCGTAGAGGCTTGATGCCTGCGAGGCATTTACTGGGCTGAAATAGTCGGGAAGGTTTTCGAAAATCGAAATACCGGTGGTTACGACGAATGAGGTTACGAGAAGCATTGGCGCCAGCAGTGCCATGCCGATTAGGCCAGCTAGGGCCGAGAGTCCCGTGAACTTAAACGCTCTAGCCGCGCCAGACTCGCTCTGATTGCTCTTTCCAGACATAGACTCTAGGTTACCCGCAAAACATGGGAGGAACCTGAAAATGACCAAGTGGGAGTACGCCACAGTGCCACTTATGCTTCACAAAGAAGCCCAAATTTTGAACGCCTGGGGAACCGATGGCTGGGAGCTAGTAAGCGTTCAGCAGGGGCCGCAGGGCGGTCTAATCGCATTCATGAAGAGAGTTTTGAACTAATGTCACAAATCGAAGCACGTTTGATCGAACTTGGCTCGCCGCTTCCAGAAGTCGCCAAGCCGGTTGCCGCCTATACCCCAGCCGTTGTTACCGGAAACCTGGTCTTCACCTCGGGCCAGCTGCCTTTCACCAACGGTTCGCTTCCCGAGACAGGCAAGGTTGGAGCAACGGTTTCACCTGAAAACGCCAAGGCCTATGCTCGTCAAGCTGCCCTCAACGCACTCGCTGCAGTCAAGCTGGTCATCGGTGACCTCGACCGCGTGACCCGAGTCGTGAAGCTCGTCGGTTTCGTGGCTTCGGTGCCAGAGTTCAGTGGCCAACCAGGCGTCATCAACGGTGCCAGCGAGTTTCTCAACGAGGTTTTCGGCGATGCCGGAATCCACGCTCGTTCGGCGGTTGGGGTGCCAGTTTTGCCACTCGATTCTCCGGTCGAACTCGAAATCATCGTCGAATTCAACTAGCCACGATGCCTGCCGGCGGCCCCTGCTTATCGGGCAACCCGCCGACAGCGGCGGTCGGACTACTAGTCGTTAGCGCCAGCAGCGATCTTGCCGCTGAT
>CAILJO010000060.1 GCA_903834635.1 uncultured Micrococcales bacterium | reverse complement strand
TGCAAACGCCTGATAAACGGCCTGCTTGCCACCGTTGGTCACCACGACCTGAGCGGCGGTGTATTCGGTGCCTGAGTCTTTGCGGGTCTTGGCAACGATGGCTTCGCGCAACTCTGGCAAACCGATCGCAGGGGTGTATCGGTGGTTCTTAGGGTCGCGAGCGGCTGCAACAGCGGCCTCGACGATGTGGTTTGGGGTGGCAAAGTCTGGCTCACCAGCGGCATAAGAAATGACTGGGCGACCGGCGGCCTGCAGGCCTTTGGCCTTTGCGTCAACCTTGAGGGTCGCAGATTCGGCGATTGCGCCTATGCGCTTTGAAATACGTGAGAACTCAGACATGTGTTTAAGCCTACCCGAGCGCTCGAATGCCCTGTAGTGTTCGATTGACCTCTTTTTATAACAACCAGGATGGTGCCCCGTGGCCAAAAAGTTTCTCGCGATTTTCGCGGCGATCGCAATGCTCTTCGCTCTCACACCTTCGGCGCAGGCCGCAGGTTCTCTGACCCAAACCAACAAGGTTTCTTTTGAGGGCTATGCAGACGACATCAAGCTTGTTCAGGTCACACCAAAGCTGAAGGTGGCGCTTTGGACCAAATCCATCGATTCGAGTTTTCTTTATGAATCGGCAATTGTTTCTGCCGATGGCGTTTTAGGAATGCCCACTCAAATAGGCCAGTCTGGCACCCAGAGCATGAATTCACGTTTCGAGTACACCGTCAGTTCGACGGGTTTGTTGGCGGTCGTCTATAACTACGTCACTGATCTGGGCAATGGAAATTACGGCAGCGTTTTGAGGGTTGTTTATTCTTATGACGGCACCAACTGGTCAGCGCCGGTCCAACCGCTACCTCAGGTGACATTCTCGTTCTGTGATTTTTTTGAAGCCACGTGTGGCTATCAAGTTCAAAAAGTGGTGTTCGATCACCTTGACCACCTAGTTCTTTTGGCATCGTATGGCGACATTTTCGTGCCAGTGAATCTCTATGCAACTACATCAAACGATGGAGTCGTTTGGTCAAGTCCTACTACGTTGCAGACCGACGAAAGCACCCAAGAGTGGTCAACAAACTTCGGGCACAACTCTTGCGTTCAGCTTGTGGCTACCGCCTCTACGACAATGGCATCGTGGTGTGTTTCTAACGGCGCCGACAATACGCTTGAGTTCTGGAGCGCAAGAATCCCAGATCCTGCCCACCCGTTTTGGCTAGCGCCTGTTCGCGACTATTCTTCAGCCCCAGGCACCTACTTTTATGGGCAGAAAATGTTCGCCACATCAAAAGGTGACATCGTCGAAACCCTGTGGGAGCCGGCCGGCGGACATCAAGTCTTGGGATACATGACTTGGTCAAAATCCACCGCAACCTGGTCAGGGCCTATCGCTGTTTACACATCAGCAAAGGACTATGTCACCTACTACGGCTTTTCAGAGCCAAATGGCAATTTGATTGCCCAGGATTGGGTCGAGTTTAGCGGCGGCATCGACGATGTGATTAAGACCGTGGTTTACAAAGATGGCGTGCCTGGTGTGGTCTCAACCATGCGTGCCGTCGCCGGCGATGGCTCAAGCAACGATGGAATTTCTAGTGCCTCGGTTGCAGCCGATTCGACCGTTTCGTTGACCTTCTGGAACAGCAGCCTTCGTAAGGCATTCTTGCTCGAGCAGATTCCTGGTGGTGCAACCACCACCACAGAGCTGCCAACAGATTTGTCTTACAACTATGGAACTCGAATCTCACAAGACTCTTTGGGCAACCTCACAATTCTTGGCTATTGGGTGCCTGACACCGGCTCTGGCTACGACCTTGTCGTCTATCAAAAGAACAGGGCCACCAAGCCGGCGGCAACTGCAGGTTTGAAGATCTCAGGCAAGGCAAAGGTCAAGGGCAAGTTGTTTTCAACCACCGTTTCGTTCTCGAGCATCTCGGGTGCAAGCGCGGCGGCATCGCAGTGGTATTCATGCACCAAGCAGGTGAAAAAGTCACCGCTGGTTCTTCCTAAGACTTGCAAGGCCATCAAGGGCGCCAGCAAAGCAAAGTACGTCGTAACAAAAGCTGACGTCAAAAAGTTCATCCTGGTTTCGCTATCGAGCACTAACGGCGTTGGCAAAACAACGGTGTTCTCGCCGAGCACCGCGGCGGTTAAGTAATCCAGAGCTCGAACTTCCCTTTGCATTTCGGGCGGTTCGGGGCTAAACTCCTAGAAGGTAGTTGACAACTTCCGGAGCCTAATCTGGCAAATTAATCATCTTTAGATTCCAATCTAGAAGTGTGCCTTTTTTCGGACAGTCGACTGCTGCAACAAACCCCTAGGGTGGTGGCTCAATTGGTAGAGCAGCGGTCTCCAAAACCGCAGGTTGCAGGTTCGAGTCCTGTCCGCCCTGCAAGTTCGCGGCGCCGCTGCGAGCCAGTAAACAAAAGGAAGTCAGATGGCTGAAGAGTTTGAGGCATCAGAAAACCTGGTCGACAAGGCCAAGGCTGATCGTGCCGCTGCGCGTGGTCCGTTCGCCGCACTCATCCTGTTTTTCAAGCAGGTTTTGGGCGAAATCGGCAAGGTCACTCGCCCAACCTGGCCTGAGCTTCGCAACTACACTTTCGTAGTTTTGGCCTTCGTTGCTGTCGTGATGGTTGTCATCTCGCTGCTCGACTGGGGCTTCTATTACCTGGTTCAGTTCGCGTTTACGCCAACTAAGACCGCCTAAGTTTTTGCACCAACCCGAGATTTTTCAAAAGTAAGGAACCCAACGTGAGTGAAATCGAGCGCGACGAGTTAGAGCTCGCACTTGACGCTGTCGAGGCCGAGCACGAGGTTGAAGACGCCATCGCAGAGCAGGCCGAAGAAGACCAGGATGCCGCCGACGCAGCAGCCGAGTTGGACTCAGCCGACGACCTAGTGATCGACGTCGAAGACGCAGCCATCGCCGAGATCGAAGCCGAGGAGGCAGCCGAAGTTGAGGCTGCTGTTGAGGCTGCCGACGAGGTTTCTGCCGAGCAGGCTGTTGCCGCCGCAGGCATCGAAGAGGGAGACGAAGACCCTTATGCACAGTTCAAGGCTGACTTCCGTGCGCTTCCTGGCAAGTGGTATGTCATTCACTCTTACGCCGGTTATGAGAAGCGCGTAAAGCAGAACGTCGAAAACCGTATTCTTTCGCAGGCTGGTGGAGACGACATCTACCAGATCGAAGTTCCTCAAGAAGAGACCGTCGAGATCAAGAACGGCCAGCGCAAGTTGGTCACCAAGGTCAAGGTTCCTGGTTATGTCTTCATTCGCCTAGAGCTAAACGAAGACTCATGGGCACTGATTCGTCACACCCCAGCTGTTACCGGCTTTGTCGGCAACGCCCAGAACCCAACCCCACTGCGCCCGACCGAAGCGTTCGAGCTTTTGAAGAAGTGGCTCTTTGAGCTGCCTGAAGAAGCCGAAGCCAAGGCCGCCAAGGGCATGGTTCAGGTCAAGGGCAAGTCTCGCGCGATTCCTATCACGGTGGACTACAAGGTTGGCGAAAGCATCATGATCAAAGATGGCTCGTTTGCCGGACTCCCTGGCACGATCTCTGAGATCAAGCCTGAGAGCGGCAAGCTAACCGTTCTGGTTTCGCTGTTCGAGCGTGAGACTCCTGTGGAGCTCGGCTTCGACCAGGTTGGCCCACTCAACTAGTTTTTAAATTTTCATAGAGTTCTAAACAAACAAAAGGAATAACAAATGGCACCGAAGAAAAAGATCACTGGAATGATCAAGCTTCAGATCAACGCAGGCGCTGCAAACCCAGCACCTCCGATTGGTCCAGCTCTTGGTCAGCACGGTGTAAACATCATGGAGTTCTGCACCGCGTATAACAACGCAACTGCAGACCAGCGCGGAAACGTCGTACCGGTTGAAATCACCGTTTATGAAGACCGCTCATTCACCTTCGTTCTGAAGACCCCACCAGCAGCCGAGCTAATC
>CAILJO010000059.1 GCA_903834635.1 uncultured Micrococcales bacterium | reverse complement strand
TCAAGGTATTCGTGCGGGGCATCGGCGAACATCGCGCCAAGTTCGGCAGAGGCAGCAATCAGTGAGCCGGTCTTGTCGGCGAGAACACGAATGTAGTGAGCGACGGCATCTTCGCCATCTTGCGGACCGACTGTCTCGTGCAACTGGCCGAGGCAAAGGCGCTCGAAGGTGTCGGCCTGAAGGGTAAGAGCACGTTCGCCTAGACGCGAAACAACCTGCGATGCTCGCGCGAACAAAAGGTCACCGGTCAGAATCGCAACCGAGTTGCCCCAGACGTTGTGTGCGGTAGGAACACCGCGACGAGTTGGGGCTTCGTCCATGACATCGTCGTGATAGAGAGTTGCGAGGTGGGTAAGTTCAACTACCACGGCTGCATCAATGACCTCGGGGTTGTCACCTTTGCCAAGTTGTGCTGCCAGCAAAACCAGCACTGGGCGAATTCGCTTGCCACCTGCGTCGACCAGGTGTCGAGCGGTAACTTTTGCGATTGGGTCGGTGTGTTCGGTTGCCTTTTGCAGGGCAACTTCGACAAGCTCGAGTCCATCTTGAATGCGCTTGAGCAACGCCTTATCGGCGACCTTTCGCATTTGCTTTGGCAGCGACGGACGAGCCATTACTTGGATACCTTCTTAGCGCTTGGTTTTGCCTTTGCGCTCTTTTGCGCCTTCGATACAAAGCCGGTGTGAATCGCAACTATTCCGAAGGAGAGGTTTTTGAACCCGACGTTTTCATAGCCAGCTTGTTGAATTTGAGCTGCCAGCGCTTTTTGGTTTGGCCACGCCGCGATCGATTCAGAAAGATAGGCGTATGCCTCGGGAGTCTTTGAGGCAAGTCGCGAGGCAAACGGCAGCAAGCGCTTGAGATAAAAGTTGTAGAACGGGCGAAGTGCTGGCGCAACCTGTGAGAACTCGCACACAACCACTCGGCCACCAGGCTTGGTGACTCGATAAAACTCTTTGAGGGCGGCATCAACGTTGACGACGTTGCGAAGGCCAAACGAAATGGTGACGGCGTCGAATTCGGCATCTTTGAACGGAAGCTTGGTTGCGTCGGCAAAAACGAACTCGATCTCTGGGTGGCGTTTGCGGCCTTCGGCAAGCATTCCCTCACTGAAGTCGCCAGCAACCACACGGATGCCCGGGGCGACGAACGCCGCGGTCGAAGAGCCTGTTCCGGCAGCCATGTCTAGCACGGCCTGGCCACTTTTTGCTGCGACAGCTTTGGCTACTTTGCCCCGCCATAGACGAGATTGACCAAACGATAGAAGGTCGTTGGTTAGGTCATAGGTTGGGGCCACTTGGTCGAACATGGCGGCAACTTCTGCTGGCTTTTTGGCCAAATCGGCTTTGCTCACCTAACAAGTCTATCTTTGGCGTTTTGGGCATTTGCCCGAGCAAAAAGAATCCCCCGCGGGATAAGGTCCGCGGGGGTTCTCTCGTTTCCGTTACAGAGACGTCTAGTTACTTCGCTTCATAGAAGTAGTCATCGTTTGGTTCTTTGCGCAACCGAATAGCTCGCACACCGGCCACTCCGCCAAATGCGAGAGCGCCAATACCCATGGCTGCTAGACCAAGTGTCGCCGACTCCATGAACAGGTCGGCTGGAGTCTTGGCACTTGCGTGAACTCCGGCAACCTCGATTGGAGGGGCTTGCTGAGGATCGATTTGCTGAACATCAGAACCGATCGGGGTTGAGCCAGGAGGGTTTTGTCCAGCGTTTAGTGGAGCAACAACATACGATTTGTCGCGCTTTCCAAACCCCGCACCTGAAGGATTTGGGCCAGCAGTTGCGCCAGGTGTAGGTGCAACACTCAGGCTAGGAACTGGGCCAGAAATGACTCCACCACCAATAGGTCCGCCATTGTCGTCGTCACCGCCATTGTCGTCGCCGACGTTGTCGCCGTCTTCGTGCGGGCGGATTACAACCGGCGGAATGACGCCGTGGTGCTTCTCGCCGTCGTCGCCTTTGCTCTGTTGGTGGTTGCCATCGTCTTCGCCTCGGTCGGCTGCAGCAAACTCTGGAGCCTGGGTTGCCGACGGCGTGCTCAGGTCTGACGACGTCGCTGCCGATGCAGCCGATGCGCTGAGCATGACTGGCAATCCGACCATGGCCATAGCCACTACTGCTGCAGCGATTCTTGCCTTCGACATTTTGGTTCCACCTAACGGGATTAGAATTTTGAAGTTCTAGGTTCAGATTAGAACTTAGAAACTTCCTGCCAAAGTGATTTTGGCCAACTCACAGATAACGCTCAGATAGGTGAAAATGCGAATCGTCACGACCGATTTGCCAATCACATCGGGGCAAAGGCTCATCGACCTGTTGCCAGAGAGCCCTTTCACTTTTATTCGTCATGGCGACGGCATTGTCGGTTGGGGTGAGCACCTTCGGCTTGTTGCCAAAGGTCAAGATCGAGCAAGAGACTTGGCTGACCAATGGCGAGCACTTTGTGCCGATGCAGACGTTGTCGACGAAGTAAATCTGCCTGGAACCGGACTCGTAGCTTTCGGTGCAATCACCTTTTCTGACCGCTCAACAGCCGAGAGCGTCTTGATCGTGCCTAAGGTAATTCTCGGTTCTCGCGATGGTCGCTTTTGGATTACAAGCGTCGATGGTGCGGCTTTGCCTTCGACCAACCCGATCAGAGAGGTCTCGGTTGCGGCGTTAGGTTCGGGAGAACTGAGCCGACCAGACTTTAAGAATGCAGTTGACTCGGCACTGGCCAAAATTGAATCTGGCCTGGTCGAGAAGGTCGTTTTGGCCCGCGACCTAGTTGCCGAGGTAGGCGAAGGTTTTGATTTGCGAGCGCCTTTGACTCGCCTCGCAGAAAACTACCCGACCTGCTG
>CAILJO010000058.1 GCA_903834635.1 uncultured Micrococcales bacterium | reverse complement strand
TGATTACGGCCAACTCGGCATAGGTTCAAAAGACTCAACAACTGAGCCGACAGTGGTGCAATCGATGCCTCAGGCGATTTCGATAAGCCTCGGCAAGAAATCAGCTTGCGCCATCTCGGTCAATCGAAACATTTGGTGTTGGGGCGATAACGCATCAGGCGAGCTCGGCGTTAGCTCACAACAGCTCGCATCGTATTCCGCGATAGACACCGGAATGACTAACGCGTCTCAAATCTCAGTTGGCGATGAATTTGCCTGCGCGATTAGAGACTCACAGGTTTGGTGCTGGGGCAATAATTCATCAGGTCAACTAGGTCACGATGGTTCGACTGCTGCCAAGGTGAGCTTGCCTGCGGCTGCTGCACAAGTTGCTGTCGGGTCAAACTTTACCTGTGCCCTACTTGTCGATAAAAGTGTCGATTGTTGGGGGGCAAACGACGTCGGCCAACTCGGCAGGGGATCAACTGGTGCAAGCTCACCTGCTGCACCCGCGAATATTCAGAACGCTACTTCTATAAGCGCAGGAACTAATTCAGCTTGCGCGGTTCTAGCCGACGCTTCAATTACCTGCTGGGGTTCAAACAGCAACGGCCAGCTTGGCAATTCAACATTGATTGACGCCTCAACGCCAGTGCCTGTCACTGGCATCGCCGGCGCAACACAGGTGAGCGTTGGCAACAGATTTGCCTGTGCCATTTCGGCATCTAACTCGGTGTATTGCTGGGGCAAGAACGATCAAGGTCAACTCGGTATCGGCACGCTTTTCGACTCGAGCATTCGAGTGCCGTCGAAACTAAAACTTGCTGCCTACCTGTCTGCCGGCAACTCGCACCTTTGTGCGCTTGACACAACAGGCAAAATCAACTGCGTTGGTTCAAACGAGCACGGCGAATGGGGTAGCGTACCCTCAAGTTCAGTTGCTCTAAAAGCCAGTGTCTCGCAAGTTACGGCAATATCCGCTGGCTCTGACGAGACCTGCGCAATAAGAGCACCCAACGGGTCGTTGTCTTGTTTTGGTTCATTCAACGCGGTTCTTGATCAGGTCATCAATGTCTCTCAAATTGATGTCGGTGACGAAAGCGCCTGTTACGTTCGCACCGATCACACAGTCTGGTGTTTCGGCTCGAACAATGGTGGCGAGCTTGGTGACGGAACACTCATAGATCGTAACGTTCCTGTTCAAGTCTCAGGATTGTCAAATATCGTTCAGGTAGCGGTTGGCTATCGTCATGCCTGTGCTGTCAGTTCTGACGGCTTGGCTTATTGCTGGGGAAGCAATACCAAGGGCCAGTTAGGCACCGCAGATACAAAGGATTACAAGAGTCCGCAGGCTGTTGTCGGTCTCGTGAATGTGGCCGGGATCTCTGCCGGACACTGGCACACTTGCGCCTGGCTCAGTGACACCGGTGTCTATTGCTTCGGAGACAATTCAAAATCACAGGTTGGTTCTAACACTCTCAAATCAGTCAGTTCGATGAGTCTCAGTGACTATGGCAGCTGCGCGCTCAAGACCGATAAGACAATAACTTGTTGGGGATTAAACTCCGACCAACAGTCACCTGCGAACCCATCGGTTGCAAATGCGGTTTCGATTTATTCGGCAGCCACGCAAAACTGTGCTCTCTTGCAAGGTGGAACCTCAACCTGTTGGGGCAAGCCATCCTTGGCGGTTTCGAACTTGGGATCTACGTCGCAATTGGCGCTAGGCAACGGCTTTATTTGCGGATTAGCCAACTCAGCAATGAGTTGTTTGGGGCTCAACACATTTGGCCAACTGGGATCTAGCTATGGCTTTAGGGCGTTGATTGAAGACAAGACACCATCGTTGACTGGCGACCTCAAAGTAGGCACTGCTCTTTCGCTTACCAATGTCGATTCGATTCCTGCTTCGACACTAAGTTACGAGTGGTTCAGATCTGCCCAATCTGTAGCAGGTGCCGCCACTGAAAGTTACGCTCTCACCAGCGCGGATTTCAATCGCAACATTGCCGTTCGTGTTCAAAGAAACCTTTGGCAGCTGATCACGGTGACTTACCCAACCAGTGCCAGCGTGAAAATTGGTGCGGGCGATTTGCCAAGTAATCTTCAAATTCAAACCAGCGGCACTGCAGTGGTTGATGGCACCGTATTGCTGTCGATGCCCAATTTGCCAGACGGTGCAGAGGTTATTTATCGCTGGTCACAGGTTGGCAAGCAGGGGTCACACATTGCGGCGACAAACAGTTTCAGGGCAATAGACCTTGGCGCTGTATTCAGCATCACTGCGACTGTGACATCCACCGGGTTCAACCCTCGCGATTACACGATTCAATTGCCGGCTGTTGTTGAGGCAAGCCAAAATAATTCAACCTCGGTAACCATCAGTGGCAAATACAAAGTTGGTTCAATCCTCATGGCAAGAAGTCTTGGCTGGTCGTCTGGCAGCAAGTTGACTTATCAGTGGCTGCGCAACAAGTCAGTTGTCAAGGGCGCAACCAAGGCAAGCTATAAATTGGTGGCGGCAGATGCTAATGCGAAACTCAGCTGCAAAGTGACTGCCACAAAACTTGGCTACAAGGCGGCCACATTGACTTCGGCTCAGACAGTCAAAATCGCAAAATAGTTTTTAACTAATGCTTGTGCCGACTAGGTGACCGATCAAATAGGTGATACCCATTGTCATCAAACTGACAGCAAGATTTCGCCAAATTGGTTTGCCTGGCTTCGAGCCTCCGATTTTTGATCCCACGTATCCGGTGACAACTAAGGCGAGAACAACGGCTACGGCTGTGGCTTGCACACGATAAGCCCCGAAGGTCGCGACAGCAAAGAGCGGCAAGAGGCCACCTGCAGCGAAAGCGACAAAAGAACTAACCGCTGCTTGAATCGGGTTTGCATGCTGATCAACATCAATTCCCAATTCTGCTTCGGCGTGAGCTCTCAGGGCATCCTTGTTAGTTAGCTCTTCAGCTACCTTGATCGCCAAAGCAGGCGAGATGCCTTTTTGCTCATAGAACCAAGCAAGCTCGCGCAGTTCACCTTCTGGATTTGCCTTTAGTTCGGCACGCTCAGTTTCGATCGCCGACTTCTCGCTGTCGCGTTGGGCAGATACCGACGTGTATTCGCCACCAGCCATCGAAAAAGACCCCGCAACAATAGCTGCTGTGCCGGCAATTAGTATCGAGGCTGCTGTAGCGCCCGGAGCAGCGGCAACGCCCAGAACCATGCCCGATGTCGACATGATGCCATCGTTAGCGCCGAGGATTGCAGCCCTCAACCAGTTGAGTCTTGAAGCCATTGCACCTTTGGCGAATTCCGCTGTTGCAACGACATTGTCGATGCTGGGGTCATTTGGTTTAGTCACACTGCTATAAAACACCAAAGACTCAGATCGCAACAGCAAGGCACACCTTACCCAGAGAATAGAATGAACCAAATACCGAAAGAGAACATTGAGCGCCGAACACATCGAAATAACCGTTGATTCCGAAGTGCGCCAAATTGCAGCTGGCAGCACGGGTTTCGAGTTATTCACCGATCGCCAGGTTGTGGCCATGCGAATCAACGGCGAGCTGAGAGACCTAGCCACAGTTCTTAAATCCGATGATGTCATCGAGTCGGTTCACATTTCTAGCGAAGATGGCCTCAACATTTTGCGCCACTCAACTGCGCACGTATTGGCCCAGGCCGTGCAAAGCATCAATCCAGAGGCAAAGCTAGGCATCGGTCCGCCTATCCGTGATGGGTTTTATTACGACTTCGATGTCGAGATACCTTTCACGCCTGAAGATCTCAAAGCAATCGACAAGAAAATGCAGTCGATTAGCAAGGCTGGGCAACGCTTCAAGCGAGTCGTTGTTACTGACACTGAGGCTCAGACCAGGTTGGCAGACGAGCCTTATAAGTTAGAGCTGATTTCACTCAAATCTTCGAATAGTGATGTTGGCGAAGGTGGCGCTGAGGTTGGCGCTGGCGAACTATCATTTTATGAAAACGTGACTCATCCCGATGGCTTCACCGCTTGGTTTGATTTGTGCCGCGGGCCTCATTTGCCTTCAACCAGAATGATCGGCAATGGCTTCGCTCTAACTCGCTCAGCTGCGGCCTATTGGCGAGGCAACGAGAACAACAAGCAACTTCAGCGAATCTATGGAACGGCCTGGCCAACTAAAGAAGAGCTGCAGGCTCACCTGGTTCGCCAAGAAGAAGCAGCGAAGCGCGATCACAGGCGCCTCGGCCAAGAACTCGATCTGTTTTCTTTTCCTGACGAGATCGGTTCTGGTCTGGCAGTATTCCACCCAAAGGGCGGCATCATTCGCCGCGTCATGGAAGATTACAGCCGCAAGCGCCACGAAGAGGCGGGCTATGAGTTCGTCTATTCACCACACATCACCAAGTCCAACTTGTTTGAGACCTCAGGGCACCTGGCTTGGTATGCGGAAGGCATGTTCCCACCAATTCGACTTGATGAAGAGCGCGATGAAGCCGGGGTGCTTCGAAAGCAGGGCGCAGATTATTATTTGAAGCCGATGAACTGCCCCTTCCACGTGTTGGTTTACCGGTCGCAATCGCGCTCATATAGAGACCTTCCGCTTCGCATGTTCGAATTCGGAACTGTCTATCGCTATGAAAAGTCAGGCGTGCTTCACGGCCTAACAAGAG
>CAILJO010000057.1 GCA_903834635.1 uncultured Micrococcales bacterium | reverse complement strand
TCTGTAGGGAGCGGCTCAAAAAAGTCCGGACCCACCCTATGCTTGTCGCTCAAGATGCCCGGCTGCCGGCGCCCTTGCACTTCTCCGATGGCAACCAGACGAACGACAGGGGTCGCGCCGCGCGCGATGATGACCTCTTCGCCGTTTTCAACGAGTTCGGCGAGCTTAGAGAAGTGAGTTTTTGCCTCATGCATGTTTACCTGTTTGCTCATAGTCAAAAGATAACAAACTTAGTCTAGTTAGTCTATTTTTTTGTGAACAGTAGTCACCAATTTAGGATAGAAGCAACCCACAAGGAGATTTCAAGATGGCAGACGCATCAAAAGGTTCAGGCTTTTCGGCAGAAGAAAAAGCAGCGATGAAAGAGGCGGCGGCAGAACGCCGTGAACAGGCCAAACGCGCCAAAGAGATGGGCGCAGCTGCAGCCGACCTCGCCGACGTGCTCGAGAAAATCGCAGCCATGCCAGAGCCTGATCGCTCGATTGCAACCAAGGTGCACGAGCTAGTGCTCGCAGCCTGCCCTGAACTCGCCCCAAAGACCTGGTACGGAATGCCTGCCTACGCGCTCAACGGTAAGACCATCTGCTTCTTCCAGAACGCCAGCAAGTTTAAGTACCGCTACTCAACTCTTGGTTTCCAAGATGCAGCCAACGTGGATGAAGGCGACTTCTGGCCAGTTGCCTACGCCGTAGTGTCGATCGACAAGGTAACCGAAAAGCGCATCACCGAGCTGGTAAAGCGCGCCGTTTCGTAGGTTTACTTGGCGCCAAACAGGCGAGCGAAGAAGCCTGGGGCCTTCGGTTCGTTGGCGTGACCCTGGCACTGCTGCGACTTAGGAATGCCTCGCATCACCTGGTCTACGTGCTGACCGCAGCCACTCCAAGATGCTTTGCCACATTTGCTGCAAGTTGCTTTTGAACACATTTCTTTAGTTTCCTTTTGCTCTTCGAATCGCACCTTGGCCGAATGCCCAGGTGATGTAGCCACCGTCGAGGTTGGATGCCTCGATACCGTGACCACGAAGTATTTGTGTTGCTGTGTGCCCTCGCTGCCCAACTTGGCAATGAACCACAACTCGATTGCCAGCCAAGGAATCAAGGCTCTCGCGAAGCTGATCCACTGGGATATTTAGCGAGCCCTCAATGTGGCCGTCCGCGTGTTCGCTGTCGGTGCGCACATCTACCAGCACCGCTCCCGAGGCAAGTGACTTATCGAGTTCATGCCACTGAACGGTTGGCGTTCGGCCGGTAAAGACGTTGTTGCCAACGTATCCAGCTTGGTTGATTGCATCCTTAGCGGACCCAAACTGAGGAGCATAGGCAAGCTCGAGGTCCATCAGGTCGTCGATCTTGAGACCAGCGAAGATGGCAGTTGCCAAAACATCAATGCGCTTGTCGACGCCGTCTTCGCCAACTGCCTGGGCGCCCAAGATTGCGCCACTCTCGGAATGAAAGAGCACTTTGAGCGAAATGCGCTTCGCCCCTGGGTAGTAGCCAGCGTGGCTGCTCGGGTGCAAATGAATGGCTCTGAATGGAACTCCCGCACGGATGGCTGCGTGCTCGCTAAGACCCGTCATTCCGGCAGCCAAACCAAATGCACCGATGATGATGGTGCCAATGCTGTTGTGAGCAGATACTTCGAGACCCGATATTGCGTCTGCAATGAGTCGACCGTGACGGTTGGCAAGGTTTGCCAGTGGAATAAGAGTTTGGTCACCCGTCAGTTCGCCGTGCTTCTCAACAGCGTCTCCCGCCGCGAAAATCGATGGGTCACTGGTTCGCTGCTGGGAGTCGACCCAAAGTCCGCCGGTTTCGCCTATTTTGAGACCAGCAGCCACGGCAAGGCGGTTGTCGGGTGTGACACCGGCAGCGGCAATCACCACTCCAGCCGAGACGCGCTCTCCAGAGGCCAAGATGATTTCGTCTTTAGTTATCTCAACGATTGAAGCTCCAAGTGAGAGCGTGATGCCTTCATCGATGAGGCGCTGCTGCATTGGTTCGATAATCTCGAGATCGAAACCACCTAAAATCTGGCGATCGCGCTGCACCACAGTTACACCAAAGCCCAGTTTGCGAATGTTCTCGGCAAGCTCGATGCCGACAAAGCCTCCACCGATGATTGCAACTGTTTGAACTGGCGCTTTTGCTAGAGCATTCTTGAGCGAATCAACGTCGGTTACATCGCGAAGGCTCAGTGCGCGTTCGATTCCGGCAACATCGGGCATGCGAGGTTTAGCACCGGTTGCCAGAACTAGGTTGTCGTAGGCATCCTCGAAAATCTCTTGCATATCAAGGTTTTGCACTGAGACAGTCTTCGCTTTCGCATCAATCGCGAGCACTCGGTGTCGAACCTTTACCTTTAGACGAAATCTTGAGTTGAGTGACTTTGGAGTCTGCAACAGAAGGTCATCGCGCTGGTCGATTACACCGCTGACAAAGTACGGAAGGCCGCAGTTTGCGTATGAAACGTGCTCACCCATCTCGTAGACGGTGATTTCGGCTTGCTCGTCTAAGCGACGCAGCCGTGTGGCAGCCGACATGCCGGCGGCTACGCCGCCAATTATGATGGTCTTCATTTATGCCAGCGACATGAAGGCTTTTTCGAGAGCCTTGCGATTTTCGCTTCCTTCGGCATCCTGGGCGCAGTGACTCATGCCGGTAGTGATGATCTGGAAACCGGCCCGGGTGAGCGCAGTGCTCGCCGCTGCCAGCTGGGTGAGCATGTCTGTGCAGTCGCGGCCCTCATCGATCATCTTGACGATGCCACCGATTTGACCTTGAACTCTCATGAGTCGGTCGCGGGCTTGTTTAAGTTCACTTGATTCAATTTGCATGGGACGCTCCAAAGTTTCTGCTAGCCTATTTATAGTATACCCTAGGGGGTATACGAAAGGAACGAAGTGTCAATCTTCAAAAAACTAATTTCAGCAGTCACCGCAGTTTTTATGATTGTGGGCCTAAGCAGCTGCGCTGCTCCATCAGTAGACATGGCATCCGTCACAGCGGTGATTGATGTGCGCACCGCAGCCGAGTACCAGGCCGGTCACCTCGAGGGCGCTGTAAACATCGATGTTGAATCGGGCGTGTTTGAGCAAGAGATTGCCCAACTAGACAAGGCTGGAAACTACGTCATCTACTGCAAGTCAGGTCGCCGCGCGGGCATTGCAAAAGACACCATGCTGTCTCTCGGTTTCACGAGCGTGACAAATGCTGGTGGCCTATCTGACGCTGCAGCAACCACAGGTCTCGCAATAGTTCAGTAGATCAACAGCGACAAGCTTTTGCTACTAAGCGAACTAGCCGCGGGTAACAGCTTCTTTGTCGACAACCTTGCCGGCAACCGAAACGCTTGCACTGTAGCCAAGGTACGACTTAGGCAACATAACTTCCGCCAAACCTGAAGCGTCGGCAACATCCGTGGCAGTTACTGACTTAGCGCCAGCCTTGCTCAACGTGATGGTTACCTTTTCGCCAGGCTTGGTTGTGTAGACGTCGATCTCGGTGGTTGACTCAGCGGTCACCTTGGCTGTTACCTCGCCAACAACTGCAACTGCCTTTTCGCCTGCCTTGAGAACAGTCTTCACTTCGGCGGTAGGTGTAACCAGCGCGGCCGTCTTGACTGCCGAACCATGAGCAGCGCTCAGCGTTAGATAGATCTGATACTGCGACTGCTGCATCTCGGTGTAGGTGGCGACGATGTCAACAAGGTAAGACGCGGCTAGTTGCCATTTGGCGGCGGCCTCCTGAGTAGCGGCTGGAACTTGGTCGTAATAGCGACCAACAAGATCAAGTAGATCCTTTGCACCGTCGGCATACTGAATTGATGAGGTCCTGAAACCGTCGATGTATTCCTGAATCGTCTCACCGTGGTCAGCCGAGAGGTAGGAGTCGGTGTTGAGAGCCACGTTCTGAGCCTCGGTCTGCCAGTGGACTGCCGCGAAAGCCAGCTGAGCGAAGTTGTACTTCATTACCGCCACGGCGGTGTCTGGGTTGCTCTGGAACTCGTGCCACTTGAGGTTATCGCCAGGGTTGTCAGGATTCTCAGGGAGCGCATTACCGTACTTATCCATTGCAGAAGCGGAATTCAGAACGACGGTGTCGACTGCGGAAGCCGCCTGACGGTAGGTGGTGGTGGCAGACGTATAAGCAGTTTTGGTTGAACCGGTCGAAGCCGCAGCCTTGGCTGTGTAGTTTGCGGCCAAGGTCAGCAGGCTCTCCTTCTTAGCAGAGTCGGTTTGGTAAAGCTCGTGAATGGTGTTGTACGCCCGATCCATATCGCTATACGTGGCGTATTGCACCTGTGCCTGGTTAGCATCTGCCATGGCATCGATGCAGTTCTTCTGATTTCCAAGTTCGGCCTTGGCCTCGGTGACCCCCTTCTGTGCGTCGGTTAGAGATCGAGAAGAAACCACGGATGCCTTGTCGGCAGAGGTTGCGGCATCTGGCAGCTTTGCGGCGAGCGCGGCAGTCTTCTGCTGATCGAACAAATACAAGTCGGCGGCTACCGAGTAGAAGTATGCGGTCTTCTCGTAGTTTGATGACGCAGTGGTGTAGTCGGCACGCACTTTGGCGGTGGTGGCCTCGTTGGCTAGCGTGAGGTAGTCAGCTGCCTTCTGAAGCGCAGCATCAGCCTTGTCTTTTGCTAGGTCGCCTTTGTCGTCTAGAGCGAGGGAAGCCACGGTCGCCTCGGCCAGAGTCTTAGGGGATACAACCTTGGTTTCTTCTGCGGTGTTCATATCGCGCGAAGCCGTTACCTGCGTAGCGAGGCTCTCGTAGATTGCACTTTGTGTGTCGACTATGGTCTCGCCGAGACTGCCAGCCTGCGCAGGAAGAACAGACGATGTGACTAGTAGGGCGCCAACCGCAACTGAGATGATTTTCTTCATTTGACAATGTTAGACAAATCGAAGATTAATGGCAATCAATGCGAGACTACGAAACGTCTGCGACGCGGTCCCACATCTTGGCCATAACCCACCACTTGCCATCAAGTTTCACAATGTTCAGGTAGTCCTGCATCACTCCCCCGAACATCTCGAGTTGAGGCTTCACAAGAGCAATGGTCGGCGAGAGTTGGTCGAACATCAAAACACGATCGTCGCGCTTCTCACCCTTTGCGGCCGGAGACTCGCGATTGGATACGGCCTCACGATAAATGTCTAAAGGGCGAAGAGACAAGACCCCATCCGGCACCCCATAGAGACAGCAGCTCGGGTGAAAAACCTGATCAAAAAGTTGCATGTTCTGAAAGTGCATCACGTCGAAATAGTTATCGAGCAAAGTCTTGATCGCTGGGTCTAATTCGCGAACCTGTGAATAATCCGTCATACCGACAAGTTACACCCGCCACGCAAGTAGTCGGGTGGTAATTTAGTGAAGTTATCTAGCCAATCCCCCACTGCACAGGAACTACCGCATGTCTGAATTTACTTTTCTCAAAGGCTCCGAAGACTGGTGGCGTCAAGCCGTTGTCTACCAGATCTACCCTCGCTCATTTGCCGATGCAAACGGTGACGGAATCGGTGACCTACAAGGAATCATCAGCAGAGTTCCATACCTAAAGAAGCTGGGAATTAACGCCGTTTGGCTCAGCCCTTTCTATCCGTCAGCTTTGGCAGACGGCGGCTATGACGTTGATGACTATCGCAACATAGACCCGCGCATCGGAACACTCGACGACTTCGACCAGATGATTGACGCGCTGCACGCCGAAGGCATCCGTGTGATCGTTGACATTGTGCCAAACCACTCAGGTTCGAACCACGTTTGGTTTCAAGAGGCGCTCAAGTCACCCAAGGGCTCGCCGGCTCGAGACCGTTACATCTTTAGAGACGGCAAGGGTGAGCACGGAGAAATTCGCCCCAGCGAACTAGCCAGCCACTTTGGTCCGAGCGGATGGACCAGAATCATTGAGCCAGACGGCACACCGGGTCAGTGGTACATGCACCTGTTTGCATCGGAGCAACCAGACTTCAACTGGGACAACCAAGAGGTTCGCGACGACTTCTTGAAAACCATGCGCTTCTGGAGCGACCGTGGCGTTGACGGCTATCGCATCGATGTCGCTCACGCCCTGATCAAGAACCTGGCCAACGGCCACCTGCCCGAGCGCCAGTCATATGACTTGAGCGTTATGAAAAAAGACGGCTCGGATGACCTCTTTGACCGCGACGAAGTGCACGACATCTATAAGTCTTGGCGCAAGATCTTCAACGAATACGATCCACCTCGCATGGCGGTTGCCGAAGCTTGGGTTTGGCCCCACCGCCGCCCGCCTTATGCCAGCACCGAAGAACTTGGGCAGTCGTTCAACTTTGACATGCTTGGCGCGGGCTGGGATGCAGCCAAGGTTCGTGACGTTGTTCGCCTGAACCTGAAAACGGCGGCCGACAATGGCACCAGCACAACCTGGGTGTTGAGCAACCACGACATCATTCGTCACGCCACTCGTCTTGGCCTGCCAAACGACCTCGACGTCGCCAAGTGGTACGCAAAAAATCGCTTTGACCCGCACGTGAATGTTGAGCAAGGTTTGGCTCGCGCCAAGGCCTTGACTCAGGCCCTGCTCGCACTGCCTGGCTCGACCTATTTGTATCAAGGCGAAGAGCTTGGTCTTCAGGAACACCTGACGATTCCAGCCGAACAAATGCAAGACCCGCAGTTCTTTAGAAACCCAGATGTCGGCCTAAGCCGTGACGGTTGCCGCGTGCCTTTGCCATGGGCTCGCTCGGGTCAGTCGTTGGGCTTTGGCCCCGGCGGGTCTCACCTGCCGCAGCCAGCCTGGTATGTCGACTATTCGGTCGAGGCCGAAGATGGCTTTGCCGGCAGCACCCTTGAGTTTTATCGCCGAGCATTATCTTTGCGAGCTGGTTTGGTTTGCGAAGAAAAGTGGCACGAGGTGAAGCACTGGTTCAACAGCAACGTGTTGCACTTTAAGCGCCCAAATGGCTGGCAGTCGGTCACTAACTTTGGGTCGAAGCCGGTCAAGCTGCCAAAGGGTGAAGTTATTTTGCTCAGCCAGCCGTTGGTTGGTGGCAAACTTGGACCAAATACGACCGTTTGGATTAAGTAATGTCTGAAGAAGAGAACAAAGACTGGGATCCCCGCCTGGGCTGGGCTCAGAACTTCAAGCGCTTTCGCTACATCAACGCGATTCTGCCAGCGCTTGGACCAATGGCGATGATTGGTGTGTTCTTCTTTGGCTATGGAACCTTCGGCTTGCTGGCTCTGATTTTGGCAACCTTCGGCTGGTTTGACTATGCCAAGCACACCAAGAAAAAGTTTGGACCAATCGTTTGGCGACTGGTTGCGCTAGTAGCCGCGCCTTGGGGTGTTTACATGTTGGTGCTGCAGTTTGTGCCTTCGCTGCGTTCGGCGGCCTAGCGCGCTTTTAGTTTGACGCCTGGCAACTCTGGCGCAGGAATCCAACCGCCAAGATTGTCAGAAACCTTGCCAAATCTGGCATCTTGGGCATTCCACTTTTCGCGCATCTCAACGACCTCGGCGTGGCTTCGCGCCACAAAGTTCCACCACAAAAACAGTTCTTCTTCAAACTTCTTGCCACCGACAAGCAACAGTAGAGCCTGCGTTTGGGATTCGATTGACACCGCTGAAACGCCAGCCTCAAAATAGGCAAGCTCGTTCGCGGCTACCGGTTGTCGATCGATGGTGACTTCGCCAGAAACCACCAGGATGCCGTGCTCCCAGTCCGCGTCGATCGGTAACTCGAGTCGTGCCCCAGCTGGCACCCTAAGTTCGGCACCGACCAGCGGCGAATAAACGGTGGCAGGAGATTTGGTTCCGAGGTGTTCACCCAAAAACACCGTCATAGCAGTTTGGCCGATTTGCTTGCTTGGAAGGTCACCGTGGTGCTCAAAAGCCGGCTGCATGTTTCGCACCTCAGACGGAAGAGCGATCCATAGCTGAGCAGCGTGCAGGCTCTCTGAGTTGGGCAGCGAAACCTCTGAATGGGCAATGCCTAGGCCAGCGGTCATTAGGTTTACTTCGCCGGGCTCAAGAATCTGAGAACTTCCGATGGAGTCGCGGTGATCCATGCGACCAGCGAATGGCCAGGTCACAGTTTGCAAACCGGTGTGCGGGTGCGATGCCACCTTCATGCCCTCGACCTGCGCGGTTGGGCCAAAGTGATCGAGAAAAACCCAGGCGCCGATGCGGCGCAACCGAGCGTGAGGCAGATTGCGGCGAACGTCAATCTCGGTGCGAGTCGTCAGTTTGACGACGCGAGGTTCGACGATCAGCATGCGTTGAGCCTAGCCGTGGAACGGCTGCAGGGCATCCTCAGGAATCTGACCGAAGCGACCGTACTGATAGTCCTCCATGGCTGCGATGATCTCGGCCTTCGAGTTCATGACAAATGGGCCATAGGCAACCACCGGCTCGCGAATCGGCTGGCCACCCAGCAAAAACACCTCTAGGTTGGGCGTGCGTGAGTCTTGGTTGATGTCAGCTGTGATCACGATGCGGTCGCCGTGACCAAACACCGCGAGCCCGCCACTCTTAAACTCGACCGACTGCGAGGCTGGGCCATCTTCGCCGACTCGTCCGTTGCCTTCGAGGCTGTAGGCGAGCGCGTTGAAAAGTGGGTTCCATGGAATCGACACCGATGCCCCAGGCGCGAGCGTGATGTGGGCGATGGTGATCGGGGTGAACGATTTGCCCGGGCCAACGTGGCCGTCGATTTCTCCAGCGATAACTCGAATCAGCGACGCACCGTCTTGGCTAGCAATGAGTTTTACCTGCTCGCCTTCGAGGCTCTGATAGTTGGGGTTCGACATTTTGGCGTGCGACGGCAGGTTTATCCAAAGCTGAATGCCGTGAAAAAGTCCACCCGACATGACAAGTTCTTGAGGTGGGGTTTCGATGTGCAAAACGCCTTTGCCAGCGGTCATATATTGCGTTGCACCATCATTGATGGTTCCACCGCCACCGTGGCTGTCTTGGTGCTGAAAGGTGCCCTCAATCATGTAGGTGAAGGTCTCAAAGCCTCGGTGCGGGTGCCAAGCGGTGCCGCGCGGTTCAAGGGGAGCGTATTCAACTTCACCCATTTCATCCATGTGGATGAAAGGGTCTAGGTCGGCATAGCTAACGCCTGCAAAAGCGCGCGTAACAGGGAATCCTTCGCCCTCATAAGCCTGGGGTCCGTAGGTGACCGACTTCACGGTGCGGGCACGGCCATCGGCGAGCGCCAAACGCTCGAGAGTCATGGGGTCACGAAATACTGCTGGCATTGGATTCTCCTTTGTGGGCAAAAATGTAAAGCCCCACTTGACAAAGTTTATTCCATAGTTGATGCCCCTGTGACAACGATTAGGCTGGTTCAAGAATCAGAAGAGGCGGCCATGCAAACACGCAAGAACACGTGGCTCGCTAAGTACATCTGGCTTGGAATCATCTGGGGTTCAAGTTTTCTCTTTATCCACGAAGGCCTCGTCTTCTTGCCGCCTCTAGGTTTGGTCTTTTGGCGTTTGGTTTCGGCATCTATCGTGCTAGCCATCATCGTCAAAGTTCGCGGCATAAAGATGACCAGAAACCCGCGCCACTGGCTTTTGGTTGGCTCTGGCGGGCTGTTCATGAACTCGATTCCATTCACCCTATTTGCCTTTGGCCAGCAACATGTCACGAGCATTCTGGCCGCGATCATGAACGCAACAACTCCGATCATGACCTTGCTTGCACTGCTCACACTCTTTAGAAGCGAAAAACTTCGACCAAACGTCATCTGGGGATTGCTTGTCGGCGCCGTCGGCGTGATGGTGGTGCTGGCCGTTTGGCAGGGCTTTGGCGACAACGACCCAGTCGCGGTTCTCTGCCTGCTTGGTGCGACGGTTTGTTATGGAATCGGTGGCCCGTTCATAGTTCGCTTTGTCACGCCGCTGAAACTGCCGAACGAGCAAACGGCTTTTATGCAGATGGCCACTGCGGCCGTTGGTGTTCTTCCTTTCTACCTGGCCGGACCACTGATGACCGCAGCGCCAAGCTTGGCGCCGGTGGCATCGGTGTTGGCGCTCGGTGCACTCGGCTCAGGTTTTGCCTATGTGCTGTTTTATAGCGTCATCAACCAAGCTGGGTCGGCGATTGCCAACTCGGTTACTTACATCACTCCCCTGGTCGCCGTTTTGCTGGGAGTCTTGCTGCTCGGTGAACCCGTTTATTGGTACGAGCCGGTCGGCGCGGTCGTTGTCGTTCTCGGCGCACTGATTTCGCAGGGTCGGCTGCCGGCCATTTTGGCTTGGTTCAAAGCGATCGGCGCGAAACGATGAAGTCTTCGCGCGTTGACCTGACGCTGTTGAGCGTGGCCGCCGTTTGGGGTGGCTCGTATTTGGCGGCACGAGAACTAACCAAAGTCTCGTCGATCGCCGGATTGCTGTCGGTGCGCTTCACTTTGGCAGCACTGGTGATGTTTGCCATTTGGTTGATCAAGCGTGAGCGCTTTAGCAAAACAGACGTTCTGCTTGGAACCGTGTTTGGGCTTACCCAGGCATCGATCATGTGGGTCGAAACCTGGGGGCTATCAATCACGACGGCCACTAATGCGGGGCTAATCATCAGCCTCACCATCGTTTTCACACCGATTCTAGAGAGCGCCTGGAAGCGCAGTTGGTTGCCTCGCTCGTATTTTGTGGCGACGGTCGTTGGACTTGTTGGTCTTGCCCTACTGGTCGGCGGCAACGGCATTAAAGCCCCAAACTTTGGTGATTTCTTGATGCTTTTGGCAGCACTTTTTCGCACCTTTCACGTCACCGCGCAGGGTCGCCTGACGGCAAACCGCAAGGTCTCTTCGCTGAACGCCATCATGCTGCAATGCCTGGTTTGTGGTGTGGTTTATTTTGCCGCCGATGCCCCCGGCACCATAGCTGCCGCAACTTCTTACGGGCCAAAAGAGTGGTTGCTGATGGCCTATCTGGTTTTGTTATGCAGCGCATTTGCGTTTGCCGCCCAGCTTTGGGCAATCAAGAAGACTTCGGCCAGCCGTGCAAGTTTGCTGCTATCGACCGAACCGATTTGGGCCGTTGTGGTGGCCGCAGTAGTTGGCGGCGAATTGCTAGGGCCGATCGGATATCTGGGCGGCGCAGTGATTATTGGTGCGAGTTATTTTGGCCAGCGAATCGAACGCCAGCATCGCGAACAAACCGCCGCTTAGCGCTTGACCGAAATGGGAAGCCGCAAAGCGCCGCTAGCCTTTGCCGGAACAACCGGGTTCTTCGGAGCGGTGGGACCGACAACCTTGAAAGCCGAACCAAGCGCTGGGCGTGAATCTTGGTCGCCGTTGTTTGGCCAGGCAGCGCAAGCCCACTCAGCCTGAGCTGTGATCGAAAGCGAAGGGTTTACGCCCGGGTTGGCCGACAGGGCGGAGCCATCGTAGATGTGAAGACCGGGCTGGCCAAAGGCGCGCAGATAACCGTCGACCACACCTTCGCTCGGTGACTCGGCGATCACGCAGCCGCCCAAGAAGTGCGCAGTCATCGGAATACCAAACGGCTCGGTGACTACGGCGCCCGCGGTTCCGTTCATGTCTTTGGCGAGCTGCCGAGCGACCTCGTGACCCTCTGGCACCCAAGACGGGTTCTTTTCGCCGTGCCCCTGCGCCGATGTCAGCCGGCGGCCAAACAAGCCTCGGCGCGCAAAGGTGCGAAGTGAGTTGTCGCGTGACTGCATGACAAGCAAAATTAGCGTGCGCTGCGACCAATCGCGCAGGTTGTACATGCTTGGCAGACGGTGCAGGTTCTTCAGGCTCTCCCAAATCAGGCGAAGTGGGTTCGGCGATTGGCCTTTTTTGCCACTCGCCGCAATGCTCTCGAGCAGCGCCATAAAGTTGCTGCCCTTTCCATAACGCACCGATTCGATGTGAGTGTTCTCGTTGGGGAAAATCGACGAGGTAATCGCAGAGCCCGCCGAATAATCCACATCTTTGCCGCGAGCGACCACACCCAACAGGCTTTCGCTATTGGTGCGGCTCAGATAACCCAGCCGGTCACTCAAACCTTGAAGATGACCCTGACCGCGCACGCGCTGCAGCAACTTGGCGGTGCCCAAAGCGCCGGCGGCAACAATAACCTGCTTGGCGCGGATTGTCTGCTTGCCCAATCCCCCAGGAGCACTCGACTTGCGCATGCGCAGCTCGAAACCGCCATCAAAATCGACGATGTCTGTGACGGTGCGCTCGGCGATCACCTTGACACCGTTGCTCTCGGCCAAATATAGGTAGTTCTTAACGAGAGTGTTCTTGGCGCCGTGACGGCATCCGGTCATGCATTCACCACAGTTGATGCAACCGGTGCGCTGCGGCCCTGCCCCACCAAAGTAAGGGTCGGCAACAGTTTTGCCAGACTCACCAAAGTGCACGCCGACCGGTGTCATTCTGAAAGTGTCGCCAACACCCATCGACTCGGCAACCTTCTTTAGTGCCGCATCTGATGGGCTGAAGAACGGGTTGACCTCAACGCCAAGCATGCGCTCAGCTTGGTCGTAATAAGGCTCAAGCAACTTTTGCCAGTCGGCCATCTTGGCCCAAGATCCGGTTTCAAAGAAGCTGGCTGGCGGGCGATAAAGTGTGTTGGCGTAGACCAAAGAACCGCCGCCAACTCCGGCGCCCGACATGATCATCACGTTGCGCAAAAGGTCGATGCGTTGAATGCCCTTGAGCCCAAACCTAGGAAAAAATAGAAACTTTTTGAGACTAAACGAAGTCTTGGCAAAGTCGCTGTCTGCGAAGCGAGAACCAGCTTCGATGACGACGGCCTTGTAACCCTTTTCGGTCAGGCGCAAGGCAGCAACCGAGCCACCAAAGCCCGAGCCAATAATGGCGACATCTGCGTCGAAGTCGTTCATCTGCCTAGCCTAAACCCCGCCAACTCTTGAGACAGGTCTTGAACTTCGGGAATTTCAGACCAGTGAACTTGCGGCAACCACACGATTTGTTCGAACCCGTTATCGTTTGGGTGCATCGCCGTAAAAAATGCTCCGGCCAACGCCGCCGTGGTGTCGGTGTCCCCACCGAAACCACAGGCAATCTTGAAGGCCTCGTTGGTGCTTTTAGCCAGTTGACAGGCACGGATGCTCGCGCCCAAAGTTTCGATCGGGTCGAGGGTCACGCCCTCATCGGTTGGCTCAAAACTAAAAATCTCTTCCGCGAATTCTGGGCTCTCATGTCTAACTGCAGCCTCAATGTCGAACTCGGACTCGAACAAAATCGCGTCGGACAGAACTCTTGAACCCACCAAAGCCGCCTCAACGGCACGCGGGTGACGGTGAGTTGCCTCGGTTAGTTGGCCGACAAACATGCGGCGTTCCAAGTCATCCTCGAAAGCCAGCCCAACCAAAGAACAACGCATTAGCCCACCGTTAGAACGGCCGACCATCGCCTCTTCTTCGGGTTTCACCGGCAGCCCGAGAGCCGCCCGAGTGGTTGGGCCAAGCCCACGCAGTTCATCTTTTGCAGTCAAGAGTCGGGCGAGAAACCACTCGGCGCTCGTTTCGGCGGCAATGCCGAGATCGCCGGAGGCATCGTGGTCGAAGAATGTGCTGTGTGCATGAAGGCCGTCAAAAAGTGCTTCGAGTGTCATCAGCGACAAAATTGTGTCATCGCTGACTCCCCCAGCTGGCCAACCATCTACTTCGACCAACTGGTCAGCAAGTTCGTCAAAACGGCGCGGTTGAAACTCAAACTGCACTCCATAGGCATCACCGGCAGCGTAGGCCCGAATGATCTCGGCAAACCTAGCCGAAAGCTGTTCGAGCGCCCGACTCACCGGTGGTTATTCGGTTCGAGGGTCACGAAGCGGAGCAGCCGGCATGCGCTCTTGGGCGACCCACTGCTGCTTGTAACCGGTCGACGAAGACATCAGGTCTAAGAAGGGCTTAGGGTCAAACTCTTCTGGACCAACCACGCCCTGCCCCTGCCAAACGCCGGTTGCCAAAAGCTCGAGAGCGATGAGCGGGTTAAATGCCGTCTGCCAAACCACGGCCTGCGATTCGTAGTGTTCCATCGACCAAGCGTTGTCGGCCACGTGATACAGGTAGGTCGCGCGCTGCTTGCCGTCGCTGTCTTTTCCGGTGACCAAAACACCGGCGCAGGTCTTGCCAGACATGCGGTCACCGATGGTGGCAGGGTCGGGCAAAACCGAAACAACTACGTCGCGGGGAGAAACATCGACCGGGCCTTGCGGTGAACGAACGCGCACAGGTTTGGTGCGATCGAGACCCAACAGGTTGAGAGTCTTTAGTACGTTAATAAAGTCTGCACCCAGGCCGTACTTGAACGAGAACTTGTTTGCCTTGATGGTGCGAGGCAACATGGCTACCTCTTCGTGCTCAACATTCACGCACTCGACAGGGCCGATGCCTTCGGGAAAATCGAAAATCTCTGGTTCGCTGAACGGTGCGGTGGTGTACCAGCCCTTGCCAGATTGCCACATTAGAGGCGGGTTTAGGCACTCTTCGATTGTGGTCCAGATCGAAAACGATGGCGCGAAGATTTCGTTGCCCTCGTCGTCGCGAACCACCAGGTTGCCACCATCTTTGACGCTGATTTCATCGACTTCGCTAAAAAGATAATCTGCGGCGTAACGAGCGAAAACGTTGCTCAACCCCGGCTCGACACCCATGCCGACCAGAGCCAAGCGGCCCGATCGCTGCCACTGGTCGTTAACCGCATATTGCTGATCGCCAAGCATGATGCCCGGAGTGTGATGAGGGTCGGTCTCGTGAACCTCGCTAAGGCTCATCGCCATGTCCATGTAGTTTGCCTCGGCGGTGAAAGCGCCGGCAAATACGGTCGGCACGAACTTTGGTTCGACGGCATTCAAGATGTGAGTGATGCCGAATTCTCTGGCGACGGCCGTGACATTATCTGCAGAACCCGCATCGATTTTGGAGACCAAAAACTTGGCAGCCACATCGTCACCGTGGCGCTTTCTGATCCACTCGACCACGCCTTCGGCGCGCGACAGGTCGTAGTCAGAGACGACCATAACTTCGAAAAAATTTCGCTCAGCGGCGATCTTTGCAATTGCATTTCCAACGCCACCGGCGCCGACTAACAGAATCCTCATTGATTAATCCAAATCGTTGAGCGTGCTCCGTGGGGAGAATCGGGAGCTTATGTTTCTACTCTAAACCTTGGTGAGGTCGGCTTGCGGGTTATTCACCCAGTCGATGACACCCTGCCACTGGCTGAAGCCATCGGTGAGCGAAAGGTGCTTTGCGCCGGGAATGATGTGGGCCTGCAGCCCAATCAAATCGCCGACACCGGCCTGAATTCCGCTAGGCTGCCACGGGTCGAGATCTGAGCCAACAAGTTCGACCAAGTTTGCCGATTCATCAACAGCGCGCTTGATTCGCTCAAAGTCTGGTTCCATGACAAAACTGGCGAAAGGTGACGCAACACTCGAAGGCTGAGGCTCTGGCGGCGCAACCAGCAGCAACCGATCGGCTTTGCTCGGCAGCAACCCGCGGTCGCTAGCCTGCAACCACGTGATGCATCCCAGCGAGTGAGCCACAACGATGAGTTCCTCGCTTGCGCGCGCACCAACCTCGTTCAACATGTTGAGTTCGTCAATCATGACTTCGAGCCATTCGCTCAGCTGAGGCGTATCGGTGTTTGGCAACTGTGGATAGCTGACAATGTGACCCTGTTCACGAAGTGCGCTTGCCAGGTTGCGTTGCCAGTGACCTAGAGGGCGACGGTTGGTCCATCCGTGAATAATCAGAACGCGTGCCATGGGTCAGCCCTTCTTTTTGCGCTTCGAAACTAAGGTAATCACGACCACCGCAACGATGGCAAAGGCGCTACCAAAAGTTACAAGGTATCCCCAAGTCGCGGTGCTGCTGGTTGCACCGTTTGGCGCAGAACTGTTTGCCATTATCGGTGGTTTTGAGTCGTAGCAGTTTGTAGCCGCTGGGTCGCCATCTTGGCTGTTCACAATTCCGTCGCCATCGATGTCGTTGTCTTCACCATTCACAATTCCGTCGCCATCGATGTCGGAATCATCGGGGTTGGCGATGCCATCGTTGTCGGTGTCAAGCAAACAAGTGCCTGGGGTTGGGTCGTCGACTGAATAGAGGGTTGGAGTTTCACCCGAATCTGATGCCGGGCTAACCGAAGGGTCGCTGACATTGCCATTGCCAGCCTCGCTCAAAACTGCAGCGGTCGCGGCATGCGCCGGAGTTGCCGTGATAGCGCCAGCAATAATCGAGACGCCTAGAGCGGCAACAATGGCAAGCGCCACCCACTTGACCCAGGGCTTCACATTTTGGGTTGAAGAAACTTTTGCCGCCGCCTTCTGGGCTCTAGGGGGTTTGCGCTTGCTTTTTGGCATTAGATGACGCCGGCAAGTTTCATGGTCACAATCAACATGATGATTCCACCAATTCGATAAACCCAGCGAAGCGAAGGACGTTTGATTAGTCGGACTTCACCCTCAAGACCCTCGCGGCCCAAGATTCCTAGAACGCTCAAAGCAAGCAATGGAATAGGAAGCAGAGCGAATGACCACAGCGCCAAGTCTGGTGCTGAACCAAACCAGCTGCCAACCAAGTTAGAGGTCAGCTGCGAAACGATCAGCACGAGAGCCAAACCTGGAATACCGTGCGGCAGAATGCGCCACAGCCATGGGAAGTTCGGGAACTTGTCTTTGAACCAGCCGAGAACGGTTGGAACCGCGAACAAAATGCTTCCAAGCCACACCAACCAAGAGTTTCCGAGCAATGCCGCCGTCACAAAGATAAAGACCGAGACGCGCAGGAACAGCGCGACGTATTTGTGTCCGCGGTAGGTTGATGGAACCTCGGTTGGGTGCAAGGTGTCGAGTCGCATAGGGAACACTCTCGCCACAGCCTCTTCGAGGAACACGCGAATCACCATCGCCACCGCAACGGCCAAAGCGAAGTCGTTTACGTGGTTTGCGGCGGCAAGTGTCAAACCAGCAAGTGCTGGCAGGGTGGCAATCATCGAAGCCGCTGTCCAGCCACCGAAGAATGGCAGCACCGCCATGTCGACCAGGCGCTCCCAACGGTAGCCGCCGTCGCGCTGCGGGTCACGACGGAACTGGCGGAACTGGTTGGCCAAAAGCACAGGACCAAAGCCAGCAATGACTACACCGAGCAACAGACGAATGTCACCAAGCGCGATGCTCTGGCCGCCGATAACGTGAACCAAGATCGAGCCGACAACAAACACAGCTGTTCCGAGCAGACCCGCAAATGCGTCGAATACACCGATCAGAACGATGGCTAGGAACACTGGCCAAACCGGCGGAAGAATGTAGCCCGAGGATGGGCTAATCGAAATTACGGCCAGTGTGATGGTGGCCAACGAAGGCAATGCACCCAAGATGCCTGCGGCAGAGCGCAGGTATGCGCCATCGACAACGGTCTTGCTCAGGATTGGCGAGAACTTTGCGAACGCGAAGGTCAGGTTGATCGTCAGCTTGTCTAGCGCCGTGAAGAAGCGTGACTTCCAAATTCGCCAACGGTCTCCGCGACCACGGCGACGAAGAGTGAACTCGTGGTGCTCGGCGTCGATGTTTGCAATCGAACCTGAAGATGAACCAGAGTCGCCCTTTGAGCCTCCAGCTGAGCCACCCGAAGCACCGCCACCAGCCGATGCACCTGCGCCTGCGCCTGCGCCAGCGGCACCGGCGGCTCCCGCCGATCCGGCGGCGGCACCAGCAGCAGCCGCGGCGGCACCGGCAGCTGCGGCAACTGCGCCAACAACTGCTGTCACCTTAGTAACCGTTGCGGTTACTGCGCGAATACCTTCTGGGGTAGACATTGCGTTGAACGCCGTTGGCGGAGCATTGTCGTCACCGGTCGCACCGATTGCAGGGTTAGCGATCGGCTCACCCGGGGTGATTGTAGGAATGACAATCGGAATAATTGGCTGCTCGGTCGCGGTCGGCGTTGGAGTCGGCGAAGGCTCATCGGTTGGAGTCGGCGTCGGAGTCGGCTCAACGGTAGGAGTTGGGGTCGGAGTAGGCTCATCTGTCGGAGTAGGCTGCGGTTCAGGAGCTGGCTTCGGAGCCGCCTTGGTCTTGTAGGTTGCAACCGCAGGGATGCCGTCGCCCTGGCCGTTGATCGCCAACACCGAAACGTTGAAGGTGGTCGAATACGCAATGTTCTTGAGAGTGCAGGTGCCTACCTCGGTTGTAGTGCAAATGTCGTTTCCGTTGACGGAGACACGGTAGCCAACAATTGGCGATCCACCGTCAACCGTAGGTGCCGACCAAGAGACAACCAGGCTGGTGCCAATGCCGCTTGCAACAACGCTGGTCGGAGCCCCAGCGATGCTCTTGCCAAGCAGAACTGCCTTGCTCGAGTTGCTGTCACCACGCGAAACGGATGTAACAGTAACAACCTTGATGTCGTAACCGTTTGCTACCGCAGCACCTCTGAAGTAAATCGCACGGCCGAAGGTTCTCGAGTAACGAGTTGTCGTAAAGCCTGCAATGGTGGTCGATGTCGCCGAGGCATCGGAGACAACCGAGTTAGGGGTGTCACTAAAGGCCTCGCCGCGAGGGGCAAGATAGACCTCATAAGAGACGAAGTCTCCATCGAGGGCAACCGGCGGTGTCCAGCTGACCAAAACTCCGGCGTCCGCTGGCTGAGCGGTCAGGTTGTTCACTGCGACTGGGTTGTTGCCCGGTGTCATTGCCTGAGCAACCGGCGAGAATCGTCCCAGTCCAGCCTCGGTGATGGCGGCGACCTTCATTGTGTATGCAAGCCCTGATGAAAGACCGTCGATGCTACACGAGAGTGGTGCACTGTCAATCGCACAGTTTGAGGTCGAATACACGTTGCCGTCGGTGTCGGTGGCAACCAGTTGGTAACCGGTCACTGGTGAGCCACCAGTGTATGAAGGTGCACTGAATGTTGCTGTTACCTGACCAACGCCCGATGCGACTGCATAGATGTAAGGCGATCCGGCGACGTCAGCCAAAATCATGAACGACTGAACCACAGGAGATGCAGGTGCATAGGTGGCGTTTCCGGATTGAGAAGCCACAATCTCGCATCGACCGGCAGCCAGCAGCTTGACTACACCCGCGCTCGTAACCGAACATGCGCCGGAATCGGTGTTGTCACCCAGTGTGAACGCGATGTTTAGACCAGCGTTTGAGGTGGCACTTGCCAAGAAGGCTGGGGTTCCAAATTTGCGGTCAGCCAGGTCAGCGAAGGTGATTTGCTGGTTCAGCATGCCGACCTTAATCAGCTGCGTTGACAGGGTGGCGTTGTATCGCAGGTCGCCATCGCTAGATGCCTCGACCAGGCAGTCGCCCGAAGCCAAGAAGGTAACCTTGGCTCCCGAAATCTTACAAACGGTGCCAGCTCCATCTGCGATTGAATAGTCGACTGGCAGCGAGCTCGAGGCGGTTGCAGCCAGCGTGTAGATTGACTTGGCCACAGGGAAGTTAGGCACGTTCGAGGTGAACGAAATGCTCTGGTCTAGCTTGCTGAAAGTGAACGTGAAAGGGGCGCTTGAACGTGCATAGAAGTTTGTCGAAAGCGCCTTGGTTGCGCGAACCACACACTGACCTGCATTGGTCGAAATCAGCGTGGCCGCACTGACCGAACAGTTTGCTGTGCCGCTATCGACAACCTGGTAGCTGACCGCACCGGTTCCGCTGCCGCCAGTGGTGAGCAGAGCCAACGAGCCCCAACTTGAGGTCGGTGCGTTTGCGATTGCAACCGGCGCCTGCTCGATCATGTTGATCATGATGGTTTGAACATCAGATGACTGAGCGAGGTAGTTGGCATCTCCGAGTCGGGTCGCGGTCAGCTTGCACAGCGTGCCGGCGTCGTTTGGAACAATGGTGGTTCCTACCAGCTGACATTCACCGGTAACCGAGAAGGTCATCGCACCTGTTCCAGATCCACCGATGGCGGTGGCAACCATGGTGCTCTGGTAGTTCATGGTGGTCGCAGAGGTAACAGACACCGCAGATTGAACGGCCTTGCTGATGATGAGCGTTGCAGTCGGAGTAACGACTGGCGACAAGTAGTAGGTCGCTTCAGGCACGTTGACCGCAACGGTACACGTTCCAACACCCTTAATAGTGATGTCACCAGTTGCGCTATCGACGACGCAGATCTGTGCAGAACTGCTGGTGCTGAACGAAGGCGCAGATGGGCTGTCGGTGACAAAGCTGGCGCTCACGATGCCGTTCGGCACATAGCGAGTGGCTTGGTAGCTGAATGTTACGTCGGCGTACTTGCGAACAGTTATTGTCTCCGCGGTGGCGCTGGTCAGCGAGCCCGAGGTGAACTTGAGAGCATATGGTTCACCAGGTTTGCCGGTGAGCTTGAGCCCGCTGAAGGTGACAACACCATTCTTGGCAGTCGCTGTTGAACCCGCAGTGATGTTGCCGCCGATGCCCGAGTCGATTGCTGCCGAGATGGTCGTGCTGTTGTCACTGGTTGCAAGGTTGCCGAAACGGTCGAGAACTTCGATTGCCGGCGCGGTCGCTAGCAAGTCACCAGTCAAGGCGCCGACAGGCTGAGTGCGAACCCTGAGCTTGGCAGGAACCGCGTGGGTGACAACAACGTCTTGCGACGTGATCGTCATGTCGCCAACACTGAAGGTGATTCGGTAGGTCTCACCTGGGTTGCCAACCAAGTTCAAAGCGTTGAAGCTCACAATGCCGGCTCGTGCGGTGGCGGTTTCACCAGTCAGAACGCTGTCGTTGCCGGTGGTTACCGTGGCAGAAACTACGGTGCTACTGTCGCTGGTCGCGATGTTGTCATAAAGGTCACGAAGTTCTAGCACCGGCTGGGTTGGCAGGTTGCTACCAGTTGCGCCGCCGGCTGGTTGGGTCTTGAAAGTCAACTTGATTGGGGTGTTGTGAGTGACAACCACGGCAGCGGAACGAACCGAGGTCAGTCCGTCGGCAGTGAAGTCGAGTCGGTAGTTTGCCAAAGGTGTTGCCACAAAGCTGACGTCTTCGAACGTTGCGATACCCGCGACCGCTGTGGCCGTTAGAGTGCCGCCCAACGAGCCAGCGCTGCCTAGACCAACGCTGACCGAAACTACGGTTCTGTTATCGCTGGTTACTAGGTTGCCGAACTGGTCGAGAACTCGGACTACAGGTTGTGATGCAAGGTTGTCGCCGGTTGCGGCTCCTACAGGCTGAGCCTGAATTGCCAACTTGGCGGCGGCGGCGTGAGTCACTGTGATCACGCTTGAAGTGTCGGCAGCCAGTGCACCCGAGCTAAAGGTCAGCTTGTAGTCGGTTCCTGGCAAAGCGGTGAACTTGAGGTTTGTGAAGGTGACCACACCACCGATTGCTGTCACCGTCTTGGTTCCGGCAAGCACACCGCCGTCACCCTGACTGATGGCAACCGTCACCTGAGTAGTTAGGTCGTCGTCTACTAGGTTGCCAAAGCGGTCGCGAACCTCGATGACAGGCTGAGTAGAGAGAACGGTTCCGGTTACGCCCGAAACTGGCTGAGTGGTGATTGCCAACTGCGATGCCACTGCGTGAGCCACCGAGAACGCGGTTGTTGGGTCAGAAGTTAGAAGCGCCGAGTTTGGTGTTGCAGTGAAAGCCGCCTTGTAGGCAGAGTAAGGCTCACCGGTGAACTTGACGCCAGCGAATGTTGCCACGCCGTTGACGACCGCTGCAGTGGTGGCGCCTGAGAACGACCCACCTGAGCCTGAGCTGACCTGAATGCTCACAACGGTGCTGCTGTCACTGGTGACCAAATAGCCCAGACGGTCTAGCAAACGCACAACCGGTTGACGCGTTAGAAGCTCACCAGTAACGCTGGCTCGCGGTTGCGTGACGATTTGGATGCTGACGGCAGGGCCATGAACCACATTGACTATGTCTGTCGTCGCGGTGGTCAATAGGTCGACCGAGATTACGAAACGGTAATCCGCACCAGGCGTTCCTTGGAACTTGGTGCCAACAAACTGGGCTTCACCGTTAACGACATCGGTCGAGGTGTTCTCGGTTAGTGTTCCGCCGTCGCCGCTGTCGATTGCGATATCAGCGGTTGAGTTATAGTCGGCAACCTTGTTTCCGTAAGCATCTTGGATTTCGACGGCAGGCTGAGTTGCAAACTCGTCACCGGTGATTGCGCCAACCGGTTGCGTGATCATGGCAACCTGAGTCGCGGTTCCGAAGTCGACGCTGACTGGCTGGTCAACCGAAATAGCTGGGGTGGCGATCGAATAGGTGAGCGTGTAGTCACCGATGACACCACCGACGCCCAAGTTGTCGAAGGTTGCCACACCTGCAACTGCAGTTGCGGTCGCGGTTCCCACTGCGACACCGCCTCGCGAAACGGTTGCGGTCACGACCGAGGTGGAGTTAGCACCTGAGATCACGGCGAAGCCATCGGCGTCGCGGATGGTTACGGTTGGCTGTGTCTTGAATGCCAGACCTGCCTTAGCCCCGTCGGCTGCGACGGTGACGTCGATGTGATCTGCTGGGCCGTGAATCACACGGAAGTTGCTGCTCGATGCCGAGGTGATGTCAGCGCCCGTGATGGTTGAGGTGAAGGTCAAGGAATAGTCCACACCCGGTGTTCCGGCAACCTTTAGGCCAGAGAACGAGACGATACCCGAAGATGCCGTCGCAGTTGCAGTGCCCTCAAGAGCACCGCCGGCACCCGAGATGTGTGCGGTGAGAACACTCGAGTTGTCGGTGGTGACGATGTTGCCAAAGCGGTCACGAATCTGAAGAGCAGGCTGAACCGTCAATGCGGTGTGCGTTGCGTTGCCACCAACTGGCTGGCGTGCAAAGGTGAAGTTTGAAGCCAATGCAGGGTTTACACGCAAAGCTGTTGCGTTCACGGCAGCCAATGAGCCCGAGGTAAATCTGAAGGTGTAGTCGTGCGCCGGTGTGCCAAGAAGGTTCAACGCGGTGAAGGTAGCTACACCAGCAACTGAAGCCTTGGTGGTTCCGGTCAACGACGCCGATGTGTTGTCAGAAAGTAGCGATGCCGTGACGGTTGCCGTTGAGTTCGCAACGGTGTTGCCATAGGCATCGACAACGTGAACAACAGGCTGAACCGCTAAGTTGTCGGCTGTGTGGTTGCCACCGCCAGGCTGAGTCGTGATTGCCAGTGCAGCCGCGGTGCCATAAGACAGGTTGATGTTCTGGCTTACGGCGTCTAGCGCAGGGGTGGCAATGTCGAAGGTGATCGTGTGCTGGCCAATCTTGCCCGCAATACCCAAGTTGCTGAACGTTGCCACACCGGCGACCGCGTGAATCGAAACGGTGCCAACAAGTGAATCATGGTCAACGCTCGCGGTGATCAACGCGGTCGAGCCGTCGCCGTCGATAACGGTGTTGCCGAAGTCATCCTTGATGGTCACGGTCGGCTGGCTGCTAAACGCGATGCCTGCCTTGGCATTGGCTGCACCCTGAAGGGTCATGTATGACGCAACGTTGTGAACAACGTGAATCGAGTTGCTTGCAGCCGATTCGATCTGCGTGCCATCAAGGGCAAATGAGAACTGATAGTTGGCGAGCGCGGTTCCGATTAAGGTGACCGAGTTGAAAGTCGCGCGACCCTGGTCAACGGTGACCGTGGTTTCGCCGGTTGAAAGGTCTCCGTT
>CAILJO010000056.1 GCA_903834635.1 uncultured Micrococcales bacterium | reverse complement strand
GTCAAGACCCGCGCCACGAAGGATGCTCTCGACGAGTTCGATGTGGGCGGCCGTTCCCTGGTGGCTGCCACAGCAAATAGCAAGTTGCGCACCTTCAAGAGCGAGACCTGCGCGACGCATAGCGACAACCTGAATCGGCTTCACTGCACTTCGCGGATAAATGAGTTTTTTCGATGAGCCGAGCTCGGCGATTAGCGAACCATCCGGCCCAACAAGTGCCCCGATGCCGCGGTGTCTTGACTCGATGATCCCGTCGCGATCGAAGACAGCCACCTCGACAAAGTCGCTCGGTTCAGGCGTGAGCTCGAGAAGGTCAGCTGAGAGTTGAGACATGCTCAAAGTTTGGCACATCGACGTTCGAATACGACCGACGAGGGAACAAAAACGGCCGGCTTCGGCTTATCAAGTGTGAACCCCAAACCTCAAAAGGACAATCGTGGCCCAGAATTCTTCGAACTTTGACCCTAGAGAACTTTTTAGCAACGTGATCAACTTTGTTCGCGAGCGTTCGCAGTCGATGACTTCAGCGATGGCAACGGCCCAGCCAGGCGAGATGCATTTAGAAGTAGCAATCTTGTCTGCCCTGTCTGGCGAGGCTCACAACGCAAACGCCATTCGTGAGGCCGTCTCTTTGGCAAGCGGCGCAGTATTGAACCCAACCGCGAGTCAGGTTCGTGCGGCACTAGACGTCTTGGTTGAAGCCGGCAAGGTCGAGGTGGAGACCAAGGGTGACCGCAAAGTCTTTGCGATCTCAAAGCTTGGAAAGTCGGCGCTGGCCGAAGCCAAGAAGCAACTGAAGACTGATGGAGACACGACCGAGTCGGCAGGTCGAAAGAGCGCTTCATGGGATTCAGTGTTCTTGGTTGCCGCCTCGAAACTCGGACCAGTCCTTCTTGATGTCGCACAGACCGGAACCCGCGAGCAGCAGAAGCGTGCGGCAGAGATTCTGGCTGAAACTCGTCACGAACTGCACAAGATTCTCGCCGAGAAGTAAAAATGCCATCGAGCGAAACCGCCGTCAAAGGACGCCGGCCACTAAAGGCGCGCTATCGCCGCATCTTGCGCTTTGCCTCGCTCGCGCTGGCTCAAACCTGGTGGTTTGAACTCTTTTTGCCCCAACTCGGCCTTTCGAAGCTGGCCGCCCGCGGTCGCATCAAACGTCTCAAAAAACTTGCCCGCAAATTCCACGACCTGGCTGCAGACCTTGGCGGACTCATGGTCAAGGTCGGCCAGTTCTTGTCTGCAAGACTCGACGTGTTGCCGCAGTCGGTGACCGTTGAGCTAGAGGGCCTTCAAGATGAGGTCGCGCCGGAGCCGTTCGACCAGATCTTGAAACTTATTGCCGACGAACTTGGCATGGACCCATACACCGCATTCGCAAGCATCGACCGCGAGCCAATCGCCGCTGCATCGCTCGGGCAGGCATACAGAGCAAAACTGTCGGCTGGTCTCGCCGAAGACATGGGCATGACAGATGTGGTCATCAAGGTGCTGCGCCCAGGCATCGAAGACATCGTGGCCGTTGACTTGGCTGCGTTGCGCAAGATCGGTGGCTGGTTGTCGCGGGTGAAGCTGGTGTCAAAGCGCACTGACGCACCGGCCCTGGTTGAAGAATTCGCTCACACCACACTCGAAGAGATCGATTACCTTCACGAGGCCAAAAACCTGGAACGATTTGCAGCGAACTTCAACAACGATGACCGCGTCGCCACCCCCGAAATCGTTTGGGAGCGCACCTCGCGACGTGTTCTGACACTCAGCGATGTTTCGGCGATCAAGATATCGGACATCGATGCCCTCTTGGCTGCCGGCATCAACCCAAACGCCGTCGCGGCTGAACTTGCCAAGGTAACTTTCGAACAGTTCTTTGTGCATGGCTTTTTTCACGCGGATCCGCATCCTGGAAATATCTTCGTTCGCAAAACTGATGATTCGTTCGCGATGGTGTTCATCGACTTTGGCATGATGGGCCAGATTGACGATAACCTGCGATCGAACCTGCAGCGATTCTTGTTTGCTGTTGCCGCACGCGATGCTCGCGGATGGATCGAAGCCTGTGAACGTCTGGGCGTTCTGCTGCCAACCGCCGACAAGGTGATTCTAGAAAAGGCTGTCTCTGAACTGTTCGAGCGTTTCGGCGGTGTAGCCGTTGGCGACCTGGTTGCAACCGACCCCGAGGTGCTCAAAGAGTTTGCTATTCGTTTCAGCGAAATCGTTCGCACGCTGCCATTCCAGTTGCCGAACGATTTCTTATTTCTCATTCGAGCTCTTTCGCTCATCTCAGGTGTGGCGAGCACGCTCAACCGAGAGTTCAACATCTGGGATGCCCTCGACCCGTTCGCCCGCACGCTTCTAAACGGTGGCGGCACCAGCACCTTTGCCGCGATTCGCAAAGAACTCGTTTCGTTCGCTACGACTCTGGCGGGGCTGCCTCAACGAGTTGAATCGCTGTTGTCGCGTGCCGAACGCGGAGAACTTGTGATTCGAAACCCAGAACTTGAGCGCCGCGTGCGCATCTTAGATTCGTCAGTCAGGCGTGCAGGTTCGGGTGTTGTATTTGCCGGGCTCTTGGTCGCCGGCCTCATCGTGCGAAACGACGATGCGGTGCTCGGAGGTTGGCTTGTTGCTGCGTCCGTGCCGCTAGCGCTCTATGCCCTTGGTGTTTTCCGCATCATCAAATAAACGCGGATGCTCGCGCTAGACGCCCAGGTATTTTCCGAGGTTGTCGAAGTAGCTCTCCATGCCAGCCTTTGGCTGTGATGGGTCTTGC
>CAILJO010000055.1 GCA_903834635.1 uncultured Micrococcales bacterium | reverse complement strand
CTTGAACTCAATGGTGGTCATTTTGCTTCTATCTCTTGGATTCTTGCTTTGATCAACTTGGTTAGCAGCGCTTTTGGCAACGGCTTGTCCATGTCGAATTGGAATGAACTCTTTGAAACCACGAAGCTGGCCAGGTCGTCGGCGAGCGCCGTCATGACCTCGGCACTCTGAGGTGAGAAAGTCAGGTGGCTCTTGAACGCACACAGCCCGGCGACGTTCTTGCCGTTCAGTTTGAACTGAGGCGAGTTCCATGCGATCACCTGCTCGAGGCGGGGTTCGATTTCTAGAATGCTCTCGCGCACCGCCTGCAGCGTGGCACGCTTTGGTTCATCTTGAGCTTCGATGTATTCGGTTACTTCTTGCATAGACACAATCGCAGTCTACGCCCGCACCGATGCGCTGGTTGGGGTCACAGGGCATTCACAGAAACCATGTCACTCACTAGAGGAGTAACCTGAAGCCATGAACAAGCAAATGCGCTTTGCCGCAGCACTACCTCTTATTGGTCTGAATGCGGCTTGGGTGATTTTCATGGTTGCCGCCTGGTTCGAGCACAAAGAGAACCTGGTTCTAAACTTCGATGGCCCGCAGAGCCTGCCCGAGGTCAAAGCTTCGACCTACACCTATTTGGCTGCCATTGCCGTGTTCTCGATTGTGGCAAGCATCGCTCACCGACTTGCAGACACCCACGATGCCGCCGGCAGCACCCCCGACAAGGCGTCGCACGCGGTTCTTCGTTTTGCGTCTTTGGCGGTAATCGTCGGGCTGGTGGCGGGCGCTATCTTTGCCGTGGGCACGTTCTTGTCGTCTTTTCAGAACTACACGAACACACCGGTGACCCTGACTGGTCGCCTGCTCGGTGTGTATTTGCCGATCATTTTGGCTACCGGGCTTGTGGTGTATGTGCTGCTTCGTGTGACCGTGTATCGCAAGTCGGCTGCCAACAACCACGATGCCTCCGGCAAACCCAACCCACAACAACGTGCGATGGTCCTCGGCTATACCTTGCCAATCGTTGCAACGGCACTGGCGATCATCCTGGGTATGGCTTTTTGGGATTTTCAGGGTCAAAACTTGGATAACTGGGTTTGGGTGGTCATCTTGGCTATCGTTGCCGCTGGTTTGATTTTTGGCACTCGATTTGCCGTCGCAGCCAAGCCGGCGAAACCAGCACCTTTGCGCCCGCGCCTGACTGGGGCTGGTGCTGCCGGGGCAATTACGCTGAACTATGTTCTCGCAGTCATTTTTGGCTCGGTTGTCACCGTGATGTCGTTCAACATTGGTGCCTCGAGCTTTTCGGTGATCGAAAACGACTCGCAAACCCGAACCATCAAGTGGATTAGCGACCTTCTTTTGCCTGCCTATGTGATGCTTCTTCTGGTGACGGTGGCTATCTATGCAACACTCGTCACACGACACAAGACGACGTCAACCAAAGCGGAGTAGACCTTGAAGTTCTTTGCCTCAGGCCTGCTGTTCGACAACGACGGCGTTTTGGTTGACTCGCACGCGGCGGCATCGGTCGCCTGGAAGATCTGGTGCACCGAATACGCCCCACACATCGACTGGGATCGCCCCGAAAATTCTGGTCAGCGCGCCGAAGACAAGGTTCGCGAGTGGATTTCTTCGCCCGACCTTTTTGAGGTTGCAAACAACCGCATCAACCAACTTGAGCAAGACAGCGCAAACGAAACCGTGGCGCTCGCCGGAGCTTTAGCGCTTTTGACTTCGCTGCCGGCCGACACTTGGACGGTCTGCACTTCGGCTAATCCAAACCTGGGTCGCGCGCGTTTGCTGGCCGCCGGGTTGCCGGTGCCACCTCAGCTGGTGACTGCCGCCGATGTTCAGCGAGGCAAGCCGCACCCTGACCCATATTTGTTGGGCGCCGAGCGCTTGGGCTTTGACCCCGAAAATTGTGTCGTCTTCGAAGATGCCGCGGCAGGTGCCCTGGCCGCCGCCGCAGCGGGAGTCGGGTTGATCGTTGGGGTTAGTGAAAAGGCTCTCGACACCGAGGCCGACATCGTGGTTCGTGATCTGACGGGCATCACCTTTGATGGTGAAGAGCTTGTGATTCCAGACCGAATCCGTTTGCGCTAGAAACCCTTAGTCGGCAAAGCCCGCAGCAATGCGCGGCCAAGGGCGCAGTCGTTCTAGCTGCAGCGCCAAACTCAAAATCAGCGCCTCGCCAGCCGCGTTTGCATGTGGGGGAGTAACCAACTGCACACCAAGTGGCAGGCAATCGGTGGCATGCCAACCGGCCGGCACGCTTGCCGAAGGCCAGTCGAGCAGGTTCCAGGTCGACTGATATGGCGCGTATCGAATGTTGTCTGACAGGTTGGCAAACCACCCGCGCTTTGACCACTCGATCGCCTTGGGCCCAGACTGCGCCAATGTCGGCGTGATCAGAACGTCAAAGTCTTCGAAGAAGCGAGTGATCTTTGCGCGCGAGCGTTTGACCGGACCTTCGCTCAAAAGCCCGAGTGGTCCAACAATTCGACCGAGGCGCACATGGGTTCGCGTGCGGGGGTTCATCTTTGCCAGGTTCAGGCCACGGGCATCGGCCGCGGTGCCTGCAAACCAGCGGGCCAACAGTGGCAGCGGGTTTGGGTCATAAGGAAACTTCGTTTCGGTCACGATGTGCCCGGCGGCACGCAGGGCATCGGCGGTTTCTTCGAGACCACGACGCCATTCGGGGTCGAGCTTGACCAGGGGCGATGGTTCGCCAGCGGCAATCGCGATGCGCAACGGCTGGGCTGGCTCTGCCGGGTTAGCAAGTTCTGGTCGGCTCGACATGACCGAAAGCAGCAGTGCTGCATCGGCCACGGTGGTGGCGAGCGGGCCGTTTTCGCTCATTCCACCCCAAGAATCAAACCCGATGTTCTGCGGCACGACGCCGCCGCCGGGCTTTAGGCCAAATAGGCCACAGTTGCCGGCCGGCCCGCGAATCGAGCCCATGCCGTCGTTGCCGTGGGCGAAGGGAACAATGCCCGATGCCACCGCGGCGGCTGAGCCACCCGACGAGCCGCCAGGTGTGCGGTCGACATTCCACGGGTTTCGGCTGATTCCAAAAACAGAGTCGGTTGTGCCCCACACGCAAAGCTCGGGAACACGGGTCAAGCCGATGATGATTGCACCGGCTGCTCTCAACCGAGCAACCATCTCGTGGTCTGAAGTTTGTGGCTCTGCGCTGGTTGCGGCCGAGCCGTCGCGCATTGGTTCACCGGCCACCGGAATGTTGTCTTTGATCGCAATAGGAACACCGGCGAGAGGCAAAGAGGCCAGGTCGCCGCGGGCATCGAGGGCAGCCGCTTCGGCAAGGGCTCGGTCGGCTCGAACTACCTGAAAGGCACCAAGCAGGCCATCGTGGCGCGCCAAACGGTTTAGGGCAGCCGTTGTGTTTTCAACGGCGGTGAGCTTGCCAGATCTAACAGCGGCGGCTAACTCCACAGCGGTGGGGAGGTTCATATCGTCAGTTTATTGCTCGGGTTCTCGGGTTGGGCAAAAAAGTTCTAGGTTTTTTGCCAGATTGCCGATAACCTTAGAAAGTTACGTTTTCGTAACAACAAGTCGTTTGCAGTGCATTACTAAAAATCGCCCCGCTACCTATGTGCGGGCCGGAATGCACCAGTCTTCCTTCGTTTGAGAGTTCGCGGTAGCGTGAACAGATTCTCGTGTGTGGGTTAGCGCAGTTCGACTTATTGAACGCGGCTCGAAGTTACTCCCTTCGAACCCACATAACTGAACAAGGAAAAATCAACATGCCTAATTCTGGCAGCACTCCTTCGCGCGCCCCGCGCGGAGCTCAGCCCGGCGAACGTCGCGGCGCAAGACCAGCATCCAACGGTTCTAAGTCGGGCAATTTCAAGCCTCGCGAAGATGGCCGCGGCGGCCGAGCACCACAACGCTCAACCGACGCACCACGCGACGCAGCCGGCCGCAAGCCTCGTTACACCGCCGAAGAGCGATCACGTCGCGACTCTGCCGGTGCACCACGCGAAACTCGCGGTGGTCGCCCAGACAACGCCCGTGACTGGTCACCTCGCGAAGACCGTCCAACCGGTCGCGGAGGCTTTGCCTCACGTGGTCGCGATGACCGCGCACCACGCAGCAACGATGCCCCTCGCCGTGAGTGGTCAAACGACCGCCCTCAGCGCTCAAACGATGACCGTCCGGCACGTCGCGAGTGGACCGCAGAGCGTCCTGCTCGCAGCAACGATGACCGTCCTGCTCGTCGCGAGTGGACCGCAGAGCGTCCTGCTCGCAGCAACGATGCCCCTCGACGTGAGTGGTCAAACGACCGCCCTCAGCGCTCAAACGACGACCGTCCTGCACGTCGCGAGTGGTCAAACGACCGCCCAGCACGCAGCAACGATGGCGCCCGCCCAGCCCGTGACGGTGCTCGTCGCGACTGGAACTTCGATCG
>CAILJO010000054.1 GCA_903834635.1 uncultured Micrococcales bacterium | reverse complement strand
AGCTGCCTATGCAGCCTTCGCCAAGATCGGCAAACAAATGAAGGCTCAAAACTGATGCCCGCAAATCTTGTGCTCTTGTTGGGCGTTGGGGTCGCCGGAGGCATCGGTGCCGTGGTTAGATTTTGGCTAGCCGATTTGCGCGGCTGGTTGCCTTGGGGCACTCTGCTTGCCAACACAATCGCCTCGGTGGTTGGCGGCATCGCCGTGGTGTATTTTTCAGATGCTTCACTTCGAGTGACCGAGATAACTATGGTCGCAGGGTTCGCCGGCGGAATTTCAACACTGAGCACTTTTGCGGGGCAAACCACCCAGATGCTGGCCGCGCGCCAGTGGGCCAAGGCTTTGGTTTATACGCTGGCGTCTTTTGTGATTCCATCCACAGCCGTGGCTCTCTTGGCACTCTTTCGTTAACCTGCTGATAAACTAACCGCAGGTTTTAGTGCCACCTCGAGTGGTTTTCTGTATCGGATAAACGTTAGGGGGCTCGCCATGGGGCGTGGCCGTCAAAAAGCAAAGCACACCAAGGTTGCTCGCGAACTCAAATATTTCAGCCCTGAGGTTGACCTAACTGCGCTCGAGCGCGAACTTGGTCACCCAGACGAAAACGAGCTTGTCGACAAGTGGGCCGACATGTTTCCTGATGAAGATGACAGCACCGATGGCGCCGCCGGCACCGAGGCCCAAGACGCTTCGGTTGATGGCGATGTTGCCGATGCAGCTGGCGACGCTGGTCCGTCTGAGCACTCGGGCTCTGCCGATGCGGGCACTGCGGATTCCGGCTCAGCCGACGCCTAAAAACTAGCTCGCGAAGTTTCCGACCAGGCGCACTGCGCCACCGTCGGTGCCCTTGGCACCCTGAACCCAACCGTCGAGGTTTGACGGCTGGTCGGTGATCACACCAAGTTTGAAGCCACCGATGGCAGCCGCGACGGCATCGGCGTGGGCAGCATCGACAACGAGCGCCTGGCCGAGACCAAGGTTCCAGGTGCCCTCGACGGACTCAAGCGAGAAACCGCCCCAACCGGCCAGAACCTTGAAGACGTCGTTTGGAGTCCAAGCGGTGCGGTCAACCTCAAGGGCAACGCCGACCGGCAAAACGCGAGCGAGGTTGGCGGCAATGCCACCGCCGGTGATGTGGCTCATCGAGTGAACGGCGCCACCGAGTGGGCCTTCGAGCAGCTCGTTGAGAACGCCGGTGTAAAGGCGCGTTGGCTCGAGCAAAACTTCGCCGAGTGAACGAGTCTGACCGAACTCCAAAACCGTTTCGCGATAATCGAGCTTGCTGTCGGCGATGATTTTGCGAACCAGCGAATAACCGTTCGAGTGCAGACCGCTCGAGGCCATACCGATCACGACATCACCAACCTTGACCTTGTGAGCGCCGAGCAACTTGCTTGCCTCGACCACACCGGTTGCTGCACCGGCAACGTCATAGTCATCAGGGCCAAGCAACCCAGGATGCTCCGCGGTTTCACCGCCGACGAGTGCCACGCCAACCTCGGCACAGGCCTCGGCTATGCCGCGAACAATGTCGGCAATGCGTTGCGGAACAACTTTGCCGCAGGCGATGTAGTCGGTCATGAACAAGCTCTTTGCGCCAACCACGACAATGTCGTCGACAACCATGCCGACCAGGTCTTGACCGATGGTGTCGTGCTTGTCGATTGCTTGGGCGATTGCCACCTTGGTGCCAACACCGTCGGTCGAAGTTGCCAGCAGCGGGCGCTCGTAGTTCTTTAGAAAGCTGACGTCCATCATGCCGGCGAAACCGCCAAGGCCACCGACGACGAGATCGTTGTGAGTTGCGCCAACTGCCTTTTTCATGAGCTCGACCGCTAGGTCGCCGGCTTCGGTGTCAACACCGGCAGCTGCGTAGGCGTTTGGTTCGCTCACTAGTTGGTCTCGCTCTCGGCCGCCCGAACGGTGGCGTCGAGTTCACTGTCTGGGCCAGGGTTGCAGGCCGCAGGGTCGTTGGCACGCTCGAGCAGGTTCTTGCCGAGGCGGTCAGCGGTAGGAAGTTCGATTGGGTAGGTTCCGGTAAAGCAGGCGGTGCAAAGTTGACGTTCTTCTTGGCCGCTGGCGGCGATCATGCCATCTTTGCTGAGATAACCAAGCGAGTCGGCACCAATCGAAGCGCGAACATCGTCAACACCAAGCCCCGTGGCAATCAGCTCGGCGCGAGTCGCAAAGTCGATGCCATAAAAGCAAGGCCACGTGATTGGTGGCGATGAAATGCGAACGTGAATTTCGGCGGCACCTGCCTCGCGCAACATCTGCACGAGTGCGCGCTGGGTGTTGCCGCGAACGATCGAGTCATCGATAACAATGATGCGCTTGCCGCGAATGACCTCTTTGAGCGGGTTGAGCTTCAGGCGAATACCGCGCTGGCGAATGGTCTGTGACGGCTGAATGAAGGTTCGGCCGACGTAAGCGTTTTTGACCAAACCGTGGCCAAATGGAATGCCCGACTCCTGCGAGAAACCGATGGCGGCCGGGGTGCCAGACTCTGGGGTTGGAATAACCAAATCGGCTTCAACCGGATATTCGCGAGCCAACTGGCGACCCATTTCGACTCGGGCGTCATAAACATTTTTGCCGTTGATCGAGGTGTCCGGGCGAGCCAAGTAGACGTATTCAAAAACGCAACCGGCTCGCTTGACCTCGGCGAAGCGGTTCGAACGCAAACCATTCTCATCGATGGCAATCAGCTCGCCAGGTTCGACCTCGCGCACAAACGATGCACCAACAATGTCGAGTGCCGCGGTCTCTGAAGCGATAACCCAACCGCGCTCTAGGCGACCGAGAACCAGTGGGCGCACACCCTGCGGGTCACGGGCGGCATACAAGGTCGTTTCGTCCATGAAGACCAAACAGAACGCACCCTTAACTTTTGGCAGCAGCTCTAGCGCGGTTGCCTCGAGAGTGTGGTCTAGGTCGCCGGCCATCAGAGCGGTGAGCACGGCTGTGTCGGTGGTGTTGCCGCCGGTGATCTCGTTGTTGGTCTGGTCTGGGTAGCGCGCGCTAAGCATTTCGAGCAGGTCGGCGGTATTGGTCAGGTTTCCGTTGTGTGCCAGGGCTACGGTTCCGGCAGCGGTGCGACCAAGGGTTGGCTGAGCGTTGCGCCACGAAGATGACCCCGTCGTTGAATAACGGTTGTGCCCCACGGCGATGTGACCGGTGAGCGACTCAAGCGCGCTCTCACTGAAAACCTGCGAAACCAAACCCATGTCTTTATAGACCAAGATTTTTTTGCCATCAGAGGTTGCGATACCGGCCGACTCTTGGCCGCGGTGCTGAAGTGAATAAAGACCGAAGAAAGTTAGTTTGGCGACTTCTTCGCCGGGTGCCCATACGCCGAATACGCCACATTGGTCTTGTGGCCCCTTCTCATCAGGAAGAAGGTCGTGATTCAAAAGTCCATCGCCACGAAGCAAAGGCTTGTTCCCCGTTCAAATAGTGAGGGTTGTGTGGGCTTTTCGCGCCATTGCTGGCCCGCTACCCCTTAAGTTTAGTGGCTTCGACCTGCTTGATTCGGGCTCTAGAAACCCAATCCAAAATGACGGCGACAACGGTTGCTATCGAGAAACCAACTGCCATCATGAACAGCACGATGTAACCAAAGATGTCCTGGCCGGTTCGGTTGGCCGCTGGGATCATCGCGTTCAAAACGATTCCAACAATCAGACCAACAAGAGCGCCGGTCAGCATGAACGGCAAAAACTTTGGTGCCTTGCGAATTTCCATAATTTCGGTCTTGTCAGATTTTTTAGCCATGTCTCAATTGAACCTCATCAGGGGCAGCAGTTCACTCAAATCTGCTCGGGTTCCCGAGGCACGAACGCGGCCCACCGCAACGGCTGCATTCCAGTCGATTTCGCCAAAGCACAAAGCAAGCCAGGTTTCTGCATCGAGCTCGACTACATTCGGGGGTGTTCCGCGGCGATGTGTCAGACCTTCGATGCACTGCACCGCGCCGAACGGCGGAACACGAACCTCGACCGCGTTGCCGGGTCGCAAAAATGTCAGCTCTTCGAGCAAATAACGCACGGCGGTGGCGGTTTGCGACTGGTCGCCGGCGCGAAGAGCGGCAACGGCGCGAAGGCCATCTTCGGGGTTAATTTTGCGGCGAGGCATGTGTTTATTCTCACAGGCTTTTCGCAGACTGGGATGCTTGGCTGACGCCATGACTTCTTCAACCGCAAAAACCCTGCTGGTCAAAGTGCCGGCCGTCACCATCTTCTTTTGGATCATCAAGGTGCTTTCGACCACTGTTGGCGAGACACTAGCCGACTATGTCAACCAAGGGTTCGGGCTGACTGACAACTCTAGCGTTGCCGACTCGACGCGCATCATGAACATAACAGCGCTATTTATGGGTGGTGTGCTGTTGGTTCTCTTGGTCGTTCAGTTTGCGGCTCGCAAATACGTGCCAGCAATCTATTGGACTTCGATTGTTGCCATCAGCGCATTGGGAACCATGATCACCGACGACCTGCACACCAACTATGGATGGCAGAACTGGCAGCTGACCATCATGTTCGGCAGCATCCTGTTAGCGGTCTTCGTGATCTGGTGGTTGCAAGAGCGCACCCTTTCGATCAAGAGCATCAACACTCGCAAGCGCGAAGCGTTTTATTGGGTAGCCATCTTGGCCACGTTCGCCATGGGCACTGCAGCTGGTGACATCTTTTTGGATGACCTCGGCTGGCCGTTGACCTTGAGCTCGGTTCTGTTTGCCGTGGTGATCGCGCTGATTGCTGTGCTTTGGCGCTTCAAAGCAATCGGAACAGTTTTCGGGTTCTGGTCGATTTATGTTTTGACCCGCCCGCTCGGGGCTTCTATGGGCGACTACCTTTCACTCGATGCGCCAGACGGTTTAGGCTTTGGGCCTGAGCTTGTTTCTTGGATCGCGCTCGGTTTGATTGCGGCTCTAACTGTTTATCTGTCGCTCAGCAAGCGCGACGTTATTCGTGACTAGCCGCTAACCGCTGGGCGTTAAACTTGACCCAATGAAAATCTTGGTTTTGGGTCAGGGCGCGCGCGAGCACGCAATCATCAAATCGTTGATTCGCACGGGCACTCCGGCCGCGAACATTTTCGCAGCGCCTGGCAACGCGGGCATAGCCGAAGATGCACAAACCTTTGCGACGCTCGACCCAAACTCCCCCACCGACGTCACCGCATTTGCCAAAGAGCACGGCATCGACCTTGTCGTTATCGGCCCCGAGGCACCGCTGGTCACCGGTGTTAGCGACGCCTTGCGCGCCGAAGGCATCGCGGTGTTTGGTCCTTCGCAAAAAGCCGCTCAACTTGAGGGCTCGAAATCTTTTGCCAAAGAGGTCATGGCCGCCGCCGACGTGCCAACCGGCATGGCCCGCGAGTGCCGCACCATCGACGAAGTTGCCTCGGCACTTGACGACCTCGGTGCGCCCTATGTTGTCAAGGCCGACGGGTTGGCTGCTGGCAAAGGTGTGATCGTCACCGACGACCGCGAGGCAGCACTCGACCACGCTCGCAAGTTCATCGACATGGGCATCTTGGTCGAAGAATTTCTTGACGGCCAAGAGGTCAGCCTGTTCTTCTTGAGCGACGGCGTTTCGGTGCAAGCACTGACTCCGGCCCAAGATTACAAACGCGCCTACGATGGCGATGCCGGCCCCAACACCGGGGGCATGGGTGCTTACTCGCCGCTGCCTTGGTTGCCTGAAGGTTTTGTCGAAGAAGTTGAGCGAACTGTCGCAATGCCAACCATTCTCGAGATGGCAAGACTGGGGGCGCCGTTCGTCGGCTTGCTGTATTGCGGGCTGATCATCACCAAGCGTGGCATTCGTGTGATCGAATTCAACGCACGATTTGGCGACCCAGAAACTCAGGTTGTGCTCAGGCGTTTGGTCACTCCATTGGCCGAGTTGCTTCACAAGGCGGCCATCGGGCAGCTGCAAGGGGCGCCGGTTGCGCGCTTTGCCAAAAATGTGGCAATCACCGTGGTTTTGGCATCGGAGGGTTATCCCGATTCGAGCGCGCCGAACCGTCCAATCACTGGGCTCACCGAAGCCGAAAGCAACGAGCACATCGAAATCGCCCACGCTGCGACGCGCCTTGAAGGCGACGAGTTGATGGCGACCGGTGGCCGAGTGCTGAGCGTTATTTCGATGGCAGAGACTTTTCACCACGCACGTGAACACGCTTATAAGGCGATCGAAAAGATTCACCTCAAAGGTTCGCACTATCGCAAAGACATCGCCAAGAAGGTTGCCGATGCCGACAACGATGGCAAGCCAGGCAATGACTCTGAGGGGAACAACTAATGGCTCAGCACATCGACGGATGGAAGCACGTTTATTCTGGCAAGGTTCGCGACCTCTATGAGAGCGAAGACCCTCAACTTAGCCACCTGATTTTGGTTGTAGCAAGCGACCGGGTTAGCGCCTTTGACCACGTGCTCGAACCTGCGATCACCGCCAAAGGTCAGCACCTGACCACGTTGACAAACTGGTGGTTTGACAGGCTCAACGTGCCAAACCACGTCTCGCACGATGCGCCGATTCCAGCGGTTGTTGCAGGCCGCGCTACCGTTGCCAAGAAGCTCGACATGTTTCCGATCGAGTGTGTCGTTCGCGGATATATCAGCGGATCTGGCTTCAAGGATTACCAAGCCGACGGCAGCATCTGTGGAGTCGAATTGCCTGCAGGGCTGACATTTGGGGCCAAGTTGCCCGAGCCGATCTTCACCCCGGCTTTCAAGGCTGAGCTTGGCAAACACGACGAGAACATTACGTTCGAGCGAGTTGTCGAGTTTATTGGCCACGAAGATGCCGCGGCGCTGCGCACCCTTTCGCTGCAGGTGTTCGCCCGAGCATCTGAGCTGGCCGAAAAGGCTGGGTTGATTTTGGCCGACACCAAGTTTGAGTTTGGGCGCGACCCAAAGACCGGCGTAATCACTCTCGGTGACGAAGTGCTGACCCCAGACTCGAGTCGTTTTTGGTCTCGGGCGGCGTGGGAGCGCGGCGAGCGCAAAGACTCTTTCGACAAGCAGATTGTGCGCAACTGGTTGGCCGACAACTGGGATCAAGCCGAGGGCAGCACGCCCCCTGCTTTGCCTGCCGAAGTAGTAGCGCAGACTTCGGCTAAGTATGCCGAGCTGGTCGAGCGGCTAACAACTGCTGTTGCCTAGAGGCAACTTGATTTGAATCACTTGGCCTCGCCCGTTAAACCAAGAGGTGCCGGCCCGAAGACCGACACCTCACTTCAAGGAAACGCAATGAAAGGTTACTAGTGGTTCTTTTTGTTGCTGTCCTTGTTTTTGCCCTTGTCTGAACCGAGTCCAGTACCAGAGCCAAGAACAGGTTTTGCCGGCTTCTCAGGCAAAGCACCTAGAGCCGAAATCGCATCGTTGTATGCCTTTAGAGCATCGGTTCTAACCTGCTCGCGAGTTGCACGAGCCGCGTTTGCCACGGTGATGGCATTGTTTACGTCAGTCTGAGCACTCGCGATTGCGGCTGCATCACCACCGACCTTCACAACCGATAGAGCCTTTTGGGCAGTCTTCACTGCACCTTGGGCGTCGTGCACGGCCTTGTCGGCAGCCTTAACCGAGTCGTGAAGAGTCTTCTCAATGACTTTGCGCGCTGCCAGGGCGTCGGCGTTGGCCCGCTTCCACGATGCAACAGCATCTTGCCAAGCAGTTAGGGCCGCCTGGTCGGTGCTGCTCAAGGCGATCTTGTCGAGCTTCTTTTGAAGATCTCCTGCCGACTTGCGCGCATCTTGGATGGCCTTCTTGTCATGCTTTTCAACATTTTTGGAAATTGGCTCTGGTGTTGCCGAAGCCGAAGCGGATGGGCTCGGTGTCGGGCGCGAGTTCTTGGCGTTAGCCGCAAGTGGTCCGGCTAGCACCAAGCTGGCGGCAACTGCGGCTGCGATAACTGTCTTTGAGATCTTCATTAGGACCTTTCTGGTCTTTGCTACAAAACAATCTTGACCTACCAAGTCTTAGAAAATCGTGTGAAGAAGGTTTGGCAAGTTATAGAAAGCCGACGCAGCCGATAACCTAACGACATGAGCCAAGAGACAACCATGCCCGTGGCATGCATCCTGGTTGTGGATGACGAGGTTGGCATTCGCGACATGGTCAGCGATGCCCTGCGGTTGAGCCACTATGAGGTTCTTGAGGCCGAAGATGCAGTTGCCGCCTTGGCGATGCTCAAATCGAGCACAGTTGACTTGTTGATTAGCGACATCAATATGCCCGGCATGGATGGCTACGAAATGTTGCGTCATCTGCGCGCTCTTGGCGACACAACGCCAGCAATTATGTTGACCGCGAGGCACGAAAAGGGTGACATCACCAAAGGTTTTAGGGTTGGCGCAGATGACTATGTGACAAAACCTTTTGGTTTAGAAGAACTGCTGTTGCGTGTGGCGGCAGTTTTGAGACGCACTCAAGTCGCACCTGCCGAGGCATCAAGACGCCTCAGCTGCGGGCCGATCGTTCTGAACGAAGACCTGCATCAGGTGACTCTGGCTGGTGAGCCGGTTGATCTTTCTCCTACCGAGTTCGACCTTTTGCGAATGCTCTTGGAAAACCAAGGCAGAGTGGTCACCAGATCACGAATGCTCGCAGAGGTTTGGCAAATCACTTTCGACACAGGCACCAACGTTGTCGACACCTACATCTCTTATCTGCGCAAAAAACTTCACACCGCAGAGTTCGATGGCATCAGGACCGTTCGCGGTGTTGGCTTTCAGATAACCGACAAGTAACCATCGATGAAACTTTCTGTTCGGCTATTTATAGCCTCTGCGCTCATCACTACGGCGTCAACCGTGGCGGTTGGTGCTGCTGGTTTGACTTCGGCGTTCAACACAGAGGTGCAGCGAGTCGACCGCTCTTTGAGTTCCGTGGTGAGTTCGGCTCGGTTATCTTCGAGTGATCAACTTGCGGCAGCCATTCAAGCGGCAGCCAATTCGAGCGCTCCCGTTTCGGTTGGCCTGGTTGACAGTCAAAGACAGTTGACCATTTTTCAAGGCGACGACCAATTGGTTTTGACGGTGCCTGCCAACGATCAGCTGGTGGCCGCCACTAAGGGGCCAATCACGGTGTCAGGTGCGCCCGACTATCGGCTTAGAACTGTAACGATATTTGGCGGAAACTTTGTTTTGCTGGCTAGCAGCCTGCGCGACATCGAGGCGGCTCGCGATTCAAACGTGGCGTGGCTTTTTGGTTTCAACGCAACCGCAGTGGTGCTGGCCATGATCTTGACTTGGCTTATGTTGCGTCGCGACATTGGTGTGGTTGAAGGTCTTGCAAGGGCAGCCCGCCGCATTGCCAAAAACGAAGCAACCGATTTGCCTCAGGTTAGGGGCAACTCAGAGGTTGCTCAGTTGGCGCAGTCGCTTGATGAGATGGTTCGCACGCTGGAGTCGGCAGTGAAGACAGAACGAAAAGCTCAAGAAGGCATGAAGGCTTTCATTGGCGACGCCTCGCACGAGTTGCGAACGCCGATCACCGTGATCAAGGGCTACGCCGAACTTCTTGCCGCAAAGGGCGACGACGCGCAGTTTCGTGCAAAAGCGCTCGGCAGAGTAAGTGCTGAAGTTCTTCGAATGGAGCAACTTGTAAGTGACCTGCTTTTGCTCGCGCAGCTAGGCGAAGAACGGCAATTGCCCAAGGCTCCCGTCGATTTGAGTCAACTGATCAACGATGCCTGCGGCGACATGCAAACCTTGCAGCCCGAGCGTTTGGTTGAGATTGAAATTGAGCCGGGCGTTCTGGTGACCGGCTCGGGTGATCACCTGGTTCAGTTGCTCAACAACTTGTGTTCAAACATCCAACGTCATACTCCCCTCGACGCTCGTGTTCGCGTGCGGTTGGTCACCGCCAATGGCGCCGCAGTTTTGACGATTGACGATGCCGGCCCCGGCTTGGCCGAAGAGGTCTTTGCGCGCGGAATCGAAGGTTTTGAAAGGTTCGATGCGTTTGCCTCGCGCCAGAATGGTGGCACCGGGTTGGGAATGACGATCATGCGCTCGATTGTTGCCGAGCACGGTGGCACCATGCATTTGAGCCGAAGCGACCTGGGCGGTTTGCGAACCGAAATTCGCTTTCCGCTTTAGAGGTTCTTTGAACGCCAGTAGTGCACGAGTGCGTTGGCGTGACCTTGGCCCAGTTCGTGGTTGGTTTGCAACCACTTGACCTGTTCCATGTGTTTGAGGTCGGCGCAGTTAGCGGTGATCAGGTCAAACCAGTGCTGAACGGGATGTCCGTATTTCTTTTCAATCGAAGGAAAATACGATGCTGGGCCTTGAACTTTTTCGGTCATAAGAAAATCCTGCCAGAATCAGGTGCCGGTTCTCGGTTAAAAACCGATGATTAGCAGCACCAAGCCCATCGGCAACAGTGAGTCGACGCGGTCCATGAGGCCGCCAAAACCTGGCAGCCAGTCGCTGGCATCTTTGACGCCGACCACACGCTTAACCCAAGATTCGAGCCAGTCACCTGCTATGGCAAAAATTGCAACGAGGATAAATTGGCCGAACCCAAACGGGCCGGCCCAAAGGTTGGCTGCAAAACCTAGGATGATCGAACCGACCAAACCGCCCCAGGTCTTGTTTGGTGACACGGTTGGAAAGAGCCGGCGATCCAACGGAGCAAATCTGGTGAGCCACTTGCCGCCTGCCCATCCGCCGATATCGAACAGTGCGATTACGAACACCAGCGGGGCAATAAGCTCTGCCCCGCCAACCGAGCTCTCGAGTGCCAGCAAAAACGCCATGCCTGCAGCCAGCCCTCGATAGGCAAACACCACAAAGGCTTTCTGGCGACTGACCTCACGAGCATCGTGCTGAAGGACTCCACCCTCTAACCAGACCACCAAGCCGATCGCCAAGAACAAGATTGAGAACCCTGGCTTGCCAAACAGGCTGGCCACGCCAAAGGAAACCGTGATTCCTAGCCAAGTGACCCAGCGGCCGAGAAGCACTTTTGATTTGCTGGCCAGCACCGGCCACAGGGTCGCAGCCAAAAGCACCGCGGCCGTCACAATCACTTTCAACATCATCTTTTGCTAATCCTTTGCCAACGAAACAGTGCGGTCACGAGTGATGCCCAAATCAAAACCTGCAACAGATAACCCTGAACGGTTGCATCGACATGACCGAATTGCAGCAAGGCTACAAAAACAACGGCAAAAAGGCAACGCTCCGTCTTGCCGAACGGGCCGCCGTTGATGCGCGCGACTCCTCGTCGCACACCCCACAGTGAAACTGCCGTTGGCAGAGCAACGGCTACCATCACGCTGATCCAAACCGACACCGATGCCGGCTGCGGCACCCAAAGTAACCCGGCGAAAATCGCCCAGTCGCCGAGTCGATCGCCGACCTCGTTGATCCAAAATCCGTAACGGCTCTCGCGCTTTGCTGCCCTGGCCACAGCGCCATCTAAGTTGGCACCAGCCAAACGAATGACGACACCGATGAAGACCCACCACGTGTGCACCGTGGCCAACCCGAATCCGGCAAACGCCCCGCCAAGAACACCAATGAGTGTGAAAACGTTCGGAGAAATTTTGCTCTGGAGTGCAAATGAAATAAGAGGCTGCAGCAGATTGGTGAACCAGCCCTTGAGTCGATAGAGACCAGCGTTCATCGGTGCCCAAAGAATCTAGTGAACGTTTCGATTGCAAACCAACTAGCGCCGGCCACCAACAGCAGCCCGCCAACCGGGTGCCACATCAGGGTTTTTGATCGCAACTGCGCGGCCACTGCGACGATTGTGAAAAGACCGGTTAGCGATAGCAGCAAGGCGTCGACGATGGCGAGCAAGGCGGCCGGAATCACGGGCAGCGAACCAAGCCATTGGTTGCCGAATGCCAACCACTGAATCATCACAAAACCGAACTCAAAGGCCGAAACACGAAATGACCAGCGCCCAACCATCTCGGTGGCACGCGAGCGCTGCGGGTTGTTGGTCATCATCAACTCCAGTATCCAACCGTGAGCCACAACCCGAAGGGAAACAGCGCCAAACAAATGCCCTGAACCATGCCAAGGCAAGACTTTAGCCAACGCGACAGCGCTGAACCGAGCAGCCAGGTGCCAACGCCAATCACGGCTATGCGCAACATTCGTGGAACCAGCGATAGCAGCACCTGCGCAAAACTCAAGTGCATTGCACCCGCCTCGTGCGCATAGACCTTCACGGGGATGCCGTTGAACATTTGCTTCCAAAAGGCCGAGCCCACATCGGTGCTCAACTGCGAACTTGCAACCTCAAACATCCGAGCCGTAGTCAACGGGCTTGGCGGGCTGAAACCGTTAGCAACCAACCACCAAGTGGTCAGCACACCCACAGCCGATCCGGCGCAAGCCGCAGCAACAAGCAGCAAACCGCGCCAGCGCCACCCAACGGTCACAATGAACAACATCAATGGCATCTCAGCGATGAGTGGCCAAAACACTCCCTCGCCGAAGGCCCAAAAGAAAATCACTGCGAGACCAACCGGGCCAAACGCCAGGCGACTGACTCGCGACCAGCCAAACTGGGCCATATCGACGGCCGGCTCGGCAATCAGCGCTTCAACCTGCGACCGAGCATCTTTGACTGCCACATCGATTGCATTTGGCGAGACTTCAATGGGCTGCCCCAGGCTCAAGTTAACCGCCAACCGCTTTGGCCAACTTGATCCTTTGGGCAGCGCCTCAAAATTGCCACGGATGCCGATCGGCAAAACACGGGCACCAATCTCGGCGGCAAGCCGAAAAGCACCGGAATGAAATTCTTGTAGTTTGCCATCGGCGCTTCTGGTGCCTTCACTAAAAATGACCAAAACAACGCCATCAAGCACCAGTGGTTCGGCGGCTAACAGATCTTCAAAACCGTGACCCGCGCGCGAAACCGGCCAAGTGCCAATCAAGCCTCCCGAAAGCCACTCGGCAGTTGCGTCTTGCTTCCAGTAATCTTTGGCCGAAACAACCAGCACCGGGCGCACTCGGCCAATCATCGCGACCAAAGCTGCCGAGTCGGCGTGAGAGGTGTGATTGGCGACAACGATCAACGGCCCTTCGGGCAACCGAACCTTTTGGCTCAAGGGCTTGGTTGCCGAGGCATCTTGGTGGTTTTCGAACGTCGTGATGCCTCGCGACAAAACTCCAACCACGCTGCCCCAAAGTTTTGAACGCAACCACGATGCGCGCCTAAGGCGCGAAATTTTGTGCGACCGCGAGCTGGTGTGCGCGACCGAAACTTGGCTCACGTCGACCCCCTGCTGCTGCGGCTTGATACTTCACTCTAGACATAAATTTTTCACAACGCCCAAGAGCTAGCAAGTAACCTTAACGGGGGACAAAACGAACGCCAAAGTGAGACACCGATGACTTACAACGAAAGTGTGACTGTTCACGACTCGATGGGTTTGCACGCGCGCCCGGCAGGTCAAATAGTCAAGCTGGTAAGAGAATCGGGTCTTGAAGTGCAGATTGCTAAACAGGATGGCCAGGTCGCTTCTGGCCTGTCTGCGCTTCGAATGATGGCCATGAAAGTTCGCTCGGGCGACACCATTGAGGTTCGGGTTGAAACCGACGATACCTCTGCCGCAAAATCGCTTGTTGCTCAAATTCAAGAATTTCTTAAAGGCTAAATTTGACGCACACGGATATGACCGTGCTCGAAGGGCATGGAGTTGGTCTCAACTTTGCCGTCGGCACAGTTTGGCGAGTGTTTAGGCACGAAACCCTTCCGGAGTGGGTCAAGAGCCACACAACAGGCACCGATGCCGCCGACGAAGCCACCGCCCTGAGGGCCGCGATCTCGTCCGTCGCAAGCGACCTTGATCGGCTGGCCGCCGGCGCTGACCAAACAAGCGCAGAGATATTCGAAGCATTAAAAATTCTGCTCGAAGACGAAGAACTGTTTGGGCAGGCCCAAGAAAATCTTTTGGAAGGTTGGTCTGCGGCCGGCGCTTTTGGCATGGCGGTTAACACATTTTGCGAGCTGCTCTCGGGCGAGTCGACTCTCGAAGAACGCGTTGCCGACCTTCAAGACCTTAGCCGTCGGGTTCAGGCAAAGTTGGCAGGCATCTCGTTGACACTCGACCTGCCCGCCACCGGCGAAATCATCTTGGTCGCCGAAGACTTTTCACCTGCCGACACCGCTCAGTTCACGTCAGCCGTTGTCGGAGTGATAACCATCGGCGGTGGGCCAACAAGTCACACATCCATAATTTGTCGCGCCAAAGGCATTGCCGCCGTTGTGGCCGCAACCGCCGCGAGTGATCTTCAAAACGGACAACAGGTTTTGGTCGACCCAGTAGGCGACCGTGTGGTTGTCGGAGGCAACGCCAACCAAGCGACACGAGCCATCGAGTTCAAGGCTGGCAACAGCGAGCCCGTCATTACGGTTCGAGCCAACGTTGGCAACCTCACCGATGCCGCCGCGGCAGCCAGAACCTCTGCCCAAGGCGTTGGTTTGTTTCGCACCGAACTTCTTTATCTGAACGAAAAACTGCAACCGAGCGTGCAACGGCAAACGACAGCCTACGCCGAGATTTTCGCTGCTTCACCGGCTGGGCCGGTGGTGGTGCGAACCATCGATGTTGCTTCTGACAAACCTGTGGCATTCTTGCCACTGACCCACGAGACGACCCTGGCACCAGAGTCTCTTGGCTATCGTGTGCTTCAAGAGCATCGCGAGTTCATACAGAGCCAACTCGAATCAATCGAGACAGCCCGACGCCAAACCGGCCGCGAAGTTTGGGTAATGGCCCCAATGATTTCGAGTGCCGCCGAGGCAAAGGATTTTTGCGACCTAGCCAGATCGATTGGTGACTTCAAGGTGGGCATCATGGTCGAAACACCTTCGATTGCTTCCGAAATCAATCGCCTTGAAGGCATCGTCGATTTTGTTTCGATAGGCACCAACGACCTATCGCAATACCTTTTCTCGGTCGACCGACTCAACCCGGCACACGGAAAACTGCTTTCACCCTGGCAGCCCAAACTCATAAGCACGATCGCCCAAATCGCCAAGGATGCACTCGCAGGCGCCATTGCCGTTGGGGTTTGCGGCGAGGCAGCCAGCGACCCGCTTTTTGCCATCGTTTTGGCCGGCCTTGGCGTGACCTCGGTCAGCGCATCGCCATCGCAGGTTGACTCTGTTCGCGACGCGTTGGCAAGCGTTGACATCGAAACAGCCAAGATGCTTGCCGCCCGCGCACTCGCCGCAAACTCGCCCGAGAGCGCCAAGGCTCAGGTGTTGGCGGCTCTGGAAGACTAACGTCACAATTCGCAACGAATCGGCCCGAGCGATGTTGGCTGGGTAATTTTGAATCATGGCTATCTATGACAACATCACCCAGGTCGTGGGCAATACCCCACTCGTTCGCATCAACCGCATCAACGAGGGCGGTGCCGAGATTTTGGCAAAGCTCGAGTTCTATAACCCGTCATCCACGGTCAAAGACCGCATCGGCATCGCAATGGTCGACGCCGCTGAGCGCTCGGGAGAACTAAAGCCAGGCGGAGCCATTGTCGAGGCTACCTCGGGCAACACCGGCATCGCACTTGCCATGGTGGGCGCGGCACGTGGTTATCGCGTGATCTTGACCATGCCTGACTCGATGTCGAAAGAACGTCGCGCACTTCTTCGTGCATACGGTGCCGAACTTGTTTTGACCCCTGCAGCCGAAGGCATGCGCGGCGCTGTTTCGAAGGCTGAGCAAATCGGTGTCGAACAGGGTGCCGTGCAGGTTCGCCAGTTTGCCAACGAGGCGAACCCTGAGATTCACCGCAAGACCACCGCGCAAGAAATCTGGCGCGACACCAACGGCGAAGTTGCCGCTCTGGTCGCTGGGGTTGGCACCGGCGGAACCATCACCGGCATCGGTCAAGTTCTAAAAGAACTCAACCCAGACATCAAGGTCTTCGCTGTTGAGCCTGCCGCCTCGCCAATCTTGAACGGTGGATCACCTGCCGGTCACCCGATTCAGGGAATCGGCGCAAACTTTGTTCCAGAAATTCTCGACACCACCGTATATGACGAGGTGCTCGATGCCACCGCCGATGACGCCGTCAAGTGGTCACGCCTGGCTGCCTCAAAGGAGGGCATCCTGGGTGGAATCTCGTCAGGCGCCGCTCTTTGGGCTGCCAACGAGATCTCGAAACGCCCAGAGTTTGCCGGCAAGAAGATCGTTGTGATCATTCCGTCGTTCGGTGAGCGCTACCTTTCGACCATTCTGTTCAAGGACTTGGTCGACCTCGACAACTAGACGTCTATTGCGCGGTCTTAGACTTGAAGCATCTTGTTTAACATTCGCGAAGACATTCGGGCCGGTTTGGCCAAAGACCCAGCAACCCTAACCGGGGTGGAACTGTTCTTTACTTCACCCGGTTTGCACGCTGTCTGGGGCCACCGCGTTGCGCACTGGCTCTGGAAGCACAAGCGCCGCATTTTGGCTCGCATGTTTTCAAACTGGGTTCGCTTCGTCACCGGCATCGAGATTCACCCCGGTGCCACTATCGGCCGCCGCTTTGTGATTGACCACGGCATGGGAATCGTCATTGGCGAGACTGCGGTTATCGGCGACGACGTTTTGATCTACCACGGTGTCACTTTGGGCGGCAAAGAGTTCACTCGCACTAAGCGCCACCCAACCATCGGCAACAACGTGATGATTGGCGCAGAGTCGATCGTGCTTGGAAATATCACAATCGGTGACAACGTTCGCATCGGTGCTGGGTCGGTCATCGTCAAAGATGTCGAAGCCAACTCGGTTGTCGTCGGCGGCAATACTCGCAAACTCTAGCTAGTAGCCCGCGGGTAGAGCCACTCAGCGGCCGAGATACTCAGCGTCCGGGCAGGGCACGTTATTTGGCGGCAAGCATCTTTCGCACACGAGGAATTACCTCGGTTGCATACAACTCAATGGTCTTTAGGTGCACGCTGTGCGGTTGAGGGCCGTTGTCGTATTTAAGGTCAAAGCGGCTGGCACCCACCGAAGTGACTGCGTGAACGATTTTTTTGGCAACCGTGTCGGGCGAGCCGAAATACATCGAACCACCGTTGACCTCACCTAAGAAGTGCTCGATGGTAGTTTCGCCCCATCCGCGCTCTTTGCCGATTTTGCCGAACGATGCCTTATAGGCAGGCCAGCCAATCTCAATCGCCTCTTCGTCGGTCTCGGTGATGAGCCCTGGTGAGTGAATCGAGATAGCAAGTTCTGGGCGCCCGAGTTGAGCAAGCGCGTCGCGATAAAGCTTTGCGAATGGTGCGAACCTTGCAGGGTCACCACCAATGATGGCCAGCGCCAACGGAATGCCCAAGCGTGCTGCACGAATCACAGACTCTGGGCTTCCGCCGACGCCGACTCTCAAACTGATTGGCTTATCGGTCTTCGGGTAGACAATTTGATTGTTCAGCGACGCACGCATGCGACCCGACCACGTGACAGGCTCTTCGCGAAGCAGTTCGACGAGCAGTTCGAGCTTCTCTTCGAAAAGTTCGGCATAGTCACTGAGCTCATAACCAAACAGCGGGAATGACTCGATGAACGAACCACGACCAGCTGTTATCTCGGCACGGCCGTTGCTTAGAGCCTGAATCGTTGAGAACCGCTGAAAAACACGAACCGGATCTTCACTCGAAAGCACCGTCACTCCGGTGCCCAACTGAATGTTCTTGGTCACGGTTGCAATGCCAGCCAGGATTGTGTCTGGCGCTGAAACTGCAAAGTCTTCGCGGTGGTGTTCGCCGATGTTGAAAGCGTCGATGCCAAGCGAATCGGCCAGCACGGCTTCTGCCACCACCTCGCGAATAACCTGTGCTGCAGTGTTTGGGTTGCCGTTTTCGTCGACGTTCATGCCGCCGAATGTGTCTAGACCGAATCTCATGACTTCTAACCTTTTCTATCAGTTATAAGCCAATCACGCCGAAGCGAAGGTTTATGACAAGAAGGTCACTGTGCCCTGCGGCAAACCGGTCGCTTCGACAAATGCCGCAACCTGCACCAGGTGCAAAACGGGCGATCCGGTTTCGGCAGCTTTCGCGCTGACGGCTTTGGCGTTGTCGCTAGCCTCGATCTTGCCGATGGCAAGGTCAATGACCTGTGTCAAACGTCTGGCATCGTGGTTTGACCCAACGCACACAACCCAAGCGTCTTCGTCGATCAGCTGGTCATCGCTGTTCAGCAGTTGTCGCAGGGCCGCAGTTAGCGGTTCTTCGTCGCCACTGACAGCATCGACTCGATGGTTCACGGCGTCGGCGGCGTGGGCCGCTGCCAACACCCGGTCGTCGTCACTTGCGACAACGACAACGTCGAACCGGTGGTCTGCCTGAAGGGCATTGATGGTGCTTGTTTTGACCATCAGTTGTTGATGGCCATTTTCGTTCTCATCGGCCGATGTCTGGGTGTCGGCAAATAGAGCGATCAGTAGTTGTTCTTTGAACATGCAGAGTCTCCTTCTCTGTCGTGAGGTGAGGTCAGACTATGGCAAAAATTAAACCCGCAATTTTGGGCTGTGGATAACTTTCTAATAGTCGCTCTTGCGAACAAATGTCGGGGACTTAGAAGGACTAAGTGCCAACATTGACGCATGGCTACTTTCGAACGAAAAGTGTTAGTCGTCGAAGACGAATCGCTCTTGCGCGCGCTAATAGTGAAAGCTCTGACATCAGACGGTTTCGTGGTTCGTGGTGCTGCAAACGCAGCAGAGGCACGTTCCATTGCCGACGACTTTGACCCAGACGTGGCCCTACTAGACATTGAACTAGGAACCGGGCCAAGCGGAATCGACTTGAGCATCGTGCTTCGCAAGAACAACCCAGAGATTGCGCTGGTGTTCTTGACCCACATTCCAGAGCCCAGAGTCGTTGGCGTTGACAACAAAGCGATCCCTCGCAACGCCGCCTATCTGGTTAAAGACCGGGTAGCCGAACAGGGCATGGTCAAGTCTGCTATCGAAGCAGCCCTTCGAGACAGAGTTGGTCGAGAATTTCGCGACGACAAAAAGGCGCACCAACTTAGCGAGGTTTCGCGTTCGCAGCTTGAAGTGCTAAAACTGGTAGCCCTCGGCCGATCGAATACCGAGATAGCCGAGTCGCGCGGCACAACAGTGCGCGCTGTCGAGAACCTGGTCAAACGCGCTCTTGAGTCTGCGGGCATTAACGCTGGTGAAGGCAACACACGAGTAGTTGCAGCTCGAGAATTTATTAAGGTGGCCGGTTTGCCACACGATAAATAATCACGAGCAAAGGCTAAAAAGAAAACCCACCCTCTCGGGTGGGTTTCTTAAATCTGTGCAGAACTTGAAGAACTACTTCTTCTTGCCCTTCTTGACTGGCTTTGGCTTGCGGGTAACAGCCTGTGCAGCCCAAACCTGACCACCCTTAACGGTGATCGAAGGTGAACCGTGCAGCTGGTAACCAGCGAGGATGTGGTCGGTGACCTTTTGGCAGAATGCGCCGTCGTCAACACCGGTTAGCAACTTGTAAAGCTTGGTGGTGTCGATCACTGGCTTGGCAGCTGCGACTGGCTTTGCGACGGTCTTCTTAGCAGGAGCCTTGGCGGCAACCTTCTTGACCGGTGCCTTGGCGGCTGGCTTAGCAGCTGCGCGAACAGCTGGCTTAGCGGCTGGCTTGGCAGCAACGCGGGTGGCGGGTTTAGCGGCAGCCCTGGCTGCTGGGCGGGCGACTGGCTTTGCAGCGCGCGCAGTGTTTGGTGTGCTCATAAAGTCAGTTTGCCAAATATCGCCAAGTTAATACCCAATGTTTACGTGATGTTTAACAAGTGAACAGAACTAGCGCTTGGCGTATTCGAGCACTTCCCTAGCAAACGCTTGGCCTACAGCCACGCTGCGTGCTTTGTAGTCTTGCCAAAATTTACTTGTTAACGCCTTTTGGTGCTCAACTCCGCCGGCCCACTTCTCAAACTCGCGGGCATACGTCGCAAACCAAGAGTGCATTGCCGCCAGGCCAACTTCGATGTGAAATTGAACACCCCAGGCCTTTGGCCCAACCTTGAAAGCCTGCTTGATGTCGCCGGTCACGCCGAACAACTCGGCACCCTCTGGCAGATCGAAGGTGTCATAGTGAAAGTGAAAGACCTCGGGAGCCGAGCCAAGTGCGGCCATGACGGGGTCGCCGGAGGCATCGGAGCTCATTTCGACCTTGGTCCAGCCGACCTCAGGCGTGTGCACCTTGAAAACTTCGGCACCAGCTGCCGACGCCAACAACTGCGAACCAAAACAAATGCCAAGCAGCGGAACCTTGAGCTCGAGGGCCTGCTCAAACATCTTGCGCTCAATCGGCATCCACTTGTGTTCAGCCTCTTCGAGAACACCGGCGATAGCGCCTAGCGAAACTACGCCATCGAACTGAGAAATGTCGGTGGTCGGTGCGCTGGCATGCTCGACATCCCACGCGGTGATTTCGATTCCTGCCGAAATCAGCGGGGCAGCCAACTCGTTCAGATGGTCGTCGAGGTTGTGTTGAATAACAAGGATGCGCGGCGCTTTGCTCATGTCTTCAGCCTAGAACAGGCGTGAGTGGTTTGTCTCGAGCCCGCGCATGTGGTCATAGTCGAGAACCAGGCACTCGATGCCGCGATCCTCGGCAAGGGTTCGCGCCTGTGGCTTGATTTCTTGAGCGGCAAAGACTCCACGCACCGGTGCCAGGTGTGGGTCGCGGTTTAGCAACTCGAGATAACGAGTGAGCTGTTCAACGCCATCGATGTCGCCACGACGCTTTAGCTCGATGGCCACGGTTTTGCCGGAGGCATCTTTGCAGAGGATATCGACAGGACCAATGGCGGTCATGTATTCGCGGCGAATCAGGGTCGCGCCCTCTTCGAACACTTGAAGTTGATCGGCCAGCAGCACCTGCAGGTGTGCCTCGACGCCGTCTTTTTGCAGACCCGGCTCTTCGCCCAAGTGGTGCTCGATCTCGCTGATGATCTCGTGAATCGAGATGAACAGAATGTCGGCGGTCTTCGCCTGCGACACTCGCCAAACCTGTTGCACACCGGCGGCCGCCTGGTCTTGGTCTGGTTCGTGAACCGAAACTGTGCACGGTGGGTTCATCCAGTTGAGCGGTTTATAAGAACCGGAATCACTGTGCACCAGAACCGAGCCATCGCCTTTGAGCATGAGCAGTCGATTGGCGATAGGCAGGTGTGCCGTGAGCCGACCGGCATAGTCAACCGTGCAACGGGCAATAACTAGGCGCATGGTTTGACTCGATCGGTTTTTGGGGCAGCGATTTTGTGCGGCGCGATTACTTCTTTAGCGCCTGAAGTTCTGAGGTGATCTTGGCTTCAAGAGCTTCAAGGCGATCGATCAAGTGGCTGAGCACCTGGTCTTGGTCGTTCAGGTGAGCCTGAATCTCTTTGGCCTCTTCAAGAATCGCACCGGCGTCGTCATAGGTCGCAATCGCTCGACGGTCGCTGGCTGCAGCCTGAATGTTCTGGCCGACGATGATGATCGGCAACAGCACCAGCTGCAAGAAGGTTTGCGCGATCCACGCAACGATGATGATTGCATCGTGGCTGGCGATTGCAGCAGGCAGGCTGACCAGCGAGAGCGCGAAGAACGCATAGGCCGCCCACATTGTGCCCACGCGGCGCGTGATGCCAAGACCGATGCGGTCGTTGATCGATTTTGCCGGTGCCTCGGCATCGGAGGGGGCGTTCACCTTTGCGGTGCGAAAAATCTTGCCGTGAGTTACAACAGGCCCGGTCTGCTTTCGTTTTTCGGCGTGTGGGTGTTGCTCATAGTTATAAGTTGGCTTGGTCATTTGGCTTCTTCTCGGTAACGAACCTCAACCTTGACCGCAGGAGGGTTGCTGGTCACGTTCTTAACCAATACGGCGTCAACGGGCAAACCGAGCATCTCTTCGACACGCTTCTTAAGTTCGGCCGACTGAACGTTGGTGCCGTCGAGGCTCACATTGATGCTGCGCAGCGATTTGCGACCAAAGATTCGTGGGCTATCAATCACCAACATGGCAAGAACAAGCACACCGGCATAAATGACTTTTTCGTTCAGCGAATAGCCGGGCAGACCAAGGATGAGTCCGGTCGAGAGTGCGACCAAAAGATAGGCCATCTCGTTCCATCCCGCTGTCTCAGAACGCAGACGAATCAGCGAGATCACTGAGAACAGTGCGAAGCCGACACCGATCGACAGGGTGAATGTGGCAAGTGACCCAGCGAGGGCAAAGAGTGTCACGTTGATCACCGAGATTGCGACCGTCATTTCGCGATTGTGGTGGCGGCGGTAATAGAAGACGTAAGAAAGCAGAGTTACCGACGTTAGGTCGAGCAGCAAACTCCATACAAATGCCCAGATATCAATTTGATTCACAAAGTTAGACTAAATGAGAAATGGTTAACAAGTTGTCACGCGCCCTTCTGGCGATTTTCACGGCGATCGCGCTGGTTGCGTCGCTTGGCGCGCCATCGGCCGTTGCGGGTGGTCAAAGCATTGACCAGTTCTATGGCAGCAGCAAAATTTTCGATGTTTACCTAAACATCAACCAGGCCGGCATGACCAGCCTCGACCAGAACCTCAAAACCTACACGGCAGCACAAGTCGGCTTCGTCACCCCCGACCAGCAGAGCTCTGGCCCAATCAACATCGGGCTTCGATTAAAGGGTTCGACCTCGCTCGAAAAACTAGCCGGCCGCCCGTCGTTCAAAATCAAGTTCAACTGGAGCTCGCTCAAGGGCCAGCGATTCGTGGGACTAAAGCGCATGACGCTAAACGCGATGACGCAAGACAACTCTCTGATTCACGAGACCAGTGCCTACCATCTCTATAACCAGATGGGTGTGCCCGCACCGCGCACCGGCTATGCGCGAGTTTATATAAACGGCACGCTCAAAGGCCTTTATGTCAGCATCGAGACGCCTGACGACGTTTTCTTGGGCACCAAGTTTGCCGACCCAACCAAGCACCTATATGAGGGTGCTGCATTTCAAGACTTCTTGCCGGGTCACGACAACGGCACCGATGTCACCGGTTCGTTCTTGGTTGATGAGGGCTGGAACACCACGCCTGACAAGTCAGACCTGACCAAAGCGATTCAGGTTGCCAACACCGCCACCGGGGCATCTTGGTGGGCTCAGATGAATGGCACCTTCGATCGCAAAACCCTGATCATGCAGTTTGCCGTCGACAACTTCATTGGCAACTGGGACAGCTATTCGGGCCCAATCATCAACAACTATTACGCGCGCTCGAACATCAACGGCAAATTCACACTGATGCCCTGGGGCACCGACCAGACCTTTGGCGAAAACCGAGCCACTCCGCGTGCCGGCGATGACTATTTCTTTGCGATGGATACCCCGCAGGCCGCTTTCCCTTGGATGAGCCAACCGCAATTTCACGGCAAAACTTCGTTGCCGCGAGGCATCCTGTTTCAAAAATGTCTCGCCTACAAAGCTTGCAAGACCGAATATCTGAACGACCTCAAGGCAGTGCTTGCCAAGGCGACCACTGGCAAGCTGACCACCTTCATGCGTGCGCAGGCGGCGATGGTTCGCGGCTATTCGAACAGTGGCAACATTTTGGAGCAAACCCGCACCATCAACTGGGTTGGCAAACAAATCACAAAGGTGCAGGCGCTCTTAAAGAAGAACGGCATCAAATACTGATGGCGGCCAAGCGCACTCGCGTGGTCTTTCTGCTTTTCTACTTTGAAGCATGGGATTCTCTCGACGCCATCTATCGCCAAATGTTGGAAAGCGACGACTTCGAGCCAATCGTCGTTTCGATTCCGCGCAAGCTCACGGGCGATGCCGAATGGCACGACGAAGATAAGGTCAGCGATTTTCTAGACGGCCAAGGTGTGCCACACCTGCGCTTCAACTTTGCCGACTCATACGAGGGCCTCGACAAACTCAAAGAGCTCGCCCCCGACTATTTGTTTATCAACTACCCGTGGCAACGCAACTATCAGCCGGGCTACGTTGTCGAGAATCTGATCACATTCACGCGCGTTTGCTATGTGCCGTATTTCTCTTTGCCCTTGGTCAACGAGCCCGGCGTCGAGGGCATTGCACCGCACCAGTTCACGCAGCCGCCACACAAACTGGCACACATGGTTTTCTTGCAAGACGCCGCGGTCAAGGCCGCGTTCGATGCGACCGGTCGAGCCGACCACGCGTTCTTCACCGGAACCCCAAAGATCGACGCGCTTTTTGAAAAAGCGAAAACCGAAAAACCGTCGTGGCCTATTGTTCGAAACACCTCCAATGCCTCCCGGCGGTTTCGCCTGATCTGGGCTCCGCACCACAGCTATGCCGAGCGATGGTTGAACTTTGGTGTGTTTGCGCAGATGCACGAAGAGATGCTCGAGTTTGCCACCGCCCACCCCGAGATCGACATCGTGATGCGACCGCATCCGTTCCTGTTCGGCACGCTAACCGACCGCGAACTTTTGACGCCCGCGCAGTTGGCCGACTGGCGCCGCCGCTGGGATGCACTGCCGAACACCATCACCGATGAGTCGAGCTCATTCGCCTCGCTCATGCTGGCTTGCGATGCGCTGTTCACCGACGGCATCAGTTTTATCGCCGAGTTTCCGTTCGTCACCGGGCGCCCGGCCATCTTCTGGGAGAAACCCGACCACTGGGCGTTCACGCCGCTGGGCGAGTTAGCTGCGGGGGCGAGCATCCGAGTTGATGACTTTGCCGGTTTCGAGAGCGTGCTGAAGAAGACCATCGAATGGGGTTTGCCAAATCGCGACGCCGAAATCGCAGCGCTGATCGCGGCAGCCAGCCCATACCCGGGCGAGGCTGCTAAGCGGATTGTTGAGCTTGTTCGCCTTGATGCTCGCGACCTGCACGAATAACCTCAGGCCCGAACACCAGCAGAATGATGGCTGACAGAATCGCACTGACCATAATCACGGCACGCACCCCATAGGCATTGATCAAAAAACCACTGACCACAATGCCAAGCACGCTGCCGGTCTGAATCACTGCGCCGATGGCGGCGTTCACGCGACCAAGTGCTTCGGCTGGTGACCGAGTCATGATGATTCCGATGGCGTAGGCGTTGAGAATCGAGTTGCCGACACCTGCGACAAACGACAACACAACCAGCACAGTCCAATGCCAGGCAATCGACATCATGAACACCACGAGGATCAAAAGCACAATGCCTAGCAGCATGGCCAGAGCGTGACGCTTGGCGTCAAGTTTGAGTGCCGCCGTTGCGAGTGAGCCCGCGATGCTGCCCACCGCAAACAGCGCGCTGATTATTCCGTATTCGAATGCGTTGGCGCCAAGTTCGTTTTGGGCGAGAAAAACTTCGCCAACATTCAGGGTTCCCATAGCAATGATCAGCACACCCACCAAAATGGTGATGGCACGAATCAGTCGATCGTTGAACACAAACTTAAGCCCAGCTGTTGCGCTCATCTTTTCGCCGTCTTCGTGAACCACAGGCTTGCGGTTGATGTTCAGCGCAAAGAAGACCACTCCGAGCATCCAAAAGCTAACGGCGTCGATTACGAACGGCCAAAAATAGCCGGTGCTTGCAACCAGTATTCCGCCGAGCGCTGGAGCAAATAGTGTGCCCGCCGATGCCATCGATTGCATGATTCCCGAGACACGAGGAATGTCATCTTTTGCGGTGACGCTAACCTGCGCTGCCTGAAAAGCCGGGCCAACCAAGGTGCCGGCCATCGCAGTGATTAGCAGTGCAAAGGGTGTCCACCACAGTGGCCAACCGAGCGCCAAGGTTAGCGACCCCAGCCCCATGACTACCAGTGATGGGCCGATGACGGCGCGCGATGAAAACTTGTCGGCGATCAGGCCTGAGACGGGTGCCATAAAAATGGTCGGCAAACCAAAGGCCAACAGGTAGCCAGAGATTCCGACCGCACCCACCGAGTCTTTGTCGCGAAGAATGACCGCGAACGTGGTTAGCGAACTTCCGAGCCATGAGAACGCGCCTGCGATAGACAGAACATAAAGTTTGCGCCAAGGAGTTTTCACGGTGGCAAGCCTATCGCTTGCCTAGAAAATTACTTAGTTGTTGGCGGGGTCGGAGGAACCAAAATCTTAGGGGCACTTAGCAACTTCATCGAACCTTCTGGGCCCTTGGGCATGAGCTCGACCCAGGTGTTGCCAGGTGCGAGAAGCACCGGTTGAATCGGAGCTTTCACTTGGCTCTTGACGGAACTTGGATCAAAAATTAGCTCGATCGGAGCCGTCTGCGAAGCCTTTGACCAGGTCGCCTCGATGTACTGGCCGCCGGTCAAAACCCACGCCTTGCCGCTCGAGACCATGACGGTCTTTGGCACATAACCGTATTGACGGTCGATGGCCACTTGAAGCACAACTACGTTAGTGGCGTGAATCTGCTCGCCGGTGGCGGCATCGGTGTCGACTTTGCCATCCTGGGTGCGCAGCCACTGAGTGCCGTCAGCCGAAGGAGTCCACTGAGCTAGAGCCGAAGGAAAATAAACCTTCAGCGAAGTCACCGGGGCTCCCCACAAACTAGTCGTTGCGCCTGACGCATCGCCGGCAAACTTGAACATCGGTGACGGCGGTGCCAAGTCTGGGTGGGCAGCCTGCAACTTGCCGATGTTAACGATGACGTTGTGCGGTGCCTCGCGGTCGTGAACGCGTGTGAACGTGCCCTTGCCGACTTCTTCGGT
>CAILJO010000053.1 GCA_903834635.1 uncultured Micrococcales bacterium | reverse complement strand
GTGGCGGTGTTCAAGGCTGCGATGCCTTACAGCGGCGAGAGCGTTGACTGGTGCTTCTTTTGCAACGATCAGGTTGGCCCTAACGAAGATTCGCACCTCGAGATTTGGGGCGTGAACTCGGCACACAGCCGGTTCTTCAACATGGCTCCGAGCGTTGTGACCACTGTGGTTGTTGGCCCAGCAGAATCGAACCAGGCTCATGTGCACTGCAAGTTCTGTGGGCAGGTCACCGATGACCTCGATGTTAAATCAGAGTTGCTTGGTGCAGTGGCCCAATTGCATAACGAATGGCACAGCCTGCCAAAGCTGGTGGGGCTGGTTAGGCGTCAATCTTGCAAATCGGTCGAAAGATACATTCCTGAACGTCAGGGGCACACCGCCATTAGCCCAGACAAGTGGGCAGAGGCCAAGTCACAGCCGCGACTGCCAGTGCAGGTCACGTTCATGGGCAATGCCGAATTCGAGCTCGACACCAACAACGGCACACCAAAGAGCTATTGGTATCACGACCCAACAGAGCTGTTTAAGTGGGTGCGAGACTCACAATCGCACGGCGGTGAGAACCAAGTGACCTTCATCGAATCAGGGCCATACCTGGTCTGCGGCAAATCATTCGATTCACCTCACGTGCTGTGGCTATCAACCACCGAGATCGAACCCTGCACAGTCAGCAAGCTCGAAGCAGGGCGCTTCAACGAAGTATTTGCGCCCTATGAAGGCGACACCGCCGGTGACCTACAAGAGAGGGGCTGAGGTGAGCAACGAACAGTCAAACGGAATCAGGCTGGGATGCCTGAGCAATCGAATTCTCGCCCGGCTTTGACCTCGACAAGGCGAACATTGCCGGTCGTCGAGCCGAAGACTTGGTGCGAGAACTTAAGGCATTCCCTAGACCAGAGGCAAATTCAAATCTCTGAGCGAAAATGAACTTGTCAGCAATTCAAATAGCACTCTTGGAAGGTTGAGAGACCGCAGCGAGCATTCTCTCGTAATTATGGTGAAATTGGAGAAGGTTTTCGCCCGCAGGGTGGTGCATTTGCAGAAACCCTGTAGGGAGAATAATGGTACTTCCACCATTCAAAGGTCCTGGCCCAATTAGCGAAATGTTTCGATTCGCACTCACTCGTTCTAGCAAGCGCCCCTGCGTGAAGATATTTTGCCCCTCAGTAATTTTGTTATAAATAACCGCATCCGCGAAGTCATTTTCGTTGGCTGCAAGTCCTCGGAAAAACATCAAGTCAGTTATAAGAGTTATGTTGCATTTCAGGAATTTCAACATAGCCTCTGCCAAATCGGGGAATGCTTCTCGAATGCCTTCGAAGACTAGTCGATTTTGTCTAATTTGTTGCTGGTGCCACTTATACCCAGAAGTCTTTCTCAAAGCGTACGCAAACTCGTCCTGCATTTCGGTTAGATTATTCCCCCCAATGAATAGCTTGAGGAAATATTCAACTTCATTCGGTAATTCATCATCTAGGGAATGCCTGAGCGCCGTCAGGAATCGTTCGAGACTAACAAGCCAGACTTGGCCTGAGTTGCTTTTCTTGACAGACAATCCGACATGAGATTCGCTCCACGACATCAGAATGTCGACCTTGGAAATTGTCTTTCCCCCAAAAATAGAGTCAACGTAGCTCAAACCATCGACCTTAACTTCAGGCATAGTAGGTTGATTGACTCCAAAAACGGATTCGTGCACCAAATCAGAAAGAGCAGCGGAACTTTCTAAAATTAGCCCAAGTTGTGATTCATTTTTATGCCCGTCAACTTTGGCGTGCTGCCAACCTTGGGATCGATTTCGCTCGCTCAATTGGCTTCCCCCTGAATATTCCGCGCCGTTTGGATTCAGCATACTGCGGACGATGTCAGGTGCCCTATTTACAATAGGAGCATGACGAAACAGCCGGGAAATAAGATTCTCAGAGTTCTAGACCTATTTTGTGGTTGTGGTGGGTTAAGTCTCGGACTGGAATGGTCCATCGGCCCGCGAGGAGAAAAGTTCCAAGTAGCTGCCGCCGTTGATAACTGGGCAATTGCTTGTGAGACCTATGAGCTCAACCATGGGGTGAAGCCTCACAACAATGGCGTATCTAATGAATTGATTACTGAAATTCTGAGCCAAACTGGGCCCATAGATGTAGTTGTCGGAGGGCCTCCGTGCCAGGGGTTTTCTACCAGCGGCAAGCGATCTCTTTCTGACCCCAGAAATAAGTTGGTCCTAGCCTTTCTCGAAGCTGTTGAACTAGCGCAGCCAAAAGCATTCATTATGGAGAATGTAGTTGGATTTACAACTTTTCAGGACGGCCAGCTGCTCAGAGAAGTGAAGGAAATGGCGAGGCTTCTCGGATTCAAAGTTAGGGCCGGCGTGGTGCAAGCAAGTATTGTAGGTGTGCCTCAAAGACGCCGTCGATTTGTCCTTGTTGGTGTTCGTTCGGGAGATTTCGTATTCCCCGGCGAGAAAGAGGACATAGAGAGACAACTCTCTGAAGGGCTAGATGTTGATTTAACTTTCAGGGACGGACATGAGCAGTGGAGCTTTAATGACGCAACTAGCGACCTTCCACCGTTAGATGCCGGACAATCGATTGACGCGTATGCGACCGGCCCTAAAAATGAGCTGCAAAGGTTCCTGAGAAACAAATCTAACAGTCCCACGGATCACACCGCGGTTGGCCATCGCCCTGGTTTTGTCAAAATGATGAGCTACATACCTGAAGGCAAGTCCGCATTAGATCCCGAGGTTTCCGCTACCATACCGGAGGCTATCCGACCAAAGAGCGGATACCCAAATTCATACGCTCGAATTCAAGGGAATAAGCCTTCGCCGACAATTACTCGGAATTTCACGACACCATCATCTGCAAACTGCATTCATCCAAGCCAGAACAGGGCCCTCTCAATCAGAGAAGGTGCCCGGTGTCAGTCGTTCCCGGACACATTTCGGTTCCTCGGAACCATAGAAGAGAAGCGACTTCAAATTGGGAATGCTGTTCCGCCGCTACTTGGCAAGGCAATTGGAGAAAACCTACTCAAAACACTTTTCGCCGGTGCTTAGCCATCGGGCAAATTGCATTCCGATGACGGGCACGGGTGTTTGAGCCTATTTTGCTTTAAAACAACCTGGCTTATTCAGTCTCTTGTGAGCAAACAAATCCACTCAACCCTCTTTACTTAAGAGCAGCGACCTCGGCAGCGGTAGGAGGCTCACACCCTGCACGCCCACAAGTGATGCTCGCGGCCACTCCGGCTACGCGAACGTATTCGGTTAGGTGATCGTCAGACAGGGCAACTAGGTTGTTGCCGCCCAGATAGCCGTTGTCTTGCAGCTGACCAAGCAGGTTTGCACAGAACGTATCGCCGGCACCGACGGTGTCAACCACAGTGATTTTGCGAGCTGGCACATCCCAGTGCTTGTCGCCACGATAAATGCGTGTGCCCTGTGAGCCGCGGGTAAGCAAAACGATTTTGTCG
>CAILJO010000052.1 GCA_903834635.1 uncultured Micrococcales bacterium | reverse complement strand
GGAACTCGAGGTATGAACCACGGCTCGGAATGATCTGAGCCTTGTTGTTGCGAACGTCGAGGTTACCGGTGGTGTTGGTGGATACCGAGAAGTAGACACCTGGGGAACGGACAAGCTGCGAAACAACAACGCGCTCGGTTCCGTTGATGATGAAGGTACCCTTTTCGGTCATCACAGGGAAGTCGCCCATAAAGACGGTCTGTGACTTGATTTCACCGGTTAGGTAGTTGGTGAACTCAGCCTTGATATATAGAGGCTGGGTGTAGCTCTTGCCCTTGGTCTTGCACTCGTCAGGAGTGTAGGTCGGGTCATAGAGCTCTGGGTTGGCGAATGCCAAGCCCATCTTTGGCTCTTGGGTTGAGTTAGATGCGTCTTCGATCGGCGAGATCTCTTCGAAGATCTCCTCCAGACCGTTCTTGGCATCTGGGCCGACGATTTCGCGCCATGCTGCGTTGCCAACAAGCCAGTCGAATGACTCGGTCTGCAGGCTGAGCAGGTCAGGAACCTGAATCGGCTCTAGGGTTTTTGCAAACGACGGACGCGTTGCGAAACGGTCGTTGCGGGTGGTCTTTGCGTTCTTCGCAGCCAAGATGTCCCTCCAAGGGCTTACTCGTATTGTGAGCGGATGTGAGATCGCGACCCTAAACCTTGGTGCCGCCACAATATGCGGTCACGAACGCGCGCCAAAATATGCGCGGGGTGTTTGGGAGCAAACCAATAGTCTATAACGGTTTCGTCAAGATTGACAAGCCCAAGTTTTGGCAATTTTTTGCCAGTTGCCAAGATGCCGGCGGCGGGCATCGCAGTTGCATATAAAGAGGTACTAGCAACCGGTGATTGCGGCGTTGATTTCTTCGGCGAGCGCCTCGGCGTTAGGCACGCCAACGATGATGCGACTGTATTTGTGGTTAGTCAGGTTGATCTGCAGCGGTTGGGTGCCTCGGGTCCATGAAACATAGGCATTGTCAGTGCGCCAGCGGTAGGTGCCAAGAATGAATAGCCCCGGAATGGCCGAACCTGGAACACGCATACCCAGAGTGCGAAGCCAGCCCTTGTCTAGCGCCTGGGCGCCGGTGACATTTGGAGCCCAAACCTCGATGCTCTTGTGGAAACCCCAAAATGCCTCGCTCGGTGTGAGTTCGACCGATACCGAAGCTGGGTTTACGGTGACTTTAGCCATGAGGCAATTATCGCAAGAATCTAGGCCGACTGGCTCTGGTCGTCACAGGCAACTCCCAACTTTTGTTTACCTAGACGACACCCTTTGTAAACCTCGCAAAGTTATTTTGAATGAGCGCGATTACAAGCATCGGAGTTCCATTGTTTGAAAGATTGGGAATCAAAATGACTAAAAAGGCCTCTATCTATGCATGGCTTCTAGTTCTGGCATTGATTGCCGGCGGCTGGACCTACTTTTCGAGCCCATCTCGCGCCGAGGTGACCTCAGGTTCTGACGGTTCTGTTTACCTTTATGACGGCAACTATGCGCTTCAAGAAGCCGCTGGCAAGTCTTGGGACTTTGCCGGTGAGGTTTATGCCTCAAAGTCTGACAGTAACGTAGACGACGCCTTCGTCTGCCCAGCTGAGGCAACCGGTGCCTACACGTTTATCTCTGACCGCGGTCAAGAGCGTGGCGGAACAAACACTTGGAACGCAGCCGCAACTCAGATTTTTCCGGCCGGATCAAAGAACCTTCTAGAGGTTAACTTCACGCCGTCGGCAAACATTATCTCTTTCAAACTTCCACAGTCTTCGATCAAGCAAATCGGTGGCCAGTTCAGCCTGGGCGTTGCTTGTACTAAGAACAACGGTGTGACCGTGGTCAACGCCTGGTACCGCTACATCGACGTAGCACCTGTTACTGGCGCATGGACCGCATTGCCTAATGGTGACGGCTCAGGCGGATCTGGCGGCGGCGGCGGAACCGGTGGCGGTGGCGGAACCGGTGGCGGTGGCGGCGATCCAGTCGACCCGACTCTCGGTCAAGGCACTGTCGGTTTGACGCTGACTGCGGCAACCACCGCTGACTGGATCAAGAACTCGGTCTATTACGACGTAAACCCTCGCAACTTTGGCCAGAACCACAACTTGGCTGACGTGACAGCAAAGATTCCTTCGCTGCAGGCATTGGGTGTTGGCGCGATTGTTCTCGAACCTATCTTCCCTGTGTCGCAAACCGGCAAGCCGGGAACCATCGGAGACATTTATGCACCGAGTGCATTCGATTCGATCAACCCTGACCTGGGTTCAGACTCTGACCTAACTGCTTTGATCACCGCAGCCCACGCTGCCAACATCAAGGTCATCATGACTTGGGTTTCGGGTCAGGTCGGCAACGACTCAACTTGGATCACCGACCACAGCGACTGGGTTCAGCACAACGGCCTGAACCTCGCACACCCAACCGGCAAGACTTATGCAACGCGGCTTGACTACTCGAGCCCAGATCTGCGCGCAGAACTGATCACCGAGATGAAGGGATGGGTCGACAAGTTTGCGGTCGACGGTTTTGCTTCGGCAGCCGCCTCGGGCCAGCCACTGGACTTCTGGGACGAAGTCAGCTACCGCCTGAACAAGGTGCGCCCGCTTGCCTTTGTGACCAGCAGCCCTATCGATGCGACCTATTTGGCTCACACCTTCGGCGCAGTTAGCCGCACCGATGAACTGGCAGCAATCAACAACCTGTCTAAGGGCACCACGTTGAACACGACTTGGAACACCCTGATAAAGGCGATTGACACTGCCAACAAGTCATCAGCCGCGTTGAACTTCGTTACCGACTATGCAACCTCGGTTGCTGGCAAGAGTGACCCGGTAAGACTGGGCACCTTCTTGAACTCGGCGATTGCCTTGACCTATGTTGCTCCTGGTTCACCAGTCATCAACGCCGGCCAAGAAGTTGGCAGCGCCAAGGCCTTGAAGGCATTCGACAACGACAACATCAGCTGGCCTGGCAACGCTGCAACAACCGCGTTCTTCGCCAAACTTGCCAAGCTGCGCACGTCGAACACAGTGCTTTTGTCAGGTTCGACCACTCCCCTGGTCAGCTCTGTGAAAACCGTGTTCGGTTTCAAGCGTTCAGGCGCAGCCGGAACCGTTTATTACCTAGCCAACCTCACCAAGAAGGCAGTAACCGCCAAGATCACCTTCGGGGCAAAGGCCTCGGTCTTTGACTTTGCCAGCGGCAAGAAGGTAGCCATCGTAGCCAGCCAGAATGTCACCATTCCAGCTGCCGGTTATCTGATCTATACGTCAAAGGCAGTCAAGTAACTTTTGGCTTGATGCCTAACGATGAGTCGAATAAGTCCACTTAGCAGGGCGGCCAAATGGCTGCTCTGCTTTGTGCTTTCTTTTGCAGTTCTGAGTGCCTCATCGACGATGGCAGTTTTGTCATCACAACCGGCCTCGGCCGCCGATTCGTTTTCGGTGAACCCGGCCCTAAACGGCGCGGTTGATCCAAAGCGCTCGACTCTTGAGTTTGGTTCGCTTGCCGTCGCCGGCACCAAGTCAGACACCGTGATTGTTCGCAATGGTGGCGACAAAGCAATCAGCCTGGTTGTCATGGGTCGTTTTGCTTACACAAGCGCCGATGGCAAGAACACTCTGATTGATGACTCAAATGCACCTGCCTACGATGCCGCCGGCTGGATTTCTTTTGGAACCACAAAAACGGCGACCGCATCGTTGAATCTCGCTGTCGGAAAATCTGCGGTGGTCACCGTAAACATGACTATTCCTAAGGGAGCCGTACCCGGCGCACACAAGGCCGCAATTGTTGTTGCAGCCACGCTCGGCACCGGCACTGTGGTTTTGGCTAAGCGTGTGGCGATGATTGTCAACGTCACCGTGCCAGGAACCATCACGCCTGCGGCGCTGCCATCGTGGGTTAAAGATTCAACGTTCTACGAGATGAACGTGCGCAACTTTACGCCGTCGCGCAACTTCAAAGGTGCCCTCGCTCAGGTTGACGACCTGAAGACCCTTGGCGTTAAAGCCGTTATTATGGACCCGATCTTTGTGCTCGGTACCTCGAGAATGGTTGGCACGCTTGGTTCGATTTATGCCGACAGCGACCTGAGCAACGTAAATGCCTCACTTGGCAAAATGGCAGACTTCGCGGCGCTCGTAAAAGCGCTGCACACCGCAGGCATCAAAGTTGTTTTGACGGTGCCTTTGAAGACGGCGGCCGTTGATCACGCCTGGATCACCGACTCACCTAACTGGTTTCAGCGTGACGCCAATTACAACCTGGTGACCGACCCTTCGATGACTTATTTGACGAGCTTCGATTATTCGAACCCCGAGTTGCGTCAGGCAATGTACGAGACCTTGAAGCCTTGGGTTTCGACTCAAGATGTTGACGGTTTCTTGTTCGACGGCGCAACCGCTGTGCCTGTCGATTTTGTAAACGAGTTGGCTTATCGGCTGCAAGCTTTGAAGTCGATCTTGATTGGCACGACCGATCAATACAGCGATGCTTATCAGTCGAGTCTTTATGCAAACTCTAATGACGGTCTTAGAACCCTTCTAGAGTCATCAGCCGCCGGTGCACTGACGAATGCACGCTTCACGACCATCATCAACGAAATGAATAACAACTACTCGGGCACCGAGTTTGCTCTCAACGCTGTGAGCAACTACGACACCATGGTTGGGCTCAAAACCGAAACCGCAAGGATGGGCGCCGCCCTGCCGGCAAACGTTGCACTGACCTTCACGTTGCCTGGAGCCCCGAGCATTTTTCAGGGCCAAGAGGTTGGGTCGATTAAAGCTCTGAAACCTTATGACGCAGACAACATCGTTTGGCCG
>CAILJO010000051.1 GCA_903834635.1 uncultured Micrococcales bacterium | reverse complement strand
TGATCAACGGAGCCGACCCTTGCAACGTCTATTGGCGTGTTGGCAGCTCGGCGACTTTTGGCACCGGCTCAAGTTTTGTTGGTCACGTGTTTGCTCTCGACTCGATAACCGCCACCACTGGCGCGACCTTTGTTGGTCAGTTGCTGGCTCGCAACGGTGCAGTCACTCTCGACACCAACACGATCACCAACAACCTTTGCACCGAAGTTGTGCCAACCGACACCCCAACGCCGACCGACACCGCGACCGTGACGCCAACCCCTACTGACACACCTTCGGCGACTCCGTCACCAACCGATACCGCAACAGCTGTTGCCACCCCTTCACCGACGGCTTCGACCGAAAATGGTGGACACCTGCCTAACACCGAGACCCCTTGGAATTTGATCCTGTTGATTGGTGCCGCGGTTGCGTTTGTCGGTTCGCTCTTTTGGGCGTTCAGAAAACCTCGTGCCTAGAAGGCCAGTACTTTCGCACGCTAAACATATGAGCAGGTTTTTGCTCTCTAAGGTGCTGCTTCATTGGGCACCTGGATTGATTGCGATTGGGCTTAGCCTGTGCGCTTGGGCAATTGTTGAGATTCAGTTGTCGCAGGTGCCGCAGGCTTTGCCGATCGTGTTGCCGAGCAAGACCCCCATGCCGACGGCGAAACCAACCTCGAGCGCAAACCCGACACCCACGCCTTCGGTCGACCCGTTGCCATCAAACGTGGGCACGGCTGTGTATCCGATTCGTCCCGACTATGGGCAACTGATCGGAACCATCACGTTGCAGAACTTGGGTTTGAGTTGGCCGATTCACGAGGGCACCACCGACTTGCAGCTTTCGCGCGGGGTTGGTCATTTTCGCACCAGCGTGCTGCCAGGCGAGAACGACAATTCGGTGCTTTCGGGTCATCGCGCCACGGTGTTCAATCGGCTTGGTGAGTTGCGGGTTGGGCAAACGATTTTGGTTCGCACCGTCGCCGGCACTTTCACCTACCGAATCACCGGCACTCGAATTGTTTTGCGCACCGATCGCACCGTGATCGTGCACACCCCGCACGCGGTTTTGACTTTGACGACGTGCTATCCGTTCAATGCCATCGGGCTAACCACCCACGCCTACATCGTGAGCGCCGACCTCGAGCGCTACTAGCGAGGGGCTCGGTGCGCCGAGCATCGGTGGGGTTGTGGGCACGCTAAAATAGAGGTGTTCGCCACAGCAGTCGGGCGCCTCAAGCCACGTGCAAATCCGCCGCCAAAGGCTCAACCCACCGGGAGTCATCCGTGCCAAAAATCATCGTCGAAGTCATGCCAAAGGCCGACCTGCTCGACCCAGCCGGCAAGGCCGTGAACAACGCCCTGCACCGCAACGGACACAACGAGATTTCGAACGTTCGCATCGGCAAGCGCATCGAACTTCACTTTGACCGCGCCGTCACCGACGCCGACGTGGCTGCCGCCCAAAAGATTGGCGAAGAGTTTTTGTCGAACGCAGTGATCGAAGACGTGGTCTCGGTCACCGTCGAGAACTAGGGCTGGTCGCGCATGCGCATCGGTGTTGTTACTTTTCCGGGCACGTTGGATGACCGCGACGCCCAGCGCGCAGTTCGCATCGCCGGCGGCGAGGCAGTGGCGCTTTGGCACGCTGACGAAAACTTGCACAAGGTTGACGCCGTGGTTTTGCCTGGCGGCTTTTCGTTCGGTGACTACCTGCGTTGTGGCGCTATCGCCGCGCAGGCTCCGGTGATGGAGAGCATCATCAAGGCTGCCAACGGTGGCTTGCCGGTGCTCGGCATTTGCAACGGTTTTCAGGTGCTCGTCGAGAGTCACCTGCTGCCAGGTGGTTTGATTCGCAACGACGTGCAGACGTTCGTGTGCCGCGACCAGAAGCTGGTTGTCGAAAACGTTGACACCCCGTGGACCAACCAGTTCAAGTTGAACCAAGAGATCACGATTCCGTTGAAGAACGGCGAGGGTGGTTACATCGCCGACGCCGAGACCCTCAAGCGTCTCGAGGGCGAGGGTCTGGTTGCATTCCGCTACAAAGACTTCAACCCGAACGGTTCGCTCAACGACATCGCAGGTTTGCGCAACGAGCGAGGCAACGTTGTCGGTCTGATGCCTCACCCAGAGCACGCTGTCGAGGCTGGCTTTGGCCCAGACGCATCCGTGGCTATGCGCTCGGGCGTTGACGGTCTAGGTTTCTTCAAGTCGGTTCTGAACTCGGTGGTGAACGCATAATGGCAATCTTCAAAAAGACACCAGTGGCTTCAGGCGTTGACACGACCTCGAACGCCACCGCCACCCCAGACAAGCACCAACCCTGGAAAGAACTCGGACTCAAAGAAGACGAGTATGCCCGCATCCGCGACATCCTAGGAAGACGCCCAACCAGCGCCGAACTCGCCATGTATTCGGTGATGTGGTCTGAGCACTGCAGCTATAAGAGCAGCAAGATCTATCTGCGCCAGTTTGGCGAAAAAGTCACCGACGAGATGAAGAAAAACCTCATGGTCGGCATGGGCGAGAACGCCGGTGTTGTCGACATTGGTGAGGGCTGGGCTGTGACGTTTAAGGTCGAAAGCCACAACCACCCGAGCTACATCGAGCCATTCCAGGGTGCGGCAACCGGTGTTGGCGGCATTGTTCGCGACATCTTGACGATGGGTGCACGCCCGATCGCCGTCATGGACCAACTGCGCTTCGGCGACGTAAGCCACCCAGACACGGCCCGCGTTGTTCACGGTGTGGTCAGCGGAATCAGCTTCTATGGCAACTGCCTTGGCCTGCCAAACATCGGTGGCGAGACCGTGTTCGACAAGGTTTATCAGGGCAACCCGCTGGTCAATGCGCTCAGCGTTGGCGCCCTGCGTCACGAAGACCTCAAGCTTGCCAAGGCCAGCAACCCTGGCGACCAGGTCATTTTGTTTGGTGCCCGCACTGGCGCCGACGGCATCGGTGGTGTTTCGGTTCTCGCAAGCGAAACCTTCGACGCCGATGGCCCAAGCCGCCGCCCAGCCGTGCAGGTTGGCGACCCGTTCGCCGAGAAGGTTTTGATCGAGTGCTGCCTTGAGCTTTATGCGGCCGACGTTGTCGCCGGAATTCAAGACCTCGGTGGCGCTGGCCTGTCGTGCGCCACAAGCGAGCTCGCCTCAAACGGCCAGGCTGGCATGCGCGTGCAACTGCGCAACGTGCTGCTGCGCGATGAGTCGCTGACCCCCGAAGAGATTCTGATGTCAGAGTCGCAAGAGCGCATGATGGCGATTGTTCCTAAGAAAGACCTCGCCGCGTTCAAGGCGATTGTCGACAAGTGGGAAGTCGA
>CAILJO010000050.1 GCA_903834635.1 uncultured Micrococcales bacterium | reverse complement strand
TGTTGTTGCTCGTTCTGGTTTGTTGCCGTTACACATTTCTGGTGGTGGTAACGCTTCTGAGGTTGCAGCTTCGGGTTTGGTGTCGGTGACGTCGGGTGCAGATGTGTTTGGTTTCGGTTGGGATGGGGCGTTGCCTAGGCCGGTGTTGGAGGCGGATACTGCCCGCTTTGTTGGGGTGTTGCCTGGTGTGGATTTGTTGGTTCGTTTGGGAGCGACGGGGTTTGAACAGTTTTTTGAGGTGCAGTATCGCAAGTACACCAAAGAGACTGGCGGGACGACTTTTGCGAAAGAAGTGAGTTACCTTAAGTCTTTAGGCTTTTACTTCGAAAAAAGACCAGATGCTCTCTGGGAGGCAATGCGGAAATGATTTTCATCAAATGCATACTTTTCAGTCGACTGCGGAAATTCTTTCGTGATCTTGAAAGCGACCACGATAGAAAAAATCGGTCTAAAAGCCGATGGCCAAACCTGCAGATCCAGATCGGTAGCCTGCGGGTAATACCTTACCTACAGCCAGTAGATCGCAATTTATTCATGCTGTGCTGGTGGGGATCTGACACCTCGGAGAAGCATTTTTCAAACCGCCCAAGTCCATTGAGTTGCGTCGTGAGCCAAGTTGCAGAACTCGAACCTGATCTCAAGATTATGCAAAAGGAAATCCACTCAATGAGTGACTTAAGCGAGGTCTTGGCTGCTAACAAACGCGCTTTAACTTATTTAGCAAAAGGCTATATGGCGGATGCAACATTGAGGTCGATGGTGAAAAATCACAGCGGTCACATTCACCCTTTTCTGGATAAAGATTGGGATCTCTGACAAGGCGTAGATTCATTCAAAGTTCCGAAGTTAGTCTGCCTCATCATGTAGAGGCCCAAGTGCTTGTAGGCACACGTAGTGCAAAGTTCTTTTGATTTATAGACCACCCCGACCTCTTGCTCGGCTATGTCGGCGGTCACGCCTAAACTTGGCTAGTTATGACGACGCTAGATCTCTTTTCTATTCCGCAAGCAAGCCCAGATGACTTGCTCGTTGGGCTGAACCCGCAACAAAAAGCTGCCGTCGTCTTTCGCGGGCCTGCGTTGCTTATCGTTGCAGGTGCCGGCTCTGGCAAGACTAAGGTTTTGACCCATCGAATCGCTCACCTGCTGGCCACCAAAGAGGCTTGGCCTAGCCAGATTCTTTCGATCACATTCACCAACAAGGCCGCCGGCGAAATGCGCGAACGCGTGCGTGCGCTGCTTGGCGAAGATGCCTCTGGCATGTGGCTGAAGACCTTTCACTCAGCCTGTGTGATGATTTTGCGCCGCGAGGCAGAGCGACTTGGGCACGACCCCAACTTCACCATTTATGACTCGGGCGACAGTCGCGCTCTAATCAAGCGCCTTATTCGCGATATGGGTGCCGACATTCACAAGTTGACTCCTGCCCTGGTTGGTTCGGTGATTTCGAATTCGAAGAACGAACTTCATGACCACGAAGACTTTGCTCGCAACAGCGACATGAGTGATCCAGCTCAAAGAATGATTGCCGAAATTTTTGGGCGTTATCAGCGTGAGCTAAAGAAGAACAACGCCTTCGACTTTGACGAACTAATCGCCGAGACGGTTTATTTGTTCAGAAACTTTCCTGATGTTCGAGCCGCTTATCAGCGCAAGTTTCGCCACATTCTGGTTGACGAGTACCAAGACACCAACCACGCTCAATACGCACTGATTCGCGAGCTGACCTTTCCGATTCCGGCTGAGTTCGCCGAGGTCGACCGTCGCACCGGCGAGTTGATGGGTCCTGCATCGCTGACCGTGGTGGGCGACAGCGACCAGTCGATCTATGCTTTCCGCGGCGCCGACATTCGCAACATCGTTGAGTTCGAAAAAGACTATCGAGGGGCGAAGACGATTCTGCTCGAGCAGAATTACCGCTCGACTCAACACATTCTCGACGCAGCAAATGCGGTTATCTCGAACAACTTCGACCGCCCAAACAAGAACCTCTTCACCGACAAAGGCTCGGGCGACAAACTGGTCGGTTACACAGGCTATTCGGCTCACGACGAAGCGCAGTTCATCGCAGACGAGATCAACCAGGCTCACCGTGACGGCGATAACTACAGTGACATTGCGGTCTTCTACCGAACCAACGCCCAGACCCGTGCCCTAGAAGAAATCTTTATTAGAGCAGGTGTTCCTTATCGTGTGGTCGGTGGCACCAAGTTCTATGAGCGTCAAGAAATCAAGGATGCTTTCGGCTACCTCGTGTCGATCGCAAACCCGCGCGACGACTTTGCAACGCGCCGCATTTTGAATGTTCCAAAGCGCGGCATCGGTGACGCCACCGAAACCGCTATTGCCACATTCGCCGAGAAGAGCGGCTTGTCGCTTCGCGCGGCTTTGGGTCACGTGGGGGAGTTGGGCTTTGGCCCAAAGATCACCGGTGCAATCAACTCGCTTGCCGAGCTTTTGAACGAACTTTCGGCAACGGTCGAGACCGACCCGGTCGACCTAATTTTGCGAAACGTTCTCGAGAAGTCTGGCTACCTGGCATCTCTCAAGGCCAGCCGAGACCCACAAGACGAAGCCCGCGTCGAGAACCTCGAAGAACTTGTCTCGGTTGCCAAAGAATTCCAGCGCAACAACCCCGAGGGTCGCCTGCCCGACTTCTTGAACGAAGTCGCTCTGGTTTCCGCAGCCGACGACCTAGATGACGAATCGGGAACGGTTTCGCTCATGACCTTGCACACCGCTAAGGGCCTCGAGTTTCCTGTCGTGTTCTTGGCTGGTCTCGAAGAGGGACTGCTG
>CAILJO010000049.1 GCA_903834635.1 uncultured Micrococcales bacterium | reverse complement strand
TGCCGGCATTGAAGACCCAAACAAGGCAACCAAAATCGACAAGGTCGAGGGACGTCTGGTGTTCGAAGACGTTCACTTTAGATACCAGGATGCCCCCGAAGGCGAGCAAGACCTTCTTCGAGGCATCGACCTTGAGCTGCTTCCAGGGGAGTCGGTCGCATTGATCGGCGTGACCGGTTGTGGCAAGACAACGTTGACCGCACTTGCTACTCGCCTTTATGAAGTCACCGGTGGTTCGATCAAACTCGACGGCGTTGACATTCGAGAGCTCACCGCGATCGAACTTCGCAGCCACATCGCTATGGCCTTTGAAGACAGCACGCTGTTCTCTGCTTCGATTCGCGAGAACGTGTTGCTCGGCAACCCTGACGCCAGCGAAGATGACCTAAAGCAGGCCCTCGCGATCGCGCAGGCGCAGTTTGCCTACGACCTGCCTGATGGACTGGACACCAAGATTGGTGAAGAGGGTTTGAGCCTTTCGGGCGGACAACGTCAGCGTCTGGCGCTGGCTCGTGCCGTTGCCGCCAAGCCTGCCGTTCTTGTTCTCGATGACCCACTGTCGGCCCTCGATGTCGACACCGAGGCGATGGTCGAAGACGCTCTTCGCACCGTTCTCAAGGCAACCACGGCGCTTATTGTGGCGCACCGCCCATCCACCGTTCAGCTCGCCGACAAGGTGGCGCTGATGCAAGACGGCCGCATCACCGCGTTCGGCAAGCACAGTGACCTGCTGGCAAGCAACGAACACTACCGTTTTGTGATTAGCAGCCTCGATGCCGCTGGCGAACTGATTGAGGTCAAATAATGTCGATGCAAGGCGTTCAAAACGAAGAAAAGATTGACCTCACCAAAGAAGAGGCAAAGCGGGTTCGTGCGCGCTCGATGAAGCTCTTGGGCTCGATCATCAAGCCTGTTCGCAACCGCCTTTGGGGTAGCCTCGCGCTTGTCATTGCATCGCAGGGACTTCGTGTTTCGTTGCCTGCAATGATCTCGGTCGTCATCGACCGCGCTCTTCCGGCAGCGGTTAAAGGCAATGACTATGCACCTCTGATCACGCTGGTTGTGGGCTACCTGGCTGCCGCCGTGACGGCATCGGCGTTGATTGCATTCTTTGTTCAGTTTGCAGCACGCATCAACCAAGACATCATGCTTGGGTTGCGTACGCGTCTGTTTGCTCACACCCAAAAGCTGAGCATCGAGTTTCACGAGACCTATACGTCGGGTCGCGTCATCTCACGCCAGACCAACGACCTCGACTCGATCATGGAGCTCTTGAACTCGGGCGGCAACGAAATGATTGCCGGGCTTTTGTTCATGGTGTTCACCGCTGCCGCGCTGATTGCTCTCGACCCGCAGTCATTCTTGATTGTGTTGGTTTCGTTTGTGCCGCTGTGGTTCTTGACTCGCTGGTTTCAGAAGAACACCCGCACCAACTATCGAAAGACCCGTGTGGCATCGGCCAAGTTGATCGTGCACTTTGTTGAGACCATGACCGGCATCCGTGCGGTCAAGGCGTTTCGCAAAGAGACCCAGAACAACGAGCGCTATGCCGACCTCGTCGAGGACTATCGAGACGTCAACGCCAAGGTCATTCAGCTCTTCGGTATTTTCGATCCGGGTCTGATCTTTATCGGTCGAGTGACCGCAGCCGCGGTGTTGTTATTCGGCGGTCTGCGTGTGATTGACGGAAAGCTCGGCATCGGTGTTCTCATTTCGTGCATCCTCTATGTCAGCTCGTTCTATGACCCAATGGAACAACTGGCCATGTTCTATAACTCGTTTCAGTCGGCTAACTCGGGTCTCG
>CAILJO010000048.1 GCA_903834635.1 uncultured Micrococcales bacterium | reverse complement strand
GTGCCTCGAACAAAGCATTCAAAGCGGCCTCGGTGATGCGCTCCCCCGGTGACAACACCGGAACACCAGGAGGATAAGGGCAAATCATCTCAACCGATACTCGCCCAACTGCCTCGCTCGCCGGCACAACTTCATAGGCGCTAAAGAATGCCTCACGCGGAGTGACAACAACCTCAGGCGCAATCGAAAACGCAGCAGCCGTCTTGATTGGGCGAAGCTCGCCGCGGTGCGAATCTACAATCGCGATGATGCGGTTAATCAAGTCATCGATGCGGTCAGGCGTGTCAGCAAAAGTAATCATCGGAATGATCACGTCACGGTTCGCCATCTCAAGGTCGATGTTCGCCGCCAACAGCTCAGCCTCAACAAGGTTGCCGTCAGCGCCAACAGTCGAAAGCAAAATAACCATCTTCAGCGGGTCGATGTATTGACCATCAATCACACCGATGCCCGCGGCACGCAAACGCTCACGCCCACGCTTGGTTGCCTCGATGATCGGGTCAATCAGCTCCTGACCGTGGCGGGCCAAGAGCGCGCGGGCGGCATCGATGGAGGCCAAGATGCGCCCAGACATCGAAGTGGTCTGAGTGCTGTCGAACACCTTGTTAAATCGCGCAAGGTCGACGTATTCGCCGCGCACCAAAACAAACGATGCCTGCGAATAAGAAGGCAGAGTCTTGTGAGCCGACGTGACCACGATGTCTGCGCCTTCAGCCAGCGGGTGCCCAGGCAGGGCGGGGTGAAAACCAAAGTGCGCTGCCCAAGCTGCGTCAACGACAAGCGGAATTCCAAAAGAGTGCGTGACTTCGGCAAGACGAGGAATGTTGCTCATGGTGCCCACATATGATGGTTCGCCGATGAGAACCGCTTTGGCATCGGGGTGGGCGGCGAGTGTCTCGGCTAGAACGCTGGAGCGCAAATATTCAGGCAGCCCGGTCTCGGGGTTGATCTCGGGGCGAACCCAAATCGGAGTGACGCCGGCATAAACAAGCCCGACCAAAACCGACTTGTGAAGGGTGCGAGAGACAATCACCTTGTCGCCAGGGCCAGCAACGGCCATGACCGCGGCGTGGTTTGAGCCACTCGAACCATTGACTCCAAAGCGGCAAAGGTCTGCACCCCAAAGGTCGGCAGCCATGCGCTCAGCCTCGAGAATCAGACTCGGAGAGATGCGGTGTGTGTGATTGCCAGGAAGAACTGGGATGTCGCCATCGACGATGGCACCGGTTAGATCGGTTCGGCCTTTGTGGCCAGGGATTTGAAATGGTGACCGGTCGGTCTCCATGTCACGAATCCACGCGTCTAGCAAGGGTGCGCTGCTGCGCAAACCCATTGGGTCTTTCGGATCAAGCAGAGTAGCTGCGCCAAACGCGTGCTGTGACAATATCCCGCCTAACTTTTATGGCTTTCGCCTAGTTGAAAACTGTGGCCGAAGCCAGTTATAGCACCTGAGGGTGAACATCACCCCAAGGATGAATAAAGGACCGGGGCCTTGCAGCCCCGATCCTCTCATCATTGAGTTTTGGGGTCGGGCTAGAGCTCGACCTTAGTAACGCTGGTGTCTAGCGCAATGCCAGGACCAAAAGTGGTTGCAAGAGCACCCTTTAGAAGGTACTTGCCCTTCGAAGATGCAGGCTTGAGACGCATGATCTCGTCGAGAGCCACTTCGAGGTTCTGAGCTAGCTGCTCTGCGGTGAACGAAACCTTGCCGATGATGAAGTGCACGTTTGACTGCTTGTCAACGCGGAACTCGATCTTTCCACCCTTGATGTCGGTGACGGCCTTGGCTACGTCTGGGGTAACGGTTCCGGTCTTAGGGTTTGGCATCAGGTTGCGAGGACCAAGCACCTTTCCTAGACGACCGACCTTGCCCATAAGTTCTGGAGTCGAGACTGCTGAGTCAAAGTCAACCCAACCAGCTGCGACCTTCTCGATTAGCTCGTCGCCGCCAACTTCGTCTGCACCTGCTGCGCGGGCTGCGTCTGCAGCTGCACCGGTTGCGAAGACGATAACGCGGGCGGTCTTACCAGTTCCGTTTGGAAGCGAAACGGTTCCACGGATCATCTGGTCGGCCTTGCGAGGGTCAACACCAAGCTTCAGTGCGACCTCTACGGTTGCATCGAACTTCTTGCTGGTAACGGTTTCTTTGACGAGCTTGACTGCCTCGCCTGGGGTGTAGAACTTTCCTTCTACGATCTTTGCTGCTGCGGCTTCATAAGCCTTGCTGCGCTTTGCCATGCTGTTGTTCCTTTGTTGGTTGGTCACAGTTGTGGTTAGCGAACCGCGCTGGGTTCTCCCACGACTTAGTGGCAGCTCGACATAGGTCGAACTGTTTTTGCAGGGTCGCCCCTGCGGGTTTTACAGGGTCGCCCCTGCGGGTTTGCTGGGTTGCCCCTGCGACGATGCCTTAAGCCTCGACGGTGATTCCCATTGAACGGGCGGTGCCGGCGATGATTAGTGCAGCGGCCTCTACGTCGTTGGCGTTGAGGTCAGACATCTTCTGTTCTGCGATCTTCAGAACCTGTTCGCGGCTTAGCTTGGCAACCTTCACGGTGTGTGGGGTTGACGAGCCCTTAGCCACGCCAGCTGCCTTCTTGATTAGCTCGGCTGCTGGTGGGGTCTTCAGAACGAAGGTGAATGAGCGGTCTTCATAAACGGTGATTTCAACCGGTACGACGTTTCCACGCTGGTCTGCAGTTGCGTTGTTATACGCGGTGCAGAACTCCATGATGTTTACACCGTGCTGACCAAGAGCTGGACCAATCGGAGGAGCTGGGTTTGCAGCGCCTGCGTTGATCTGAAGCTTGATCATTCCAGTGATCTTTTTCTTCGGTGCCATTTGTTATTCCTTTTGTTTGTTTAGAACTCTGCGAAAATCTAAAAACTAGTTGAGTGGGCCAACCTGGTCGAAGCCGAGCTCCACAGGAGTCTCACGCTCGAACAGCGAAACCAGAACGGTTAGCTTGCCGC
>CAILJO010000047.1 GCA_903834635.1 uncultured Micrococcales bacterium | reverse complement strand
CCTTTAGCGTCTCTGGAACATTGCCGTTAACGATCGCCTGAGCCAAACCTTCGACAACTGCGGTCTTGCCTACGCCTGGCTCACCGATGAGAACGGGGTTGTTTTTTGAGCGGCGCGACAGAATCTGCATGACACGTTCGATCTCTTTTTCGCGACCGATAACAGGGTCGAGCTTTCCCTCGGCGGCAGCCTGAGTCAGGTTGCGACCGAACTGGTCCAAAATCTGTGAGCCCTTTTGTGGGGCGTTGTTTTCGCCACCGACCTGAACGGTCTCTTTGCCTTGAAAACCCGAAAGCAACTGGATGACCTGTTGGCGAACACGGTTGGTGTCTGCTCCGAGCTTGGTTAGAACCTGGGCTGCAACGCCTTCGCCTTCGCGAATCAAGCCGAGCAGAAGGTGCTCGGTGCCGATGTATGAGTGACCAAGTTGAAGAGCCTCACGCAGCGAAAGCTCGAGAACCTTCTTGGCGCGCGGGGTGAAAGGAATGTGCCCGGTTGGAGCGGTCTGGCCCTGACCGATGATCTCTTGAACCTGCTCGCGAACACCGTCGAGGCTAATGCCGAGCGCCTCAAGCGCCTTGGCTGCAACGCCTTCACCCTCGTGAATCAGACCAAGCAGAATGTGCTCGGTGCCGATGTAGTTGTGGTTCAGTAGCTTCGCCTCTTCTTGGGCGAGCACCACTACACGACGGGCCTTGTCGGTGAACTTCTCGAACATGTCTTACTCCTTGCGAAGTCTTTTGCTAAGACTCCATACAAGGATGTTAACCGCCACCACTGACCTAATTAAGGCCTGTTCGCTAGGGGAATAAAGATTTACTTCTCGACGAGTTTCAGTCTGCGACCTGAGACCACGCGAGATAGGGCAACCACTCCCCACCAAGCAAAAATCCAGAGCGTAGCCGCGATGTGAAAAGAGATTTCCCAGTTGACTGTCTCAGGGTCTCTAAACACTTTGACAAAAATTATGTCCAGCAAGATAAACGCGAGCGAAATGTGAGTCAGTGAAATTCTGCAGCCAAAAACTGTTAGCGAAGATCCTTTAAAGAATGGAGCGGCAAAGCCTGCCAACAAAAAAGGGCCAAAGGTGTATGGGGGCAGGACAACTAAATACAGCGGCCAAAGTGCAAAACTCAGCGAGCCTATAAACGAAAAACTACCCCCCACCTGAAAGTTCATAAACGAATATCCGGCGAACAGAGAAAACAACAGAACCGCATAAAGCAGGTAAGCCAAGGAGGGTACGGGCTTTCCCAAAACGGGTAGAGCCAATTTGCTGGTTTTGTCGTTCATTTTTCCCCAATAATCAAAGTGATTTACCCTGCAAGGCTACAGCGCAGGGGGGGGTGAGCAACTCGCTAGATACGACTCGCAGGCTTTTTCGCAGGCTTGTTGCCCGGCTTGGCTTTGGGCTCCGATGCCGCCGCGGCATCTTGGGCGGCTCTCATCTCGGCTTCCATCTGCGCATAGACGCTGCGCTCTTTGGAGTCGGCGCGAAGAATCGAACGCATGATCACATAGAAGAGACCGCCAACGAAAATGGGTGGAATCAGCGACAGTGCGACGTCAACGAAAACTTGCCACGGAGTCATTATTTGACCAACGGGAACATGATGGTTTCGCGAATGCCAAGACCGGTCAGGCTCATGAGCAGGCGGTCGATGCCCATGCCCATTCCGCCCGAAGGTGGCATGCCAAACTCGAGGGCCTTCAAGAAATCTTCGTCGAGCTTCATTGCCTCAGGGTCGCCGGCGGCAGCCAACTTGACCTGCTCGACAAAACGTTCGCGCTGAATAACCGGGTCGACGAGCTCTGAATAGCCGGTCGCCTGCTCGTAGCCGCGAATGTAAAGGTCCCACTTCTCGACTACGCCGCTCTTGCTGCGGTGATTGCGGGTGAGCGGTGAGGTGTCCACCGGAAAGTCCATGACGAAAGTCGGGTTGACGAGGTCGCCCTTGACGAAGTGCTCCCACAGTTCTTCGACATACTTGCCGTGCTGCGGGTGGTCGATCTCGAGGCCCTCTTTGTCGGCGAGCTTCTTGAGTTCGGCGATCGGAGTCTCTGGGGTGATCTCAACTCCGGCAGCGGCAGACAGCGACTCGAACATAGAGATGCGTGCCCACTCACCCCCGAGGTCGTTGATCGAGCCGTCTTCGAGAACAACCTGGTGGGTGCCGAAGACATCCATGGCGGCGTTCTGAATCAGGCGCTGGGTTAGGTCGGCGATGGTGTTGTAGTCGCCGTATGCCTCGTAGGCCTCGAGCATCGCGAACTCAGGCGAGTGAGTGCGGTCGGCACCCTCGTTTCTGAAGTTGCGGTTGATTTCGAAAACTCGGTCGATTCCGCCGACGACGGCACGCTTTAGAAAAAGCTCTGGAGCGATGCGCAAAAACAACTCGGTGTCGAAGGCATTCGAGTGGGTCTTGAAAGGGCGAGCGCTGGCACCACCGTGGATGGTCTGCAGCATCGGGGTTTCCACCTCGAGATAGGCAGCCTCGGCAAAAGTCTTGCGCATCGAGGCCATTACCTGGGCGCGAATCTTGACGACCTCGCGGGCGCGGTCGCGAACGATCAGGTCTAGATAGCGGTGGCGAACACGAAACTCTTCGCCAAGCTCGTTGTGAAGGTTTGGCAGCGGGCGAATGGTCTTGGCGGCCATCAACCACTGGTCGGCAAGAATGCTGAGCTCACCGCGCTTCGAGGTGATCACCTCACCCGAAACAAAAATGTGGTCGCCTAGGTCAACGAGTTCTTTCCACTCTTCGAGGCGTGCCTCACCGACCTTGTCGAGCGAGAGCATTGCCTGGATGCGCTGACCAGAACCTGCCTGCAGAGTGGCAAAGCAGAGCTTGCCGGTGTTGCGCAAGAACATGATGCGGCCGGCAACAGCAACGGTGTCGCCGGTGGTTACGTCGACTTCGAGGTCAGGATAAGCGGCACGAACCTGGTCGATGGTGTGAGTGATCGGCAGGCTGACCGGGTATGCCTCGCCATTCGCAAGCAGGCGCTCGCGCTTTTCAAGGCGAATCGCAATCTGCTCTGGCAGATCCTGTTCGTCTTGTTGCTCGAGTTCGTCGCTCATGACTTGGTTTCTCTCAGTTCGATGATTTGGTTGTCGATCAAGCGCACCGAGCCAACCTTGGCCGCGACAATCGCCAGGGCCTGGCCCACAAACTTGTCGTTGACTGGTTTGAACAGTTGCGGATCAACTACCGCTAGATAATCAAGTTTAGCCAGTGGCTCGGCAGCGAACAGAGACTTGCCCGCCTCGATGCACCAACTGGCGGGCAGATCCATGCGTGCGGCCATGTCGATCGCGCGAAGTGCCTTGCTCAAAACGGTGGCGGCCTCGCGCTCCGGCGCACTCAAGAATCGGTTGCGACTCGACATCGCCAGGCCACTAACCTCACGGATGGTCGGCGCCGCCACCACCTCGGTGTTCTTGTATTTCGCGCCAATGAGCTTTTTCACCAGGAACAACTGCTGGGCATCCTTTTGCCCAAAGATCGCAACGT
>CAILJO010000046.1 GCA_903834635.1 uncultured Micrococcales bacterium | reverse complement strand
GCTTAGTTGTTTGAAGCCGCCGGCGCTCAAATCAATAGGTGCCTTTGCGCCTTCGACCGCCGCGTTCCATGCGGCTTGCAAAAATTCTTCGTTGGTGTCGATCAGGCTTTGTGCACGCGCCTGTGATTTCTCTGGCGAGAGCATCACCACATAACTATCTGGCGCTAAATAATCGGTGATCTGCACAAGTTTGTTCGTTAGCACCGGCGCTAGCGATTCCATTCCGTCTACCGGAATACCATTGGCGATTTTCTCAAGCATGCCTGCGATATTGCCGAACTCGTGCTGCATCTCGCGTGCCCGCGCGGCAACGGCAGGAGTAATGATTAGTTCGCGCGCCGCATAAACCTCAAGCTGTGTAGGCCTGCCATCAAGACTGCGCTGGTCAGCCACGCTGAACTCACGCATCTGTTCAAGCTCGTCGCCGAAGAACTCGAGCCGCACAGCGTGATCTGCGGTTGTGGCAAAGATATCGAGAATGCCACCGCGCACCGCAAACTCGCCACGGCGAGTCACCATATCCACTCGCTGATAAGCAAGCTCAACTAATTTGAGCGCCAGCTCTGGCAACAAATAATCGTGGCCCGTCACCAAATTCAGCGGCGGATAATCAGCAAGGTCGCCAACCACCGGCTGTAACGCGGCGCGCACCGAAGTCACCACAAAAATCGGGTGTTCGTGGGCATCTTTTTTGCCGGCGGCTGAACCCGCAATCTGGGTCAGGCGATGCAGCGTCTGCAAGCGGCGCCCAACGGTTTCTGGGCTTGGGCTGAGGCGCTCGTGGGGCAGGGTCTCCCACGAGGCAAATTCGAGAACCTCTGCGCTGGGATGTGCCGCGCGCAAAAACTCTGCGGTCTCTTGGGCTTCGCGTCCGGTGGCCACGACCACCAACGCTTCACGACTTAGGCCGCGCTCGGCCCTGGCTTGATCGATATGGGCCAGCACCCAGCTGTGTGCACCTGCCGGCGCAACTATATCTAGCCGTGCTTCTTTGATGCGTTTATCTAGTTGGGCGAATGCATATGCGTTTGAAGCGCGTGCGACAAGGCGCGACAACCCCTCAGAAACGTGATGCGCATCCATGGGGTCAAGTCTAAGTTGAATTGCAGTTCACCTTCTGTACTCTAATTCCAGAGGCCAACTGTTGGTTGTTTGGCGAAAGGAACTCAAATGGCGGTTTTTATGTCGCGAGAGCTGGAAGTGCAAACAACGCTTGGCACTTACGAAACGGTTTACGAAATACTGCCCTGGGTCTTTTACCGCGGAGCACCAAAGCGACACCTAGATATAGAAGACTTGAGTTTTGAAACGGTGGTCGATGCCTATGAATGGGTTCCAAGCCCTCAAAGCCAACTCACCGAGTTTGAGATTGATGATTCACAGGTGCCTCTGTTGTATGAACGGCTGGCACGCGAGCTCAAGTTTGATTCAAGGAGTTGCTTGGGCCATGACAAATCGGATGACAAGTTCTACCTTTTTGCACTTCTTGCGGCCGCAACACAACGGGACGGCCGGAATTCGCTGGGTTTAGATCAATTTGAGGATAGCCGTCAACTTTTTCTGGACGTTCAGTTCGCTCAATTTCTGGACGTAGATTTTGCTGAAGACAGTTGCAAGTTTGGTGACGTCGAGGAAGGCGAATTAGCAGCCTCTCTCTTGTACTACAGCCTGTTCGGTGATCCAACCGGCTTTTATCGAAGTGTGCGAGCGGATGACTTAGCCAATTGGGGGCTTGCAGGCAACGGGCTGAATATCATCAAGTTTTTTGAGGACTCAGCGACCAAGTGTTTCCCCTCATCGGGGGGACGTCGACCTAGTTTGGCGCAACGCCGCGAGAAGTTTACGAAAGCGAGCGAATTGCCGGATTATGGTCAATCGGAATTTGATGACGAACTCGAATACTTACGGCTAATCTCCACTAACCCAAGTGCAAGACTCATTGAGCTTTTATCGATGAGCCAATTCTTACGAGCAAACTGGTTGATTCGTGATGATTTTTTT
>CAILJO010000045.1 GCA_903834635.1 uncultured Micrococcales bacterium | reverse complement strand
TCCGGTGGCCGAAGTGACTCGCCCCGAAATCGACCGCATGACCGGCAACGATGCCGTGCACCAAGGCATCGCGCTGGCTGTGCCGCCTTATAACTATGCCCACCCGATGGAGTTGCTAGACAAGATCATTTCTCGCGGGCAAAAGCCGTTGCTGGTTGCTCTCGACGGAATCACCGACCCTAGAAACCTGGGCGCGATCATTCGTTCGGTCGCTGCCTTTGGCGGTCAGGGAGTCATTGTTCCTCAGCGTCGTTCAACCGGTGTTACGGCATCGGCATGGAAGACCTCGGCCGGAGCAGCTGCTCGAATTCCTGTGGCGCTCGCCGCAAACATGAACAACACCCTAAAAGAGTTGAAGAAGCGCGGAGTCTTTGTAGTCGGCCTTGATGGTGGTGGCGACATTTCGCTTCCAAACTTTGAACTTGGATCAGAGCCAGTGTGTTTGGTTATCGGTTCTGAAGGCAAAGGCTTGAGCCGTTTGGTGACCGAAAACTGTGACGCGATTCTGTCGATTCCAATCACCGGAAACACTGAGTCGCTAAACGCAGGCATCGCCGCCTCGGTTGCGCTTTACGAAGTATCTAAGCGCCGAGGCCGCCTCTAAACATTTGTCGGAGACGAAAGTTAGACATTTGTCGGAGACGAACGCTAAACGAGGTCCCGCCAATCGGCATCTTCGTCGTCTTCTTCGACCGTTATTGTGCCCGACGGAATTCCTTTAGGCAGCTCAATTGAACCTGTCGCGGGTGAAATCAGAGCTTCCTCGTCACGTCGGTTTGTGAGCACGTTCTTAACATATGAGTCGACCGCATCGCCCAACGCGATGTCGTGACCAGCGTTCTCAGAAATGTACCAACGGTGTTCTAGCACTTGGTGAAAGATTTCTGCAGGCTCAAGTCGCCCAGACATGTCTTTAGGAATCGACAGGATCACCGGTTCAAAAATGTTGCTCAACCATTCGTGAGCCAGCACCTCTTCGTCGGCACCCATTCGGTGGTGGTCGCGCGAGTACTCATCCAGGTCGTTCAGCAGTCTGCGCGCTTGGTTCTCTTCGACGTCTAGCCCGGTTAGGCGAATCAGACGTCGAGCGTGGTGACCCGCATCAACAACCTTTGGCTGAATCTTGATGCGTGCGCCGGAGGCATCTTGGCGAATAGACATTTCGTCAATGTCAAAGCCGAGACGGTTTAGACGTTCGATGCGGCGGTTTATCTTCCACTTTTCTTCGGCGTTGAAAGACTCGGCCCCGGTGAGCTCGACCCAAAGCTCTCGGTATTTGCCCATGATGCGCTCAGATGTCGCAACTGCATCGATACCGGGGGCGGCGTTGCCGCTTGCGATTAGGTCCATGAGTTCGCCGGCAATGTTAACGCGCGCGATTTCGAGATCGTTTTCGCGTTGCCCGTTTGAAAGGCCAGACTCATACAGGTGCCCGGTCTCGGCGTCGACCAAGTAGGCCGCAAATGAGCCAGCGTCGCGACGAAAGAGCGTGTTTGAAAGCGAGACGTCGCCCCAGAAGAAACCTGCGATGTGCAATCGAACTAGCAAAAGCGCTAGGGCGTCGACAAGTCGAGTTGCTGTCTCGGCGCGAAGACCTTGAGACCACATCGCGCGATAAGGCAGTGAAAACTTTAGGTGGCGCGTAATCAGCACCGAAGGCAACTCGTTGCCGTCGGCATCGTTGCGGTTGTTGATGATGGCAAAAGCTTCGACGCAAGGCACATCGAGCTTCGAAAGATTGCGAAGCATGTCGTATTCGCGTTTTGAGAGCTCAGGCAAAGTCTCTTTGATGGCGATTACGTGCCCGCTCAGATGGGCAAAACGAACTGTGTGACGTGAAAGACCCTTAGGAAGCGCGACGATGTTTTCGTCGGGCCACTCTTCTAAAGGCAAATGCCACGGTAGGTCCAGCAGAGCTGGATCTACCGTGGCAGCCGTAATTTCTAGTGCAGAGACCACTTATTAGTTAAGACGCAAGCCCGACTCAACGTCGAACAAGTGGGTAACTCCGCCCTGAGGAGCCAAGGTGACCTTGGCGCCAGGACGTGGGTGGTTAACCGAGTCAACACGTGCGACGATTTCAGCGTCTGCGGTGTGAACCTGGCCGTGGGTGTATAGGTAAGCGTCAGCACCTAGCTCTTCGACAACGTCGATCTCTACTTCGAGACCCTTTGATGAGATAACTAGGTCTTCTGGGCGAAGACCTACGGTGATGGTGCTTGCCTTGGTCTTTGCAAGGATTTCCTTGGCAACCGGAAGCACGGTGTTGCCGAACTGAACTCCACCGTCAACGATGTTGAGCTGAAGAAGGTTCATAGCTGGCGAACCGATGAAGCCGGCAACGAAAACGTTTTGTGGCTTTTCGTAGAGGTTGCGTGGGGTGTCAACTTGCTGAAGAACGCCGTCCTTCAAAACTGCAACACGGTCACCCATGGTCATAGCTTCGACCTGGTCGTGGGTCACGTAGACAGTGGTTACACCAAGGCGACGCTGAAGCGAAGCAATCTGGGTGCGGGTCTGAACGCGAAGCTTGGCGTCAAGGTTTGACAGAGGCTCGTCCATGAGGAACACCTGAGGCTTGCGAACGATCGCACGACCCATGGCAACACGCTGACGCTGACCACCCGAAAGGGCCTTTGGCTTGCGAGCTAGGTAAGGCTCTAGGTCAAGAAGCTTGGCAGCCTCGAGAACGCGCTCGGCACGCTCTTCTTTGCTAACGCCAGCGATCTTTAGAGCGAAGCCCATGTTCTCTGCCACGGTCATGTGTGGGTAGAGAGCGTAGTTCTGGAAGACCATTGCGATGTCGCGGTCTTTTGGTGGAATGTCGGTGACGTCGCGGTCACCGATGTAGATGTTGCCTTCGTTGACCTCTTCAAGACCTGCAAGCATGCGCAGGGTGGTTGACTTTCCGCAACCTGAAGGACCAACGAGAACCAAGAATTCGCCATCAGCGATTTCTAGGCTCATCTGGTCAACTGCTGGGCGAGTACCGCCCGGGTAAAGACGGGTGGCCGCCTTGAATGACACTGATGCCATGATTTTTCTCCTCACCGGCAGGTACGTGCCGGACGATCCGTTGTGAATAGAGCGCAACACGGATGTGTTACTCAATCATTATGGCATCGGCGCGCGCTCGCCTAGACTAGAAAGTCGCGATAGTCACCAAGTTGTGACCTGACCCAAAGGAAGTGTTTATGGCATCGGAACAGAAGCAAACCCGCTCTGAACAGCGCGACGCAGCTCGTGCAATGGCAAAACAAATGCGCGAAGCCCAAAAGAAGTCAGACCAACGCCGCAAACTCAGCATCGTTGCAGGTGTGGTTGCCCTAGTCCTGGGCATCGGCGCACTCATTGGTTGGAGCGTAATCGCTAACCAACCGGCTCCAAGTCTGACCCCAACTAACTTGACCTATGACAACGGCATTCGAATCGGCAACAACCTCGAGGCCTACACGCCAACTCACACGCCTGGCCCGATCGGC
>CAILJO010000044.1 GCA_903834635.1 uncultured Micrococcales bacterium | reverse complement strand
CAGATGCAGCTAACCCAGCCAGCGGCTCTGACAAAGCTTTTGCTCTCGATCTGGTGCTGGCCCACTCATGGGGTCATGACCAGTATTCGTGTTTGGTTGCCTTATGGAATCGCGAATCGAATTGGCGCGTGAACGCCTATAACGCCTCGTCGGGTGCTTACGGCATTCCGCAGGCGTTGCCTGGCGTCAAGATGGCCGAAGCCGGCGCTGACTGGATGACCAATTCGCAGACACAGATTCGCTGGGGCATCGGCTATATCGATGGCCGTTATCACTCACCGTGTGGCGCTCTCGCTCACTCTGACCAGTTCAGATGGTATTAGAGCGTGGGTCGCAAGAATCAATCTAAGCGCGGCAAACGTGAAGAGCCAGAGGCTTTAGATCTTGACCGCGTACGCATGGGCATTCGCACCACGGTGATGAAGGGCTCGATATCGTTCACTAAGCAGTCGCACTCTGGCGCAAGCGCAGAAGAAGGCAAAAAGTGGACTTGCCCGTTCTGCAACGGCACCTTCGGCGAGGGCGTGGCGCATGTGGTTGCGTGGGAGACCGAACTTGGCCCAAGCATTCGCCGTCATTTTCACACCATGTGCTTTAGTCGCTGGCAGGGTCGAATCAATTGACTCAAATCGAAATTCGTTCGTCAGTTGAACTGCCGGCCAATCGCAAACCGATTACTCTGCACACTAGCGACGGCATCACGCTCATTGGCGAGCTCGCCCTGCCGATTGACGCGAAACCAGTTGCAACTTTGATCATGTTGCACCCATTGCCAACGGCTGGTGGCTTCATGGATTCGCACATCTATCGCAAGGCCGCCAACAGATTGCCTGCCTTGGCAAACATCGCGGTGCTGCGTTTCAACACTCGAGGCACTTCATCGCCGCACGGCACAAGCGAAGGCACTTTCGATCACGGCAATGCCGAGCGGCTCGATGTTGCTGCCGCCTATGAATTCGCGTTGGCTAACCACCTGCCAAACATCTGGCTCGTCGGCTGGAGCTTCGGCACTGAACTTGCTCTCAAATACGGCCCCGATTTCGACCAGGTGGTCGGCACCATATTGCTGTCGCCACCGCTGCACCGCACATCGCAGGCCGAACTTGCCCGCTGGAACCAAAACACCAAGCGCATCATCGCTCTTGTGCCAGAACACGACGATTACCTAAAACCGGCCGAGGCGGCGATCGCTTTCTCGGTGATTCCGCGCATCGAGATTATTGCGGTTGATGACGCTAAGCACCTGTGGGTAGGCGAGAGCGCGACTAAGCGCGTGCTCAACGAAATCGTTGGCGCAGTAGCGCCGCAGTTCGCACCGTTGCCCGAAACTTTTAGCGCCTAAAGTCTTCAAAATAGTGGCCAAATGGTTACTTCACAACCTTCGCACTACGTAAACTCCAACTACCTGCGCCCGAGAGATCGTTTTTATTTGGCAACACCCAGAGCTCTCTCGCAACAATGTAGTTTCCTAGATCTGACTTCTTTAGAGTGTAGGCGTTGCTATTTGACTTGGGGATTATTGCGCAACTGAACCCGTACGAATCCTGGGCAAGTGGCTGCGAGCAGCTCAGCCACTGGTAGCCCTTTATCTTAATCGGGTTGAGGTTCAAGTAGGCACCTGGCACCACCTTTAGTTTCGAGCCCACTTTGAGTAATCCTGAAATTTTGGGGGCCGTGGTTACCGTCGTGACATAACCACCATTTCCCGCCGACCCGATGTGATCCTTGGGTACGATTAGCTCTACGTCCAATGGGTCGGTGAATTGCTGCTTCCATGCATTCGTTGGCAGATCGGCTGAATAGGTAATCCACTTTGAGTCTTGGACTTTGCTTTGGTTTAAAAGCGGGTAAGAATAAAAGGGCTCAGAAGTTGCCCAGAGTCGAACTTGGTTAGCCCAGCTAGCTCCAGCGGAAGTGAAAGTGCAGGATGCAAACAAGTTGGTCATCGCTATCTGCACATGAACTACCGATCGGTTGCCACTCTTCATTACTGGTTCTCTGATCTGTGAGAGATACCCGCCTCCTAGGGAGTCGCTCGAGTTGATCGCAACTATGCCGTGTTCGCCCGAACAGTCATTCGAGGTGATGACTTTTGCAAACCAAGTCGACGGCCCTTGCACCTTCGACCACGGGAATCGCAGGTCTGTCGAGGTGTCACTGGTTTGAGACCATCCGCCGGTCTTGGCAACAGCTTGTTTGGCGGCATCACCCGTAAGTACTCGGTAAAAGGTTGGCACCTGCATCGGTTTACCGGTGATTGTGTCAGAAATTACAGAAGCATCGCCAATACTCGAAGCTGTTGCGTTCGCGATTGTGGTGAACGCCTGGCGAGAAATTATCGAACCGTGACCCAAATCTGTCCTTGCTGTGACCCGGGTCGTAAGCGAGATCGTCGTGTTTGGCAAAAAGTCGATCTTTTTGCCACAGTGGCCCATCTCTACGTATGCGCATCCTGGATAACTCTGGGTAAAGGGAATCTCTGCGGCAGTTATCGGTTTATAGGTCGAACCCGCCAAATCAGTCACACGGCTTATCTCAGCTTGGTATTCCGTTGAGTACTCGTGATTGACAAGTGAGAGCACATTCACGGCATATACATTGCCTGAGGTGTCGGACCATAATGAAATGTTTTGAGGTATCCAATTGGGCAAAAATGTTGAATCCGCAGTTATTGGATCTGGTCCCACATAGCGCTGGAACGAAAGATTCGAACCATTTATAGCGACCGACTGAATGCAAGAGACCTGTGTATTCGTTTGACACAACCCAAAGTGATAATAAATAAATGCCTCTTGGCTATAAGAGAGCACCTTGCCTAAGGTGGGGCACGAGTCACTTCCAAACGGCTGGGTGCAAGGCACAGCAAGATTACTGTTTTGGTCTGGGTGTGCGAAAGCGATTGCAGCAGAAATAGCCGAATTACCTCGATCGTGAATCGAGTCTGTATAGATGCCTGCTGAATCGGCAGGCAATTCGCTCAGGAAAGATGGTGTCGACGAGCTAGAAGCGTTCGCTACCGTCTGCTGCCCACACAAACCAGCAATAGAAACCAGAATTAGTGCCAGTCCAAATTTTCTTAGCGGTTTCATTTCTTCTCCTTTTAGGCAAGGCTAAATAGGAAGAAGCCAGTCAAACTCTTTTAGGTCGGACAATGACTGGGTAATGTCTGGTCAAGGTTTTGATTTTAGAATTCCTAGTGCAAGGGCCTTTTCAACAGCGGCTTCGCGAGTGTTTACCCCGAACGAACGATAGATCAACGAGGCGTCTAGTTTGATGGTCGATTCGCTGAATTTGAGAATGCTTGCAATTTGCCAGTTGGTTTTACCTTGGGCCATGAGCTCTAAAACCTTCAGCGCGCGCTCTGGCAGATCCTTCGGTTCGACCTTCGCAGTTCGAGAATTTGAGTCACCATGGGTCTGGTTTGCCGATTCAGCCAAGTTGAACCAGGCTGGTGATACATAGACTTCACCGGTTAGCTGAATGGTCTCCCATAAGAGCTTGTTGAAAAGTGACTCATTCACATAGCTACCGAAGGCAATTCCAACACCACCGGCAGGGAACCCCTCTCTAGCAAAGGGCACAGCCACAAATGCTTTGCCTGGGCCAGCGAGCTTCGTCTTATCGGGGTAAAGCTCGAGATAATCTTCCCAGCCGTTGAAAACAATGATTCGACCTTCACGGATCGAGTCAGTTATGCCCATCGGGTCAAAAATTGACACCTTTGCATCTTTGCCAACTCGCTCTGGAGGATACCCGTAGCTTCCAACCATCTGCAGCATTCCATCGCCCTCTGAGCGGCAGATAAATGCCGCAATGGCGTTTTGTTCGTTCAAAACGTTGTGCACGAGATTCTTGCAGAAGTCATCGGGGCTCGCAGACGAGACCAAGTTGGTCAACAACTTTTTGGTCAGAAAGAATGCCGCTAGGCTCTCAGACTCGTTCTGCATGAAGCAATCTTATTCGCTAAAACGAAGGTAAAGGCCCTCGGCTTTTGGGCTCTAGCGACTGAGGCGCGACAAGAACTCGCGTGTGCGCGAGTTCTTCGGGTTGGCAAAGAAGTCGGTTGCCTCGCCTACTTCTGCCACGATGCCGTTGTCGCGCAGGACAAACAATTCGCCTCTGTAGCGCAGTTCGCACCGCTGCCCTAGGTTTTTGCCACGGACGTCTGACTGCGGATCAGCATGTGATGGGGGCCAAACTTATGGAGTAAGAGAACCTGGCCTAAATGGTTAGTTCTCTTGCACGAAAAGCGCAGGACGAGTCGAGTCGCGATCTGAAACTAATTCACTGGTATCTGTATCGCGGCGGATTTCTTTGTGGTGGCTAAGT
>CAILJO010000043.1 GCA_903834635.1 uncultured Micrococcales bacterium | reverse complement strand
TAAATCGACTAACCCCGACCGACTAAAAGAAAACCTAGACGTGTTTGATTTCACGTTGACTGGTGATGAGGTGAAGGCAATCGAAGCGCTAGAAGATGGCGTTCGAGTTGGACCAGACCCGAGAACTTTCGGCTAAACGGAATACCTTTGGGCTCCAAAGTCTTACCCCTTCTAGAGGAGTCATAAATGCGAGTACTTATTTCGGGAGCCAGCGGGCTGGTTGGCACTGAGCTGCGAGCTCAACTGAAGGCACTTGGTCACGAACCTATTTCACTGGTTCGTAGACCGGCATTCGATTCGACTGAAGTTGAGTGGCACCCAGAGCACGGTTTCATCACCGAGGGAGCCATCGAAACGATCGATGCAGTGGTCAACCTTGCAGGTGCGACTACCGGCAAACTCCCCTGGACAAAGTCTTATAAAAAGCAGTTGATTTCGTCTCGACTGGATTCGACTCGAACTCTTGTCAACGCAATCAAAGCCGCAAAGAACAAGCCCCGAGTGCTAGTTAGCGGCTCGGCATCGGGGTTCTATGGTGATACCGCTGACCAGACTCTAGACGAGAGCGCGCCCAAGGGCACTGGCTTCTTGAGCGACCTAGCATCGCAGTGGGAAGTGGAGGCACTCAAAGCCGAACCAGATGCCCGCGTTGTCTTGGTTCGCACGACAATGGTGATGTCTCGCAAACTTGGAGCTTTGGGCAGACTTCTGCCACTGCTAAAACTCGGCATCGGTGGCCCTCTTGGCCCAGGCAATCAGTGGTGGGCATGGATTTCGCTTCGCGACGAAGCCCGCGCCATCATTCACCTAATCAACAACGAAGATGCCTGCGGCGCGTTCAACCTAACCGCTCCAGAGCCGGCCACTTGTGCAGACATCGTCAAGGGACTTGCTTCAGGATTGCACAGGCCAGCCATTTTGCCGGTCCCATCTTTCGCGCTCAAACTTGCCTTTGGCGAGGGAGCCCAAGAACTTTTGCTGTGCAGTCAGAAAATGACTGCGGATCGATTGCTGGCATCGGGATTCAAGTTTGAACACCCAACGCTCAAATCAAGCGTCGACTACGTTCTCGGAAACTGATTGATTTCCTAGCCTGACGATAAAGGCGAATGAAACCAGCGCGATAGCCACCGAGAACACGCCGCCGATGTAAAACGGCAGTCGAAGATCAATCTTGGCCACGAGCCCTCCGATGTATGCACCGATTGGCATGAGCCCCCAAACCAAGGTGCGTCGTGTGCCGTGAACTCGACCGAATACCTCGTTGGGGATCAGCGAGTGATAAACGCTCATGAGAAGAACGTTCCATCCAGCAATCGCAAAACCGCCACCGAATGAAACAAGCACATAGGTTAGAACGTTTGGTGCGAACCCCATCAAGAGTTCGAAGATGCCGGTGAAACTAATTGATAGGGCTAGAACCGTGCCACGACCAAATCGTTTGGATGCCCGAGGGGCGAGCAATGCTCCGAGCAAAGCGCCTACGCCTCCGACAAGAAGCACCAACCCATAGCTCGCCTTTGGAACTTGCAAGGTGTCGGTCAAAAATAGAACCATCGTTGCGCCAGCGATGTTGAACCCGAATCCGATCAGTGCAGTCACAACGACCAAACGCAGAATCTTTTTGTCGTTCCAAAGAAATTGGATTCCTTCGACGAGTTGCGCTCTAAAACCAGGGCGGTCGGCTGCGACCTCAAGTTTGGCAATGTGCTTTCTTGGAATGAGAACAATCATGATGGCCGCCACAACAAAACCGATTGCGTTTAGCCCGAACGGAACGAAGGCTGACAAAACAAAAAGCACTGAACCAACCGGAACACCGATGAACTGTTGCAACACGGTGTCGCTAATCTGAAAACGAGAATTTCCTCGCTCGATTTTTTCTTTATCGAGAATCGTAGGTATCAAAGATTGAAGTGCGGTGTCGTTGAACACATCCGCGGTGCCGATCAAAAAGGTCGCTAGCAAGAGCAAATAGATGTTAATAGTTGCGGTGACAATCATTACCGCCACCGCGATCGCAACCAGTGCCCTGAAGATAGCAACACCGAAAAGTGTTCGGCGGCGATCGATTCTGTCAACCAGCGTGCCGATGGCTATCGCAAAGAACAGCCAAGGCAGCAAATACATAGCGCCTGAAAGTGCGATTAGAACGGTGTCTTTAGTTAGCGAGATGGCAAGCAAAGGTGCAGCGGCTGCCATAAGACCATCACCAAGCCTGGCTGACGAGAATGCCAACCACAAACGGTTAAACGCCGGGCCAAGGCTCTTTGAATTCGACACTGGTCTCCTATTGACGTCTCATACTAAAACAAAACGCCCCACCGCTAACGGAGGGGCGTTTTGAGAGTGAAGAATTACTTCTTGACTGGAGCCTTCTTGGCAGCTGGCTTAGCAGCAGGCTTGGCAGCAGCTTTAGGTGCAGCCTTCTTAGCGACAGGCTTCGCAGCAGGCTTCGCAGCAGGCTTCGCAGCAGGCTTAGCAGCAGGCTTGGCAGCAGGCTTAGCGGCTGGCTTCTTAGCAGCAGGCTTGGCGGCAGGCTTCTTAGCAGCTGGCTTAGTTGCGGCAGAGACCTTCTTCTCAACTGCGTCTGCAGCCTTGGTTACGGTCTTGGCAGCAGTCTTGGTTGCGCTCTGAGTTGCCTTGCTAGCAGTCTTGACAGCAGCTGTTGCCTTCTTCTCGACTGACTTTGCGGTTGCAGTGACCTTCTTTTCAACCTTCTTGGCGGTCGATGCGACTGCCTTTTCGGCGTCCTTGACGGTGCGACCAACCTGCTTGCCAGCGGTTTGTGCAACCTTGGTTGCCTGCTTCGCTACGTCCTTTGCAACGTCAGCAGCCTCGGCTGCAACGTCCTTAGCAATTGCGTCAACTGTCTTCTGAACGTCTGCTGCGTTCTTCTTCCAGATCTTCTTTGCGCGATCAAAAATGCTCACAATAATCTCCTAAAAATCTTTTGGGGTTGTTTTTAAGTCTAACGGGGTGCAGTGCTCAAGCCTTAGCCATTGGCGCGTCTGCGTCGAAGTATTTCGTCGAGGTTTATCGACGCAGTTTCGGTGCCAACGCCTGTGGCATCGTTTTCGCGGCGCTCAGCCGAGGCAACAAAATCGACAACGTCAGCAATCGTTGGTGTTTCCAACGTTCCATCTGGGCTTCGCAAAATTTGAGATGGAACACCTGGCGCATTCCAAGCTCTCGGGTCCTTAAGCACGGGCTCCGATGCCTTCGGCGTGCTGGCAGCGAAGGCCGCCGAACGTGCTGCCGAAGTTTCGAGTCGAACTGGGCGCTTGGTTTGGCTCGAGTCGCTGAGTGCACGAAGTTGAAGTGAGTTGGCCAGACGATTTATCGAAAACGAGATAACAAAGGTGCCTGCGAAACCGAGTAGGTAAATCCAGGGTTGCTCGATTGTCGCGAATAAGGCGGCTGTCGCAAGCGATGCAACAATGCTGGCGATAGAAATAAGCCCGGAAACACGTTTAGCAACAAAAGCTCGGCGAACTCGCAGAGCCTTCTTTGCGCCTAGTGTTTCAAAAGTCTTTTGTCTAACCTGTCGACGATCATTCTTGGCTTGAAGCGATTCATAGCGCTGCTGTTCGCGGCTCACGCTCGACTTCATCCATGACGGCACAAAAATGAACAACCACACTGCGGCAAGCGCGGCCAACATGAGCCCGCCTGATAGTGAAGTTAAGTTCATACCTATAAAGATATGAGTCGAATTAATTCAGGTCAGTCATTTAAGGCGGTGTGTTCGCCATCAATTGGTTTTGGGTGCTGAAGTTGGGGCACCTCGCGACGCAGCCATCGGTTCAAAATTCCGCCAGGCACCTCTTCGCTGGTTAGAGCAAAAAGGTAGTGATCTCGCCATGAACCGTTGATGTGAATGTAGCGCTCCTTGAGACCCTCATATCTGAAACCCAGTTTTGCAACTACGCGCAAACTTGGGGCGTTCTCGGGTCTTATCGCTATTTCGATTCGGTGCAGGCCAAGTGAACTGAACATGTAATCGCAGGCAAGGGCTACTGCTGTTGGTGTCACACCGCGCCCGGCAACTTCGGGCGCTACCCAATAACCAACGATTGCGTTCGAAAGTGAGCCGAAAATGATGTTGGCAACATTGACCTGCCCGACGACCTGCCCGTCCACCTCGATTACAAACGGGATGGTTTCACGGTCGTCGAACTGCCTAAGCAATGACTTAACCATGCCTTTTATGTCGAACGAATTTGGCCCGGTTGGGTTGGTCGCCTCCCATGGCCTCAGCCAGGCTCGGTTGCCAAGAATGAGTCGTTCAAGCGCCTTGACGTCTTTCATGCGAACGACGCGCAAGCGAACATCCGCGTGGGCAAGAACTAAAGACATGGGCACGATGGCAAGATTAGTCGCAT
>CAILJO010000042.1 GCA_903834635.1 uncultured Micrococcales bacterium | reverse complement strand
ATGGTCACTGATACTAACGCCGCCTTCTATGACGTAACCCTGGTCGAAGACTCAGCCAAGAGCATCTACTTCTTGGCCACCGATGGAATGACCGACGTGAATGCAACCACCGGCGCTGTGACCCCGCACTACTACTTCGGTGGCGCTGATTATGCAAAGACGCCTTGGCACGAGCTGACCGCAGCTGAAATGGCCAATGTAACAACTGCACCAGGTTCAATCGGTTATGACGTTGCTATGACCATCAAGGGCTACAACAACATCTCGGCCGACACGATCACCAAGTTGGGTGCAACTCTTTCGACCATCAAGGTTCCTCTAGGAACAGACATCAAGAAAGACGGCTGGATGGCACTTGACCCATCTGCCGTTGGCGCTCAACGCACCTATTACGACGCAATCTATGATGCCAAAACCGACTCGTTCACTCGCCAGAGTGACGGCACCGTGTTCAAGGCAGACAACTCCACAGGCTTCTTCCAATCGGCTTCGGGCGAAAAGCTCTCTGAGACCGGATGGCAGGTCAACGTTGGTTTCAAGAACTTCAACACCATCTTTGGCAACGAGAAGCTGCGTGGACCACTGCTCAAGGTATTCACCTGGACCGTTGTGTTCGCTGTGTCGTCGGTGGTCTCGACCTTTGTTCTTGGTTTGGCTCTGTCGTTGCTATTCAACGATGACCGACTCCGTGGCAAAAAGATCTACCGTTCGATCATGATTCTTCCTTATGCGTTCCCGGGCTTCTTGTCTGCATACGTCTGGAAGGGCATGTTCGACCAAAAGTACGGCTTCATCAACTTCAACCTGCTGCACGCCAAACCGGGCACGGGTATTCCATGGTTGGCAGAAGAAGGTTGGGCTAAGTGGGCCATCTTGCTCTGTAACCTGTGGCTTGGCTTCCCTTACATGTTCTTGATCACGACTGGTGCTCTGCAAGCTATTCCTGGCGAGCTGACCGAGTCGGCGACCATCGACGGTGCTACCTCGTGGCAGCAGTTCCGACTAATCAAGCTTCCTCTGCTGCTTGTCTCATTGGCACCGCTATTGATATCGTCGTTCGCGTTCAACTTCAACAACTTCACGATTATCTATCTGATAACCGGCGGTGGTCCGAGCGGTGACCCATCGTTGGGTGTTGATGTGGGTGGAACCGACATCTTGATTTCGTTCGTTTATAAGATCGCGTTCTCGAGCAACCAGGGAGCCGACTATGGCCTGGCTTCTGCGTTCTCGATTCTGATCTTCTTCATCGTGGGTGGTCTCTCGATGATTGGATTCCGTCGCACTAAGTTCCTCGAGGAAGTGGCTTCATAATGACAACTGTTGAATCTGTAGACGGCGTTCGCAAAATCGGCAAGCGCCGCATGAGCCCAGGTCGTTGGTTCTTGACTCTCGGCTGGAAGCACATCATCGGCATCGTCGTTTGTGTCTATGCGCTGTTCCCGATCTTGTACATCATTTCGGTGGCGTTCTCTGACTCGGGAGGCATTAGCTCAGGTCTGTTCGGTACGTTCACCTGGAAGAACTTCATCACGTTGTTCACCTCGAACAACCCAGACAAGCCGTTCGTCAAGTGGATATTCAACACCGTTTGGATTGCTTCGATTGCATCAATCGGTTCGGTCTTCTTGTCAGCGCTAGCTGCCTACTCGTTCTCGCGTCAGCGCTTTCGCGGTCGTCGCTCGGGTCTGCTTGCCCTGATCTTGCTTCAGATGTTTCCATCTGTGCTTGGTCTGGTCGCAATCTATGCGATTCTTTCGGAGCTCTACAAGTACGTTCCAGTTCTAGGTCTGAACAGCCCATGGGGTCTGATTCTGATTTATCTGGGTGGCTCACTTGGTGGAGGAACCTACTTGATGTACGGCTTCTTCAACACTGTGCCGCAAGAGATCGATGAGGCAGCGAAGATCGATGGTGCAAGCCACGCTCAGATCTACTTCCAGATCATTCTGCGTCTCGTGTCGCCAATCTTGGCTGTGCAGGCTCTGTTGTCGTTCATCGGTATTTCGAGCGACTTCATCCTTGCATCGATTGTTATGAACAAGCCTGACCAGTTCACGCTGGCCGTTGGTCTTGGTCTGTTCATCGACCAGCCGTACTCGAAGAACTGGGCAATGTTCTGTGCCGGTGCTGTTATTGCGGCGACCCCGGTTGTCACCTTGTTCCTAGTTCTGCAGCGTTACATCACCTCCGGTTTGACCGGTGGCGCTGTCAAGGGTTAGTCGATCTTGTCTAACCCGCTGGCACTGCCGCTAGCTCTTCAGCCTCACCACGACGGTT
>CAILJO010000041.1 GCA_903834635.1 uncultured Micrococcales bacterium | reverse complement strand
AGATCTGCTCGATGGCTGGCCGGGAACCCTGATTGTCGTGAGCCACGACCGCTATTTGCTCGAGAGAGTCACAGACGACCAATACGCCTTGCTTGGTGACGGAAAGCTGAGACACCTGACTGGGGGAGTCGACCAATACCTCGCACTTCGCGCAGCTAGCCTGCAAGCGGGCAAAGCCAAAAACCACCCGACGGAGGCATCGTCGACATCAAGTTCTCATCCAAACACCGATGCCACAGGCAAGCCGGATTCCAAAGCCAAGCTCTCGGGTGCCGCACTTCGTGACGCCGAAAAGAACCTCGCCAGAGTTGAGCGCGCACTCGAAAAACTTGCCAAAGAGGAAACCGATCTTCACGCGCTAATGGCAGAGCATGACCAAACCGACTTTGCAGGACTGAGCACACTTATGGCGCGCCAAAGCGAAATGAACTCGAAGCGCGAAAATCTCGAGGTCGAGTGGCTCGAAACATCAGAGTTGCTCGCCTAAATCTGGCAGACTATAAGGGTCGCAGAGCGAAAGTTCTCGGCGTTGGCCCATGGTGTAATGGCAGCACCACGCCCTTTGGAGGCGTTTGTCTAGGTTCGAGTCCTGGTGGGCCAGCGGATCACACAATTTAGGAGTGCGATGTCTGAGAAGCACCTTGCGGTCATAGTCTTGGCCGCTGGCGAAGGCACTCGCATGAAGTCAGCCAAACCTAAAGTCATGCACGAGATGGCTGGGCTTCCCCTTTTGGGCCACGTGTTGGCAACCGCTTCGGCGTTGGGTGCCGCACATGTCGTGCCGGTCATTCGTCACCAGCGAGACCACATCGAAGAATACATTCGAGCCTTCTTTCCGACAGCAAACCCAATCGACCAAGATGACATCCCCGGCACAGGACGCGCAGTTGAGTGCGGTCTAGCTGGGCTGCCTAATGACTTCAATGGCGCAGTGGTGGTCACCAGCGGCGATGTTCCTTTGCTCGAGGTTTCAACATTGGATGCCCTACTCGAAGCTCACCTAGAAGGTGGCTTCGGTGTCACGGTGCTGTCATCTATCGCCGAAGACGCAACTGGCTATGGCCGCATCGTTCGTGATTCCAGCGGTTCGTTCACCCAAATAGTCGAGCACCGCGATGCGACCGACGAACAGTTGGACATCGATGAGGTCAACGCCGGTGTTTACGTTTTTGATTCGACCTTGCTTCGAAACGCTCTAGGCCAGTTGGGCCAACACAATGCCCAAGGCGAGAAATACCTTACCGACGTCGTGACCATTGCTTTGAGCGAAGGCTCAACAGTTCAGGCGCTGGCTGTTGAAGATTCTTGGCAGGTGGCCGGCATCAACGACCGCGTTCAACTTTCCGAACTTTCGGCCGAGTTGAACTCCAGAATTTGCGAAGCGTGGATGAAAGCTGGCGTAACGATTCAAGACCCGGCAAGCACCTGGATCGACGTCACAGTCGAACTTGGACGCGACGTCACTCTATTGCCAGGAACCATCCTCAAGGGAACCACCTCGATTGGCGAAGGCAGCACCATCGGGCCAGAAGTGCTTATGACCGACACGGTTGTTGGCGCGGGCGCATCTGTGGTGAAATCACACGTCACGGGCTCGCGCATTGGTGACGAAGCCACTGTTGGTCCTTATTCGTTCCTTCGCCCCGGCACAGACCTTGGTGCAGACGGAAAAATCGGCACCTTTGTCGAAACCAAGAACGCCAAGATCGGCGCCGGAAGCAAGGTTCCACACCTTTCTTATGTTGGTGACGCCGAGATTGGTGTCGCCTCGAACATCGGTGCTGGCACGATTTTTGCCAACTACGACGGCATTAACAAGCACCGCAGCACCATCGGATCGCACGTTAGAACCGGGTCGCATAACGTCTTCGTTGCCCCCATTACTATTGGAGATGGAGCCTATACGGCTGCCGGAACCGTGGTTCGAAAAGATGTTGAAGCTGGCGATCTTGCGATGAACGTCGCACCGCAAAGAAACATCGCGGATTGGGTTTTGGCAAAACGTCCAGGTTCGGCGGCGGCTTTGGCTGCCGAAGAAGCAAAAAACTAAGAGCAGGAGCCCCAAAGTGAGCGAAATCACCATCACAGGTCGCAAGCGACTGGCCCTGCTAAGCGGGCGTGCTCACCAAGGCTTGGCTCAAGAGATCGCCCAGTTGCTTGGCACCGAGCTTGTGCCAACCACCGCCTACGACTTTGCGAGCGGCGAGACATTCGTTCGTTTCGAAGAGTCTGTTCGTGGTGTTGATGCCTTCGTGATTCAAGCTCACCCAGCACCGGTGAACCACTGGCTCATGGAGCAGTTGCTCATGATCGATGCCCTTAAGCGTGCCTCGGCTAAGCGAATCACCGTTGTTTCACCATTCTTTCCATACGCTCGTCAAGACAAGAAGCACAAAGGGCGTGAACCAATCTCGGCTCGCCTGGTGACCGACCTTTACAAGGCGGCAGGAGCTAACCGCTTGATCTCGGTTGACTTGCACACCCCGCAGATTCAGGGTTTCTTTGATGGCCCAGTCGACCACCTCTGGGCTTTGCCAATGCTTAGCGACCACGTTGCCGCCAAGTGGGGCCACGAAAAGCTAACCGTTGTTTCGCCAGACTCTGGCCGTGTTCGCGTCGCCGACATTTGGGCCGAGCGCCTAGGTGCACCGCTGGCGATCGTTCACAAGCGTCGCGACCCAGATGTTCCAAACCAGGTAACCGCACACGAACTCGTCGGAGACGTTGAAGGCCGCACCTGTTTGTTGGTTGACGACATGATCGACACTGCGGGAACCATCGTTGCTGCCGCCGCTGCTCTTAAGAAGAACGGTGCGGCACGTGTGATCGTCGCAGCCACTCACGCAATCTTCTCTGACCCTGCCGTAGAGCGACTTTCGGGAGACTCGGTTGATGCGGTTGTGGTCACCAACACTTTGCCTATTCCGCCAGAAAAGCAGTTTGGCAAGCTCGAAGTGCTATCGATCGCGCCGCTAATCGCCAAGGCAATCAGTGCTGTCTTCGACGATGACTCCGTCAACTCGCTGTTTCCGGGCCACGCCTAAGCGCAGCGACAAAATCGATGGCTAAAAAGGCAAAGCAGATTGGTCTGCTTGGAGCCGTAGCCATCGGACTTGCCTCGATGCTTGGGGCCGGTGTTTTCTCGGTTTTCGGTTTGGCCTATTCGTCTTCGGGGTCGTTGCTGCTTGTAGCCCTGGTCATCGCCGCGCTCGTGGCTTCGCTCAACGCCGCATCCATTTATCAACTGGCTAAACGCACTTCTCGCGCTGGCGGGGTTTATGCCTATGCCAGAGCTGAGTGGAACGACACAGCGTCGTTTGTGGCGGGTTTCGCATTTGTTTTCGGAAAAATCGGTTCGATTGCAGCCATCGGCTTCATCTTTGGTGAATACATATGGCCTGCCCAATCAAAGCTCATGGCCGTGGTCGCAATTGCAGGCTTGGCCTTCTTGAACTCGCTAGGCATCAACCGAACAGCATTCGTGGCGGCGGTGCTTGCCATAATCACGACTTCGTACCTTTTGATAACAGGCGCGATTGGAAGCGCGTTTTCAACGGACGCCGGTGAGAATCTATTCAACCTGGTTACCGCACCAAAGGTGGTTGGCACTTTGCCCGCGGCCGCGTTGATTTTCTTCGCCTTCGCCGGCTATGCCAGAGTGGCAACTCTTGGTGACGAGGTGCGTGATGCCAAACGCAACATCCCAAGAGCGATAGTGATTTCTCTTGTGACTGTTCTGGCTGTTTACTTGCTTGCTGCGTTCGCTCTAAACAACGCTTTGGGTTCGGCTTTAGGCAAGGCCAATGGGTCGTTCTTGCAGCTGGTGCAAGTTGTTTTGCCCTGGCTTCCGAATTGGGTCACAGTCTTTGTTGCCTGTATCGCCAGCCTGGGCTCTATCCTCGCGTTGCTTGCCGGGGTATCGCGAACGGCAGCAACAATGGCAGAAGATGAAGAACTCCCAAACATTTTTGCCCACCGAAACCGATTTGGTTCACCATGGTTTGCCGAAGCATGCATAGCCGCCGGGGCTGTGGCGGTTCTCTTCTTTGGTTCGCATCTGCCTTGGATCATCGGTTTCTCGTCGTTCTCGGTGCTTCTTTATTATGCGATTGGTCACGTGAGCGCATTCGTGTCGTCATCTAAACAGCCGCTTTGGCGGCGCATCGTTCAGTTTTTCGGGTTGCTTCTGTGCCTCGTGCTGTTAGTTTCGGTGCCAGGGCCAGCGGTGTGGGCCAGCACCGGCATCTTGGTTGCGGCTGTCGTCATTCGCTGGGTTGTCGCCCGCACTCGAGCCCGATAGACTTTAACCAATACAACGGCGAGGGCCAAGAGTCGAAAGATTCGAAGCCGTAATCGACGGGGCAATGCCATGAGTGGCTTTATCCTCGCGTGACAACGCTTGAGTTGATAACCAAAGCAAACAATCGGGCTTAGGCCTGGAATGGAAAAATCATGACTGAATCTACCAATAGCCTGGTTGGCGAACTTCGTTCATCGTTCGGCAAAGGCGCAGCACGCAAGTTCCGTGCAGCCGGCCGCACTCCTGCAGTGATCTACGGTCACGGCACCGAGCCACGCCACATCACCCTTCCTGCTCACGAGGTTGCTCTTGTGCTTCGCCACAAGAACGCAATCATCGAGCTTGACCTAGCCGGCAAAAAAGAGCTCGTGCTCGTAAAGTCTGCGACCAAGGATGTCGTGACTCAGGTCATCGAGCACATCGACCTAGTCGTAGTTATCCGCGGCGAGAAGGTTCACGTTGAAGTTCCTGTTCACATCGTTGGCGAGTCGCTAAGCGGCACCACTATCGACCTTGAGCACAAGACCGTGAAGCTAGAAGTAGAGGCAACCCACATTCCTGAGTTCGTCGAAGCTGTCTTCAACAAGGAGGGTGCCGGATTCCACGTGCTCGCCAAGGACATCAAGATTCCTGCAGGCGCAAAGCTTGACCTAGCCGACGACGAGCTAGTCGCTTCGGTAGTCTCGACCGCCGCTGGCCACGCTGAAGAGTTGGCCGAAGCTGCTGCATCTGAGGCTGCAGCTGAGTAATTCGGCTTATTTAGTAGTCGGGCTCGGTAACCCCGGGCCCGGCTACTCTGCCAATCGGCACAATGTTGGGCAAATGGTGCTCGATGTTCTTGCCAAGCGCGTGGGAGTCGGCTTCAAATCTCACAAATCTAATTCGGTCATCGCCGAGACTCGCCTTGGCGTCGGTGGACCAAAAGTAATCCTCGCCAAACCGCTTTCTTTTATGAATACCAGCGGTGGCCCAGTTGCCAATCTGGCCAAATTCTTTGACGTTTCCGCCGATCACATCATCGTGGTTCACGACGAGCTAGACATTCCTGTTCACGATGTTCGAATCAAGCAGGGCGGTGGCCATGCCGGCCACAACGGGCTTCGCGACATCATCGCCGCACTTGGCTCACAAGACTTCTTGCGAGTTCGGGTCGGAATCGGCAGGCCTCACGGGCAGCAAGAAGTTTCTGACTTCGTTCTCAAGGATTTTTCTTCCACAGAGAAGAAAGAACTCGACCTGACACTTGAAACCTCGGCCGACGCCATCGAAGCGATCTTGGTAGATGGGCTTATCAAGGCGCAGCAAAAGTTTCACTCCGCTTAGTCGGCGACCAAAAGACCAGTGCGCCTGCTTAGACTTGAAGCGTGGATAATCACTTGAGTTCCAAGGCCCTTTCGCGCCTTGTCGCACTCATTTCAGAGGGTTATCCCGTAGCGGCACTTCAGGCGCGTATCGCAAATCCTCGAGTCGACATCGCAGCGCCAGTGGGCTCGCACTCGGCCGTCGTGGCGCTTCTTGACCAACTTCGTGCCGACAGCAAACTAAATCGCACTCAGCTAGTAGTTGTTGCAACCGGGCGCGAGGCCGAAGATGTCGCACTAGCGCTAAGGGCGTTTGCGCCAGATTGCGAGCTTCTCGAGTTTCCGAGCTGGGAGACCCTGCCGCATGAACGCCTGAGCCCAAGCGCCGAAACAGTCGGCAAGCGCCTAAAGGTCTTGCACCGACTGCACGAACTTGCGGTAAGCAGCAAAAAGCCAGACCACCCCGTATTTGTTTTGGCATCGGTTCGTGCCGTGCTGCAACCGGTTGTCGCCGGCCTTGGCGATCACCCACCTTTGACTTTGCGCCAAGGCGAAAACTATCTCTTGCCTGAACTGAACCTAAAACTCGTTGAGATGGCCTACGAGCGTGTCGACATGGTTACCAAGCGTGGCGAGTTTGCTACGCGCGGAGGCATTGTTGACCTATTCGCTACCACCGCCGACCACGCAGTGCGCCTGGAGTTCTTTGGTGACGAACTCGAAGAAATTCGTGAATTCTCGGTTGCCGATCAGCGATCTATAAATCTTGAACCCGGCCAAGATGCCCTGCGGCAGGTGCAGATTTTCGCGGCTCGCGAGATCATCATTACCCCAGGTGTTGCCTCGCGAGCGCGAGAAATGCTCCACGAGTTTCCGAACCTTTCAACGCTGCTTGCCAAGATTTCTGAAGGTATGCCTGTTGAAGGAATGGAATCGCTCGCACCGGTGCTGGTCGATCGCCTGGTTCCTTTCACTGACTATTTGCCAGCCGATGCGGCAATCACCATGCTTTCGCCCGAGAAATCTGCCGCGCGAGCCGCCAGCCTTGCCGAAACGAATGAAGAGTTTTTGCATGCCGCATGGGATGCCGCCATCGAGGGAGCGACCGCACCGATTGACCTAAGCGCAGGTGGGTTTGTCGACATGAGCCAATTCACCGCATCTCTTGATCGGCGACAGCTTTTCACCGTGACTCCCTTTGCCGTTGATGATCAAACGCAGATCAGCCTCGGTCTGCTCGAGATTCCGAATTTTTCCGGTCAAGACATGGGCGTCATGCCGTGGATCGAAGATCAAAGCAAAAACGGCCAGACCGTTGTAGTCGTAGCCGAGGGTCACGGAACTGCGGAACGCATTGGTGAGGTTGTCAAGGCGCACGGACTGGCCGCTTCGGTGGTCGACGAGATTGGTCTGCAAACCAACAGCAAGACCGTCTATTTGACTCAAGCGACCTTGCGAAAGGGTTTTGCGGCACCAGCCAGCAACCTCATTGTTCTCACCGAGGGCGAGTTTTATGGTCGAAGCACCGCCTATGTAAGTCCGCAGGCTCGCAAGTTGGCATCAAAACGCGGTCAAGCTGTCGACCCTCTGTCACTCAAGAAGGGTGACTACGTGGTTCACGAGATTCACGGTATTGGACGCTTTGTCGAGCTGGTTACTCGAAAAGCAGGCATCGGCCGGCAGCAACATGAGCGTGAATACTTGTTGATCGAATATGCGCCATCGAAGCGCGGACAATCGGCTGACACTCTTTTCGTGCCAACCGACCAGCTAGATTTTTTGACCCGCTACGTTGGCGGTGAAGCACCCGTTCTTTCAAAGATGGGTGGAACCGACTGGGCCAACGTCAAGGGTCGTGCTCGCAAGGCGGTGCGCAAGATCGCCATCGACTTGGTCAAACTTTATGCCGCCAGAATGAAATCTCGCGGACACGCATTTGCGCCTGATACACCGTGGCAGCGAGAGCTCGAAGAGGCGTTTCCATTTGTTGAAACTCCAGACCAGCTTTCGACCATCGAAGAAGTCAAGCGCGATATGGAGAGCGAGATTCCGATGGACCGGCTGCTCGCCGGTGATGTTGGATATGGCAAGACCGAAGTTGCCGTTCGTGCCGCCTTCAAGGCGATTCAAGATGGCAAGCAGGTCGCCATTCTTGTTCCAACAACTTTGCTCGCTCGACAGCATTACGAGACGTTCACAGCGAGGTTTGCTGGTTTTCCTGTCGTAGTTAAACCGTTGTCACGTTTTCAGACCGCCAAAGAATCTAAAGAAACCATCGATGGCCTTGCCACCGGCGCAGTCGACCTAGTTATCGGAACTCACCGTTTGCTTAGCGGTGCCGTGAAGTTCAGAAACCTCGGGCTCATCATCATCGATGAAGAGCAACGTTTTGGTGTTGAGCACAAAGAGAAGCTAAAGGACCTTAAACAAAACGT
>CAILJO010000040.1 GCA_903834635.1 uncultured Micrococcales bacterium | reverse complement strand
TGTTTGCGGTGTACATGCCACCACAAGCACCTTCGCCCGGGCAGATTGCGCGTTCGATGCGGTCAAGGTCTTCGAGCGACATCGTGCCCGCCTTGCAAGCGCCGACTGCCTCGAAGGCATCGATGATGGTCACTTCTTTTTCGGTGCCGTCGGTCAGCTTTACCCATCCTGGTGCGATGGATCCGGCATACAAGAAGACCGAGGCAAGATCTAGACGAGCAGCTGCCATCAACATGCCAGGAAGCGACTTGTCACAACCGGCCAACAATACAGATCCGTCTAGGCGTTCGGCCTGCATAACGGTTTCGACCGAGTCGGCGATTACCTCGCGCGAAACGAGTGAAAAGTGCATGCCCTCGTGGCCCATCGAGATGCCGTCAGAAACCGAGATGGTCCCGAACTCAAGTGGATAACCCTTGGCGGCGTGAACGCCCTGCTTTGCCGCGTCGGCCAGGCGGTCGAGCGAAAGGTTGCAAGGGGTTACTTCGTTCCAAGACGAGGCGACACCGATTTGTGGTTTCTCCCAGTCTTCATCCCCCATTCCAACTGCTCGGAGCATGCCGCGGGCGGCAGCGCGTTCGATTCCGTCGGTTACGACGTGGCTACGGGGTTTCATGTTGCTGGGCATAGGTTCAAGTCTAGTATTTGAGCATGGCAACTAGCAGGCAGTACCTCAAAGGCGAGCTGCAATCGACAGACTTCGCCTTCACCAATATCTCAGACCACACCCACGCCGGAGCAGTGGTTTGGTACGACCTGGTTGACCCGTCGCGCGAGCAACTGAAGCAGCTATCTGAAGAACTCGACCTGCACGAACTGGCCATCGAAGACAGCTTCAACGGCAAACAGCGCCCAAAGCTCGACTACTACGACTCGCACCTTTACATCACGCTCTATCAAGCCAAGTTCAACCGCGAGGTTGGCGAGGTGGCTCTCGCCGAGATCGGCATCTTTGTGACTAAAAATGCCGTCATTACTGTTCGCAAGGGCAACGCCTTTGACATGAAGGCGGTCGAAAAACGCTGGGATGACTCGTCGGAACTCGCGCACTACGGAACCGCGTTCTTGCTCTGGGGTTTGCTCGATGTGGTCATCGATGGCTACTTCGACATCATTCAGCCGCTCGATGAAGAACTTGACGCGCTTGAAGATCTGCTTTTTGAGCCGGGTCGAACCGACATCAAAGTTCAGAAGCGTTCATACGACTTGCGCAAGGCGTTGGTTCAGTTGCGTCGAGTTGCGGTGCCGATTCGTGAGGTCATCAATCCCCTGCTCAAGCACAATGGCGACATTTTGCACAACGACATGATGCCCTACTACCAAGACCTCTATGACCACACCATGCGAGTTGCCGACTGGACCGAATCACTTCGCGACCTCGTCACCACGCTGCTCGAAACTCACCTCACGATTCAAGGCAACCGCCTCAACCAAATCATGAAGCAGGTTACCTCTTGGGCGGCCATCATCGCCGTGCCAACTGCTATCACCGGTTTCTATGGGCAGAACGTGCCGTATCCGGGTTTCGGTCAGTCTTGGGGCGTTTGGTTCTCTACCGGTTTGATCGTGGTTATCTCGGGCGCTCTCTATTGGGCGTTCAAGCGCCGCGATTGGCTGTAACTTTTAACCGTGAAGCAAGAAGACACCACTAAAAACCCAACCGGTCTCGCACTCTATTTGTTGGCTGCTGAGCGGTCTTCGAGTGAGGTCATCAGCACCTACTCGACCTCGTTTGGTTTGGCCTCAAAGCTTCTCGCCAAGCCGATTCGTCGCCACGTTGAAAACATCTATGCGCTGGTGCGAGTTGCCGATGAGATTGTTGATGGTTCGGCCGCGCAAGCCCGCGCCGCCGGAGGCGCAATCGACCCGTCTCGCGCCTTGGACGATCTTGAACGCGACGTCTATCGCGCTATCACCGACCGCTTCAGTG
>CAILJO010000039.1 GCA_903834635.1 uncultured Micrococcales bacterium | reverse complement strand
CAAGCTCGGCATTGGTGTGCTGATTTCGTGCATTCTCTATGTCAGCTCGTTCTATGACCCAATGGAACAACTGGCCATGTTCTATAACTCGTTTCAGTCGGCTAACTCGGGTCTCGAAAAGATCTCGGGTGTGCTCGAAGAGAAGCCTTCGGTTTCTGAGCCAGAAGAGCCAGTTGCTCTCGAATTTCCTAGGGGCCACATCGAGTTCAAGGATGTTCAGTTTGCCTATTCGAACGGCACCGAGATTCTCCCTGACTTCTCGCTAGACATTCCTGCCGGGCAAACAATCGCCCTGGTCGGAACAACCGGTGCAGGCAAGTCGACTCTCGCCAAGCTAGTCTCGCGTTTTTATGACCCAATTCGCGGCCACGTTCGCCTTGACGATGTTGATCTTCGAAATCTCACCGATGCCGACCTGCGTCGCGCAGTCGTCATGGTTACGCAGGAGGCATATCTGTTCTCAGGCACCGTCGCCGACAACATCGCGCTGGGCAAGCCACTCGCTACACGCGACGAGATTGAGTCATCGGCCAAGGCTGTTGGCGCGCACGAGTTCATCATGGCTCTGCCCGACGGCTATGACACCGATGTCAACAAGCGTGGAGGACGCGTGAGTGCCGGTCAGCGTCAGTTGATTTCGTTCGCCCGCGCGTTCATCGCCGACCCAGCCGTTTTGATCTTGGATGAGGCGACCGCCTCGCTAGATATTCCGAGCGAGCGCCTGGTTCAGCATGGACTCAAGACTCTGCTTGCCGATCGCACCGCGATCATCATTGCTCACCGACTCTCGACCGTTTCGATTGCCGACCGAGTTCTTGTTATGGAGCACGGACGCATCACCGAAGACGACACCCCAGCCAAGCTGATTGCTGGCACCGGCAAGTTTGCCAGAATGCATAAGGCGTGGCGGGACAGTCTGGTTTAGTTCGGCTGCGCCGAATCTGGTCTAGAGCTACTTAGCCTTTGCGAAGGCGCCGATAGCGATTGCGCTTTGAGCAGGAACTGTGATGGTCGCAAAACCGGTTGCGTCAACAACCACGCTTGAGCCCACGCAGCTTTTGTTCGAACGCAGAGCGTTTCGACCACCCGAGACAACGTCACAGTAGGTGCCCTTGGCAAGGTAGGTCTTGTACTTAGCCTTGGTGGTAGCCATTGTAGGGTTCATGGCGATCCAGTTGGTGCCTCGGTTAAAGCTCAAGGTGCGGGCCGAAGTGAACTTGGTGTAAGCGCTGTGAATTTGACCCGCATTGCCAGCCGCGTCGCGCCACTTGATCATGCCCTGAATAGCTGTCCAACGGTCAACACAGGTATAGACACCGTCTTTGACGATGTTGGTTGGCTTGGTGAAAACCTTAGGGCAGGTGGCTTTGGTAACCACGCCTTGCGCGTTGGTTGGTGGGCCATCGTTTTCGTCAGTGAACGAATAGCCGGTGTAAATCTCTGGAATTCCGAACGGTATGGCCAACATGTAAACGTGGGCCAGCTGATAAAGGTTGCCGCGCCAGTATGCGATCGAGGTTGGTCCGTGATGCTCGGTGTCGTGGTTTCCAACCATGGTGATGGTGTTGGCGCTGCCACTGAAGTCGGAAGTCCAGTTGAGGGTTTTGCCAAAGGCCAACGAGCCGAGGCCCAAGTTGTTGCTCAAGACATCTGGCATACCCCAAGCCCAAGCCTTGCTGCCCCAGGCAACAAACGAAGCATTCGCGGTGCCGTTGCCAATCGTCTCCGACATGATTACCGGTGGATGACCATTGACCGGGGTCAGTTGGTTGACCACTGCTTCTAGGTTGTCCGACCCAAAGTGCTTGGCCGCATCAACGCGGAACCCAGCGACTCCAAGGCTCAGCAAGTCGTTCAGGTAGTTTGCGACGACAGTTCGAACGAAGCTGCTCTCGGTTGCCAAGTCTGGCAAGCCGCCAAGTTCGCAGTTAACTACCTGCCATGGGTTTGAGTAGTCACTGATGCTGTCGGCACAGTAGTGCGAGTTGCTTTGGTCGAGACCAGCGTGAAAGTCGGTGAAGCCATAGATGCCCGGGTAGTCATATTTGTCGTAGCTTGAGCCGGCAAAACCGGTTCCGCCGCCGTTGGCCATGTGGTTGATAACGGCGTCAACGATCACTGCAACGCCAGCTGCGTTGCACTTTTGAACCATGTTGGCAAACTGGGCACGAGTGCCTAGGTTCGATTCGATTTTGTATGAGACGGGTTGATAGTGAATCCACCATTGAGATCCGGTGATGTGCTCTTGCGGGGGCGAAACCTGAACCCAGTCGATTCCTGCCGGACCCATGTAGTTGGTGCACTCAGCGGCGATCGAGTCCCATGAATACATGAACATCTGAATGCCAACGCTGTGCTCGTCGATCACCTTGTCTGGCGCTGGAATCATTTGCCCAGTGGCCTGGGCCGGAACAATGCCGGTCAGCGAAACAGGCACTGCTAGGGCTGCCAAAAGCATGAAAAAATTACGGATGCGACGAGATTTCATAGCAAAAGTCTATGTCGCCAAAACCGCTAGGCTAGAACTCTGAGGGCGTTAAGACCCTTTTCACAGGTAATCGAAATGGAATCGTTGTGTCGAAAATCAAGGTAGTTGGCAAGGTCGTCGAGCTAGACGGCGACGAGATGACCCGCATCATCTGGCAGAACATCAAGGATAGCTTGATTCTGCCGTTCTTGGACATTGATCTTGAGTACTACGACCTTTCGATCGAGCACCGCGATGCTACCGAAGACCAGGTCACCATCGATGCCGCCAACGCAATCAAGCAGCACGGGGTGGGTGTCAAGTGTGCAACCATCACCCCAGACGAGGCTCGCGTCGAGGAGTTCAAGCTGAAGAAGATGTGGAAGTCGCCGAACGGCACCATCCGCAACATTCTCGATGGCGTCGTTTTCCGCGAGCCGATCATTATTTCAAATGTTCCGCGTCTGGTTCCTGGTTGGACCAAGCCAATCGTCATCGGCCGTCACGCCCACGGTGACCAATACAAGGCAACCGACTTCAAGGTTCCTGGCAAGGGTCGAGTCACCATCACTTGGACCCCCGAAGATGGCGAGCCGGTGACCATGACCGTCGCCGACTATCCAGAGCACGGTGGTGTTGCGATGGGTATGTACAACTACATGGACAGCATTCGCGACTTTGCTCGTGCCTCGTTCAACTACGGTCTTGCTCGAAACTTTCCGGTCTACCTTTCGACCAAAAACACCATTCTCAAGGCCTATGACGGTGCTTTCAAAGACGCCTTCCAAGATGTCTTCGACGCTGAATACGCCGACAAGTTCAAGGCTGCTGGCCTGACCTATGAGCACCGCCTGATCGACGACATGGTCGCGGCAGCGCTCAAGTGGGAAGGTGGCTATGTATGGGCTTGCAAGAACTACGACGGCGACGTTCAGTCAGACACCGTGGCTCAGGGCTTTGGCTCCCTTGGCTTGATGACTTCGGTTTTGACCACCCCAGATGGAAAGACCGCGCTAGCCGAGGCCGCCCACGGCACCGTGACCCGTCACTACCGTGACTGGCAGGCTGGCAAGAAGACCTCGACCAACCCGATCGCTTCGATCTATGCCTGGACCCGTGCTCTGATGCACCGCGCCAAGCTAGACGGCACTCCAGATGTTCAGCACTTCGCAGAGACTCTCGAGGATGTCATCATCAAGACTGTCGAGGCCGGTCACATGACCAAGGACTTGGCTGCGCTTGTTGGCAACGGTCAGGCCTATCAGACCACCGACGAGTTCATGGCGACACTTGCCGAGAACCTGAAGGCTCGTCTCTCATAGTCGGTGCCCTGCACTAAATCTGTGCATAAGTTCTAGGCCGCTAGGCCTGTGGAAAACTCCCGTCAACAATTTGGCGGGAGTTTTACATTTCTCGGCATGAATAACTACAAGAAATCTCGGTGGCCGGCATTTGCCGCAACCACCGCTGTTCTAGCAGCCGTCTTCGGCTCGCTCGGCACCGCACCGGTTGAGGCTGTCACGGCCAGCCCAACGCCGGTCTGCGCCAACGGTTCTTGCACCGTTACCTTTGACTACTCAGGCGACTATTACCAATGGAGCGTGCCCGCCGGCGTTCGTTCTATGAGCTTTGAGGCCTATGGAGCCCAAGGTGGTCACACCGGCGGACTCGGGGCCAAAATCACCGGTCAGTTCAGTGTGATTCCGACCGCTCTTTGGATCTATGTCGGCGGCATGGGGCAAACCGGCTCGGCTAAGACCGGCGGCTTCAACGGCGGAGGATCATCAGGCTCTGGTCACGGTGACGAAGGCTCCGGCGGCGGAGCAAGCGACATTCGAACCTCAGCCGCATCAACCGACCGCATTGTCGTCGCTGGCGGAGGCGGAGGCACCGGCGGCTGGGTCGGCGGTGTCGGAGGTGTAGGCGGCGGCACGATCGCGGGCAACGGCGCTGCGGGTGGAGCTGCCGGAGGCATCGGTGGCAATCAAACCACTGGTGGTGCAGGAGGTTCAGGTTCTTCTGGCAATGCCGGCACGGCTGGTGCAACCCTGTTGGGTGGAACGGGCGGCAACGGTTCGATCGGCGGCGGCGGCGGTGGTGGCGGAGGCTACTTCGGTGGTGGTGGCGGCGGCGGAGACGGCGTGCCATCGGGGCTTGACGGAGGCGGCGGTGGTGGCGGCTCAAACTACTCGAGCATCGCTTACACGGCAGTAATCGCTCACGCGGCCGGTGTTCGAACCGGCAACGGGCAGGTAATCATCACCTATAACTTCGCCCCAACCGTAGGCACATTTGCTCCAACGGTGTCGCTCAGCAACGCCACGACGGCCACCTTCAACCTCGTGTTTAGCCAAAACGTTTTCGGACTAGACGCCACCGATTTCACATTCAGCGGAACCGCCTCGGGTTGTCTAATCAACAGCGTCACCGGATCGAGCGCAACCTACGTCATTGTGGTCTCGGGCTGCAGCGACGGAACGGTGATGCTGAACCTTGCAACCGATGCGGTTTATGGAGCTACCTATGGACCCGCCGCGTTGGTGACCTCGTCGAGCATCACTCTCGACCGCGCTAAGCCAAACATCACCGTTTCGGCGCCAACCAGCCCAAGCAACGCGACATCGTTGCAGTACACCGTCACGTCAGACGAAACAATCAGCGGCCTGGCTTCGAGTTCTTTCACCATCACAGGAACTTCGTGCGTTGTTGGCACGGTGGCCGGTTCTGGCAAAAACTTCACGGTGAACGTGGACTCTTGCTCGAGCACGGCATCGTCGGTGCTCACCTTGAAAGCAAACATAGTCACCGATGCCGCCGGCAACACCGGGCCAGCGGTGGCAGTGGTTGCGAACACCGTGACCGTTGACCGCGTTGTGCCAGCGGTGGCTTCTTTGGTGAAAAATAGCACCAGTCGAACTGGCATGCAGGTTTATGACCTGACCATGAGCGAAAACGTAACCGGAATGGCAAACGACACCGGTCACTGGACGGTCGCCGGAACAGGTTGTGCAATCAGCAAGCTAACTGGCAGTGCCGCAAGTTACACAATCTGGGTCACCGGTTGCAACGATGGTGTCAAAACATCGATCACGCTAAAGGCAAACTCTCTAACCGACTCGGCAGGAAACCTTGGCCCGGCAACCGACTCGCTGTCACCAGAAACTCAGATCGATGACCAGTTGCCTCGCGTGACAATCGTTGCTGATTCTCGAGCAACTCAGTCGACGAGCCCATCTTTCACCGTAACCTTCAGTGAGCCTGTGACGGGAGCCGTGCTGGACGTATTCACCCGAAGTGGAACTGCTAAAAACTGCCACTTCGCTTTGACCGAAACAACCGTCGGCCTGGTCTATAAGGTCACAACGACCACTTGCGGCGCAGGTTCGATAAAGCTCGGTGTTCCGGCAAACTCCATCCAAGATGCCAACGGCAACCTAGGCCCGAACGTTGCGGTGGAATCTGCCCCCGTAATCATCGATGTCGATGTGGCAAATGGTGTTACTGCAGGCAAGCGGCCAATTCTTGGCAGCATCACTTCAGGCAGTCGCCTGGGCGGATTCAGCAATGTTATGCGACCTGCAAGTTTGTCTGGCGCTCACAAAGTTGCAAGTTTGAGCACCTTGGACGACCAGGGTCGACGTTGGTTGCTGGCAGCCGGTGTTCCGCTAATAGCTGGGGGAGTGTTGGTCAAACGCCGACGCTAGTTGCCAACCCCAAAAGCCAAAGAGCTTCGCGCGTGCGGGGCTCTTTGTGCTTTCAACCAGAGTTATCTGACCGTCAAAAAATCAGTTGAAGATGATGGTGCGGTCGCCATCGAGCAAGACTCGGTGCTCGGCAAACCAGCGGATTGCCTGAGTTAGCGTCTTTGATTCGACATCTTGACCGATCGACACAAGTTCTCGCTTCGAGTGGCTGTGCTCGACACGAACCACGTTCTGCTCGATGATCGGGCCTTCGTCAAGATCGGCGGTTACAAAGTGTGCGGTCGCGCCGATCAGTTTCACGCCGCGAGCGTGTGCTTGGGCATAAGGGTTTGCTCCCTTGAAGCCCGGCAAGAACGAGTGGTGAATATTGATGATTCGACCCTCGAATTCGGCGACGAACTCTGGCGAAAGAATCTGCATAAAACGAGCAAGCACGATTAGCTCGATTCCTGCAGCCTTTATGTAGTCACGCAGCATGTGCTCAAAAGCCGCTTTCGCGCCAGCATCGGTGATTTGGTGAGTCTCAAACGGCAAACCATAAAAGGCAGCGAGTTCGGCAAGATCGGAGTGGTTTCCGAAGACGGCAGGAATGTCTATCGGCAGCTGCCCTGCGCGCTGGCGAAACAGAATGTCATTCAGGCAGTGCGCTGACTTTGAAACCAAAACCAAAGTCTTCAGTTTGCGGCCAACTACGTCGAGAGTGTGCTGCATTCCATAGCGAGCAATGACTGGCGCAAGCTCGGCCTCTAGGGCCTCGCGGCTCGCCGTCGACTCGATTTGCAGCCGCATAAAAAACGTGCCGCTGTCGTCAGAAGAAAACTGCTGAGACTCGGTGATATTGCCGTTGCCGGCAACTATTGCGCCCGAAACTGCGTGAACGATGCCCGGCTTGTCGGCGCAAACCAGGGTGAGCACCCAGTGCGTGGCTGTTTCTGTCATGAAACCCATCTTAAATGAACAAGCCCCGAGCGGTGGCTCGAGGCGCTGGTGGGTTGATTAGTCGATTATGTTTCGGTCGCGCTTGCGCTCGCGAACAATCAGCACGATTACATAAGATGCGAGAGCGAGCCCGACGGCGACCATCGACAGACCGATGATGACTTGAAGAGACATGAACCTACTCGCTTTTGTGAAGACGAAGTTCAGAATACCGAACCTTTCGCGGCAAGGCACGCCGTGAAACACCATTTGCTAGAATAGAGACATCGCAACTGGCGCTAAAGATGGGTTTCCATCGGGGAGCGATAGGCATTATTGGTCGTGCGCCTGGGCCAGAATCTAGCCGTACAAAACCGCATTGCCAAAAACTCTTAGGAGCCCCGAAAATGTCTAAACTTCCATCTTCATTCAATCTCCCGTTGAGCGAAACCGACCCAGAGATCGCGGCCGTTCTAGAGGCCGAACTCGACCGCCAGCGTCACACACTAGAGATGATCGCGTCAGAAAACTTTGTCAGCCGCGGCGTTCTCGAGGCGCAAGGTTCAGTGCTAACCAACAAGTACGCCGAGGGTTACCCTGGCAAGCGTTACTATGGTGGCTGCGAGGCAGTCGACATTGCCGAAAACTTGGCTCGCGACCGCGCTAAAGAGCTTTTCGGAGCCGAGCACGCCAACGTTCAGCCACACTCGGGTGCCAGCGCAAACGCTGCAGTTCTCATGGCCTTGGCTAACCCTGGCGACCGCATCCTAGGTTTGGAGCTAGCCCACGGTGGTCACCTGACCCACGGCATGCGCCTGAACTTCTCGGGCAAGATGTACGAAGCCCACGCCTATGGTCTGAACCCAGAGACCTTCCTGATCGACATGGACATCGTTCGCCAGCGCGCGCACGAGGTCAAGCCTGCCGTTCTGATCGCAGGATGGTCGGCCTACAGCCGCCACCTCGACTTCGCCGAGTTCCGCAAGATCGCTGACGAGGTCGGCGCGAAGCTCTGGGTCGACATGGCTCACTTCGCCGGTCTAGTCGCGGCCGGTCTGCACCCAAACCCGGTTCCATTCGCCGACGTAGTTTCTACCACCGTTCACAAGACCCTCGCTGGCCCTCGCTCGGGTCTGATTCTTTGCCGCGAAGAGTACGCCAAGAAGATCGACTCTTCGGTGTTCCCAGGTCAGCAGGGTGGCCCGCTGATGCACGTGATCGCTGCCAAGGCCGTCGCGTTCAAGGCAGCCATGCAGCCAGAGTTCAAAGACCGCCAGCAGCGCACCCTCGACGGTGCCCGCATCATTGCTGAGCGCTTGACCCAGGCCGATGTCGCGGCCAACGGAGTTCAGGTTCTTACCGGCGGAACCCAGGTTCACCTAGTGCTCGTTGACCTTCGCGACGCCCCAATCGACGGCAAGTTTGCCGAAGACCTGCTGCACGAAGTCGGCATCACAGTTAACCGCAACTCGGTGCCAAACGACCCACGTCCACCAATGGTCACCTCGGGTGTTCGCATCGGAACCCCGGCTTTGGCGACTCGCGGCTTTGGCGCCGAAGAGTTCACCGAGGTCGCCGACATCATCGCTCACGTGCTGATGCCAAACCCTGATGTTGCCGCCCTGAACGCTCGTGTTCGCAAGCTAACCGAGGCCTTCCCGCTCTACAGCGGCCTCGAGAACTGGTAACCCTTGACCGCCGTCAAGCTTGACGGTCTAGCCACGGCTAAGGCCATCAAAGCCGAACTTGCTGAGCGTGTAGTCGCTCTCAAGCAGCGCGGCATCACACCCGGTCTGGGCACGCTCTTGGTTGGAGACGACCCAGGTTCGCACCAGTATGTCGGCGGCAAACACCGCGACTGCGCTCAGGTAGGCGTCAACAGCATCCGCATCGACCTGCCGGCGTCAGCCTCGGCAGCTGACGTGCGCGCAGCCATCCGTGATTTGAATGATGCAAAAGACGTCACCGGCTACATCGTTCAGCTGCCGCTGCCTTTTGGCATCGACGCAAACGAGATGCTCGAGCTGATGGATCCAAACAAAGATGCCGACGGCTTGCACCCAACCAACCTCGGTCGCCTGGTGCTGGGCGTGAACCAAGAGATTGATTCACCTCTGCCATGCACGCCTGCCGGCATCGTCGAGCTTCTTCGCCGCTATGACATCGAGACCAAAGGCGCCGAGGTTGCGATTGTCGGTCGAGGCATCACCGTGGGTCGCCCGCTTGGCTTGCTGATGACACGCAAGGGTATTGACTCGACCGTGACGCTGATTCACTCGGCGACGCGCGACCCAGAGCACATTATTCGTCGAGCCGACATTGTGGTGGCCGCCGTCGGCGTTGCCCACTTTGTTCAGCCGAGCTGGATCAAGCCTGGTGCTGCTGTTCTCGATGTTGGCGTGACTCGAGTTGAAGGTGCCTCTGGGGCAACTCTGCTGGGTGACGTGCACCCCGATGTCGTCGACGTAGCCGGATTCTTGAGCCCAAACCCTGGCGGTGTTGGACCAATGACTCGTGCCATGCTCGTGAAAAACGTGGTTGACAGTGCTAGCCGTTCTTGAGGTTCTAGGGGTTCTCGCCTTCGCAGCCTCAGGCATTATCGAGGCCGCTCGAAAGCGTCTTGATGTTTTTGGGCTGGTGCTGATTGCCATCATCACCGCATTCGGCGGTGGAACAGTGCGTGACTTGATGCTCGGCAACAAGCAGTTCTTTTGGATGACCCACCAAGAACTGGTCTTGGCAATCATCGTTATCGGTGTCGTCACCCCGTTTTTCTTTCGAGCGCGCCACATCGAAATCACCCAGCGCGCCATCGAATGGCCAGACGCCATCGGTTTGGGATTGTTCGCGGCTACCGGCGCGCAGTTAGCGCTCGACAATGGACAGTCACCTTTGATTGCGGCAATGATGGCAGTGGTCACCTGTGTGTTCGGTGGAATCATTCGTGACGTCTTGGTCAACGAGATTCCTCGAGCCGTCAACGATCACCAGCCCTACGCGCTGTTTGCCTTCGGCGGGTCATTCCTGTTGTGGGGGCTAGAAGTGCTCAACATGGATAAGTCGGTTGCGGTAATCATCACCACGGCAGTCATTATTGCGGCGCGCTTCTTGGCAATCACCTTCAAGTGGCGCCTGCCGAGCTGGCGGCTCTAGAACTTCGAGCGAATAGCCCAAAGGTCGGCAAAGACCGGGCGAAACAGCGTGCTCGCAAGGTAATCCACACCGGGGCTTCCGCCGGTGCCGGTCTTTCGACCGATTGTGCGCTCAACCATTTTTACGTGACGATAACGCCACTCCTGCAGGCCTTCATCCAGGTCGACTAAACGCTCGCAAACCGCGGCGGCATCCGGGTCATTTCGGTGCACGTCGAGCAACATTGTCTGAACGCGTTCATCGGAGTGGTAGCCAACCTCGATGTTGCGGTAGAGCAAATCATTTGGCACCTCGTGGCCGCGACCGGCCAGGTATCGCAAAACTGAGTCCCACAGAGCAGGGCGACGCATCGCTGCCTCGACCCTAGAGCGGGCAGGTGAGCCATAAATCAGATGCTCGGCCATGCCCATGCCAGAGTTTTTGTCGGCGTCGGCGGCGGCTGCGTCGCGACGACCAAGGACAGCCTCGAATTCGCGAAACTGCGCCGACTGAAAACCGCTCGACGACTGCAAGAACCCGCGAAACGAGTTGAACTGCAGGGGAGTCATGGTCTCGAGAATGTCGATCTGACCGACACAGGTTTTCATGATGGTTCGCATGCGACCAAGCAGAGCCAGTGAACGGTGCGTTTCGCCAGCCTCAAGAGCCGCCTGAAGTGCCGCAGCCTCGTGCAGCAGTTGCTTGAACCACAGTTCGTAAGTCTGGTGAATGATGATGAAAAGCATCTCGTCGTGCTCAGGTCCGGTCGATTCGGGCTGCTGCAGGTCGAGCAGCTCGTCGATCTTGAGATACGAGATATAGGTCAGGGCTTTGTCGTGACGAGCTTCGCCATCTTGGTTGCCACTCATGTCACTCGACTTCCGTTGTCTTCGATCTTCAGGTAATCCTTGTTGGCGACAGATTCACGGATGCGCGCGAAGCCATCCCAGACCTCAACAAAGCTGGTTGGCAGCGGTGCGATTGCAAGGCGAATCGAGTTTGGTGCGCGATAGTCCGGCACGACGGCCGAGAACTTGCGCAGAGCTGCCGCGATGCGTTTGGCTTCGGGGTGACCGATGGTGATGTGCCCGCCGCGCTTGCTTGATTCGCGCGGGGTCAGCAGCGTGAATCCGAGTGGCTCGAGCCAGGTGTCAAACAGATCAATCATCATGTCGGTGCCAACGGCGGCCTTGTGTGAGATCGCTTTGATGCCGGCGCGCTCGATCATCTCGAAACTGGCCTGAACTCCGCGAATGCCGATGATGCTCGGGCTGGCGATCTGAAAGCGGCGAATCGAGTCGGCTGGGTCAAAAAATGGCCCCATCTCAAACTGGGCGTCTTGGGCGAACCATCCTTGGATTGGCACCCGCAGTTCGCTTTGAATGCGCCTGCTTACATAAAGCCAGGCTGGCGCGCCAGGGCCCGAGTTGCCGTACTTATAGGTGCAGCCGACGGCCAGGTCGACACCGTTTGCGTCAAAGTCGAGTTCGATTGCGCCGGCGGCGTGGCTTGCGTCCCACACCACGAGTGTTCCGTTAGCGCGGCAAAGGTCGGTGATCGCCTTGATGTCTGGGCGAGCGCCCGAGCGGTAGTGAATCGCCTGTAGGGTCACCAGTGCAACATCGTCATTCAGGTGCGGTGCAAGTGCTTCGGCAGTGATTAGTTCGTTTTCGGCATCAATCGGCACCGAACCAGGTCCGCCGCTGCCGTCGTTGTCTAGTGTCACCAGGTTCAAACCGTGGGCTTCGGCGATGCCGGCCAGAATGTAGCGGTCGGTCGGAAAGTTCGCCGCGTCGATGATGACCGTTTTGCGACCGGGGCGAGCCTTGATGGCAGCCGAGCACAGCTGATAGAAGTT
>CAILJO010000038.1 GCA_903834635.1 uncultured Micrococcales bacterium | reverse complement strand
GGCAATGAAGACTTGGGATACGTCTTGCTTGATTCGGGTTCAACCTTTGCAACCGACAACTTCTTGATCCCAAAGGGCGCAAAGAACGCCGCCTACGCCAACGAGCTAATCAACTACTACTTTGATCCACAAGTAATAGCCGAAAGCACCATGGGCGGAGTCTTCTATGTTCCACCGGTTCTCGGTGTGAAAGAGATTGTTGCTAAGACCAACCCAACTCTTGCCAACAACGAGTTGATTTTCCCTTCGGCCGAAACCTATGCGACCAAGTTGCACCACTTCCGTTCTCTGACTCCAGCAGAAGACGACGAATTCACCCAGCTCTGGAGCGATGCATCGAATGGAGTTGTGTAGTTGGCCACTCAGCTGAAGGTAACCGGAGCCGATCTCGAGCTCATCGACGTTCGCAAAGACTTTCCAGGATTCACCGCACTCGATGACATGGATTTGCACATACCTGCAGGGCAGTTCTTCGCTTTGCTTGGGCCTTCAGGTTGTGGCAAGACCACGACCCTGAGAATCGTTGCGGGGCTTGAAACACCGACACAAGGCCAAGTGCTGATCGGTGGTCAAGATGTGACCAGCATGAAGCCGCACGAGCGCCCAGTGAATACAGTTTTTCAGTCTTACGCGCTTTTCCCGCACATGACGATTCTTGAAAACGTCGCATTCGGACTACGTCAGCGAAAGATTGACGACCCAGTTGCTAAGGCGCAAGAGGCTCTCGATCTAGTTGAACTTGGGCACATCGCTGCAAGACGCCCTCAGCAGCTCTCGGGTGGTCAACAGCAAAGAGTTGCCCTCGCCAGAGCCTTGGTCAACCGACCATCTTTGTTGCTTCTTGATGAACCGCTTGGCGCTCTCGACCTAAAGCTTCGCCGCCAGATGCAAATCGAACTCAAGGCAATTCAGATGGAAGTCGGGTTGACCTTCTTGCATGTGACCCATGATCAAGAAGAAGCTATGGACATGGCAGACACCGTTGCGGTTATGAACAAGGGACGAATCGAGCAGATGGGTGCCCCAGAGGCCCTCTATGACCGACCAAAGACGGCATTCGTTTCGAAGTTCCTCGGGCAGTCAAACCTTTTCGTTGGCAAGGTCAGCGACTCGAACGATAGCTCGGTCTCCATCGAAGTTGGCGGCTACAAGGTGACCGTAGACAAGAAGCGTGCCGAAAAGCACACGGGAAAGATCGCTATCGGTGTGCGCCCCGAAAAGGCCACTTTCCACACCTCGAAGCCAAACCTTTCAAGCGATCACGTCATGATCGGCGAAGGCGAAATCATTGACATTCGTTTTACCGGTGTTAGCAATCAGTACCTGATCGAGATCCCTAACGTTGGTGAAGTTACGGTGTTTGCGCAAAACATTGGCAAGAGCCCAGTAATCGAACTAGGGGCAAAGGTTTGGGTTTCTTGGAAGGTCGAGCACAGCTTCGGTTTAGCTGACCTGCCAGACGGCTCCGAAGAGCAGGACTAACCGTGGCATTCGCGGCCTTCTCGTCAAACACGCCAAATAAGAATTCGGGGCAGCCCGTAAAGTCGGGAAAAATCGTCCTTGCCTTGCTGTTGCCTGGCTTGATTTATCTGGCGATGTTTTTCTTCATTCCTCTTGTTGCGCTTATCCAGACCTCACTCGTCAAGAGAGTCAGCACACCGAGCGTTCACTTTGATCCGGCGTGGAACTGGCAAAACTATGCCGATGTAATCAGCCGCTACTGGCCACAGATCACGCGATCATTTGGATATGCGTTTGTAGCAACACTGGTAGCACTCTTGATCAGCTACCCGTTGGCATACTTCATCGGAGTCAAAGTTCGCCACCGCCCGGTGTTGCAGCGCCTTATGGTCACCTTGGTCATCGCACCGTTCTTCATCTCATTCTTGCTTCGCACAATCGCCTGGAAGCAGCTACTTGCGGACCACACCCCGATTATGGAGTTCGTGCACCAGATTGGTTGGCTTCAGCCATCTCAGTCGTTCATCGGCTCTGGTCCGGCGGTAGTTTTTGGTCTTATTTATAACTTCATCCCATTCATGACATTGCCGCTTTACACGACACTTGAGCGTCTCGATGTCCGATTCCTTGAGGCAGGGTCAGACCTCTATGCCAGTCCTTCCAAGGTTTTCCGAAAGATCACTCTTCCGCTTTCGATGCCGGGAATTATCTCTGGAACACTACTCACCTTTATCCCTATTGCAGGTGACTACGTAAACGCCAGCCAGGACTTTCTAGGGTCAGAAAAGACCTCGATGATTGGAACAATGGTCGTTCAAGACCAACTTGTCACAAATAATCCTCAGACTGCGACCGCACTGTCGGTCTTGCTCATGGGAATGATCTTGGTTTTGGTAACCATCTATGTTCGCCGAGCAGGAACGGAGGAACTGCTGTGAGAAAACTCGCTATCGGTCGCTTCATCTTTCCGCTTTATGCGCTTCTGGCGTTGGTTTTTCTTCTCATTCCAATCGTTTACACGTTCGTTTTCTCGTTCAACCAGGCGCGGCGCCGAAACACCATCTGGAACGGTTTCACGCTTGACCACTGGGCAAATGTTTGCTCTCGCCAAGACCTCTGTGACGCGCTTGGTACATCGCTGACCATAAGCTTTATCTCGACTTTGATTGCAACAATTCTTGGCACTGCTCTTGCCATTGCCTTGGTCCGCTATCGTTTCAGAGCTCGCTCTGCAGTGAGTCTTTCGTTGTTTCTGCCAATGGCAACTCCTGAAATTGTTATGGGTGCGGGTTTGGCTTCGTTGTTCTTCAGCCTCGGCATCGAGCGCGGAATGTTCACAGTGATTCTGGCTCACGTAATGTTCTGTCTGAGCTTTGTTGTTACGACTGTTAAGGCGCGCGTTCAAATGCTCGACCCAACACTTGAAGAAGCGGCTTCAGACCTCTATGCGACCCCAACTCAGGTGTTCTGGAAGGTGACTTTTCCGTTGCTTGTTCCAGGCATCATGGCCGCGGCATTGCTGTCGTTCGCTTTGAGCTTCGATGATTTCATCATCACCTACTTCAACGCCGGAAATGTGACCACTTTTCCGCTGTTTATCTACGTTGCAGCCAAGGGTGGTTTGCCGCCTGAAGCCAACGTCATTGCGTCGTCGGTGTTCATTCTTGCGATTCTCATCGTGGTTGCGACTCAGGTTTATGGCAACCTCAAGAAGAAGCGCCTAGCTCTAGCCAAATAGCGAGGCGACCGCTTCTTCGAAGTGGGCTGTGTGTCGGGCCACGTCTTCGTGAGTGTGCGAGGGTGACATGAGAGCCATGTTGTGGAATGGCGTCATCAATATGCCCCGATTTAGTGCGTGAAGGTGCAGATACTGCTGCAGTTCGAAGTCGTCAGCGTCGGCAGCCTCACGCCCGTTTATGGGTGCGCTCTCGCGGAATGAATACTCTGCGCGACAACCGAGTTGCGAAACCTGCCACGGGGCGCTGTAGCGGTCGATGATGTTCTGTACGTCGGTGGTCCAAACATCGCAAAGCGCCTCCATCTGCTCAAAAGCCTCAGGAGTCAGCACCTTAGTCAAAGTCGCCGCCACGGCGGCCATCGACAACGCGTTACCAGCCAGCGTGCCACCCACTCCGCCAACATCGATGTGCTCTAGGTGAAGGCTGTCGCTGACCCGCTTGGTCAACTCTTCGCTCATGCCAAACGCGCCTGCAGGAATACCGGCACCAATGGTCTTGCCCAGCACAACGGCATCGGGGTGAAGGTTGCGGCGTGCAGTCATTCCGCCAACGCCCTCCGAGAGGGTGTGAGTCTCATCGTGAATCAAAATGACGCCGTACTTGCGGGTTAGTTCGCGCAAACCCTCAAGATAGCCAGCTTGCGGCAACACGATTCCTATGTTGGTCATGGCCGGTTCGATCAACATTGCCGCAACGTCACCTGTGGCAAAGGCCTTCTCGGCAGCGTCAAGGTCATTGAACGGCACCACGATTGTGGTTTCGGCAGGATCGACCTGTGGGCCAATGTTGTTCTCGCGCGAAACGGTGTTGCCGTGGTCATCGAGATTGGCAAAGGTTTCATCTACCGTGCCGTGATAGCAGTAGTCGTGAACGACGATCTTGGAGCGTCCAGTCACGTGGCGCGCATAGCGCAAGATGTGACGGTTAGCATCGGTCGCGGTCAGGGTGAACTGCCATTTGGCGACGCCGAATCGATCAGCAAGTGTCTGGGCGGCGATTGTGGCGGCTTCGGTAGGCAACATGAACGTGATGCCTTGAGCTAGTTGCTTGGCTATGGCTTGAATCGATGCATCGGGGGAGTGACCAACCATGGCGCCGGTGTCACCAAGGCAAAAATCTACGTACTCAATGCCGTCAACATCGGTGAATCTTGAACCCTTGGCGTGCTCGACATAAACGGGAAAACCACCAGGCCACTTCGCCATCCAAGACATCGGCACTCCGCCCATCATCGGACCTAGAGCCTTTTCGTGCCTCGAGTGCGAACCCGGATGCGCGGCTACAAACCTGTCGACCTCGGTTGCGAATAGCTTGGCAAGTTTGGTGCGGTCGGCGTATGCCACAGAAATCACCTTTGATTCTGGTTGGTGTCGTTTTTTTGGTTTAGAGCGCTGCTAGTCCGGCCTCAAGAACATCGAGAGCATCGTGCAGTTGCTCGTCGGTGATCGGAAGTGGTGGCAAGAAACGAATCACGTTTGCGTAAGTTCCCGCGTTCAAGACCAGCACACCGTTCTGGTGGCAGTGCTTGACCACAGCGTCAACCGCAGCTGAGTTCGGGTTGTGGGTTCCTGGTTCGACAAACTCAAGCGCGATCATTGCGCCACGACCGCGAACGTCTCCGATGACCCGATACTTGGCCTGCATAGCCTTTAGGCGAGGAACAAGAACGCTTTCGATGTGAAGGGCGCGCTCGAGCACGCCGCCTGCTTCGATTTGCTTCAAGACTGCAACAGCGGCAGCTGCAGCAACTGGGTTACCTCCGTAGGTACCTCCGATGCCTCCGGCGTGTGACGAGTCCATGATTTCGGCTCGGCCAGTTACCGCAGAAATAGGCATACCGCCGGC
>CAILJO010000037.1 GCA_903834635.1 uncultured Micrococcales bacterium | reverse complement strand
GTCAGTTCATTCGCTCGTTCGCCCTGCGCAACCTGCTCGGGTTGATTCGTGCCGCCAAGGCTCCCGTGCCAGGCACCGAAAGCAAAGAAGACAACCTCGACCGTTTTCGCCGATTCGAAGCACAGTATCCATCGCTGGGTCGCCGCATCGAAAACGCGTTGCAAAAAGACTTGGATGCCGCCGCGCTAGACCTGCTGAACATCGCTGCCGAGTTGCGCCCGCTCTCTGAGCGCGAGGCCAAGCAGATTGCGACGGTCAAGCGCCGCATGGGCTGGAGCTAGAAGTTCTGCACCAACAAGACATCGCCGAGGTCGGCGGTCTTGCCGTTTGAGGCCTTGAGGCCATCCTGGATTTGAGCCTTGTTGACGGTGAGCTTTAGCTCGGTGCCGGGCTTGGTCGAGGTGACGTTCTTCAAGCTGGCCACGGCCGCGTCGGTTAGCTTGCCGGTGCAGGCGATGTCGAAATAAACGAAGTTGATGGTGTGCCCGTCGATCTTGGTGACCTCGACGGCGATTTGAGTGAAGGCGGTGATGTCGGTTGCCGTGCCACGACCTGAGCTGCCCGAATAACCACCCGAAGTTGCGCTCATTGGCGCACCGAGTCCGCTGACTCCACCAACGCTTGCGATTCCGCCGGTGACCTCTTGGTTTGGGTCATTCATTAGTTTCGAACTGGTGCCGGCCTTTGCCTCGTCAACGGCGTGCGACGTGACACCTGCAACCACGACCTGAATGGCAAAGCCGAAAAGCACCACGGGGATGCCCACCAAGAAAACATACTTGGAGTATTTGCGCGCCTTGCTGTTAAGCCACCATTTGATCAATGTGAGAACCCGACCTTGTCTGCGATCTTCTTGGCCCACTTTGGTGCCCACCAGTTGGCATTGCCAAAACAGGCGCATCAGTGCCGGCACAAGCAGCGCACGCACGACGGTGGCATCGAGGATGATCGCGAACGAGATTCCGATGCCCATCATCTTGATCATGGCAACACCAGATGTAATGAAGGCAATGAACGAAACTGCCAAGACCAGCGCCGCTGCAGTGATGATGCGGCCAGATTTTTGCAAGCCGACGGCTACCGACTCGGTGGTGTCTAGGCCCGCTTCGTGTTGCTCCTTGATTCGGCTAAGCAAAAACAACTCGTAGTCCATCGACAAACCAAAGGTCAGCACCGCGATCAACACCAGGGTAGAGGTATCGATGGTGCCCGTGACTTGGAAGTCACCGATCAGTTGCGTGAGGTTGCCGCCGATAAACACCCAGCACAAAAAGCCGACCGTCGCCGAAAGTGACAAGAAGTTCAAAACGACTGCCTTCAGTGGCAGCAACAGCGAACCGGTGAACAGGAACAACAGGATGAAAGTGGTGATCGCAATCCAGGCAATCGCGGTTGGCAGGTTGTTCTGAATGGCAAGCTGCGAGTCGGTATAGACCGCGGCACTTCCGCCGACCAAAACTTCACTAAACGACGAGGATGCATTCGCGCGCAAGTCTTGGGTCAGCGTCATGCCAACCGGCGAGCGCGACTCAACTTTGTGAACGGCGACGATCAGGTGCCAACCACCAGCCGAATACTTGGTTGGGTCCATAGATGGCATGTAAGGGTATGCCTGCTTGCCTTTGACAAAGACTCCGGCCTGGCTAGAGACATTGAGAATGCGACCATCGTCGCTAAGCGACTTTGCATAATCAGCAATCTCGGCGTCGGTGCCGCCCTTGACCAAGATTTGAACAGGGCTAGCCTGGCGACCTTCGAAACGGTCACGAATGATGTTGCTGGCTGCGACAACTCGGTTATCGCGCGGAAGAATGCGGTCGTCGACCTGCCCAAACTTCGCACCAATGACGAGCGATGCCAGCCCGGCCAGACCGAGAATGGCAACCACGGCCACACGAATCGGGTGTGCCATGACCGAGCGGGCAACATCGGCCCAGAATCCTTCGTCTTCGGCCTGTTGCTTTGGCTTGAAAACGCGACCCTTATCGACCCGGTCACCCAGCATGCGCAGCAGAGCTGGCAGAGCCCAAAGTGCTCCGCCCAAGCAAACAAGAACTACGGCGACACCACCAACCGCCATCGAACGCAGGAAGGCCTGCGGAAAGAACGCCATCGCCGCGATGACAATCATCACGGTGATTCCGCTGAACAACACGGTTCGGCCAGCGGTCAAAATGGTGTTGCGAACCGAGTCTTCAACAGACTTGCCACTGTGGCGCTCCTCGCGAAAACGGTTCACCATCAGAAGCGAATAGTCGATTCCAAGACCGAGGCCCAAACCGGTAATCATGTTGACAGCGAAAACCGAAGTCGTGGTGACCTGTGATGCAAACCACAAGAAAACGAAGGAGCCCAAGATTCCCAAGCCGCCGACCATCAAAGGCAAACCTGCGGCGACCATCGAACCAAAGACGAAAAGCAAAAGCACAATCATCGCCGGAACCGCGAACGACTCAGCAAGCTTCAGGTCTTCTGAGACGCTGTGGTTGATTTCGGTGGTGATGGCCACGGCACCTGCAAAGTAGATGTTCGCGTCGTTGAAGGATGATCCGAACTTGTCTTGAATCTTGGCAACCAACTGGGGTTGATTCACGTTGTCGGCCAGGTCGATGAAGAAGTACACGGCAGAGCCATCTTTGCTCTTCATTGCCAGCTTTTGGTTCATGTTGGCGGCGTTGTAATAAGAGACGACACTCTTGACGCCTTTGATGCCGATCAGGCTGCTCTCAAGGCTCTGCCCCACGGTGATGCTCATCGGGTTATCGGCTGAACGCGGAAAATCTAGGATGCCGACGAGCTCTGGCTGTGACTCTTTGAAGGTGTCTTTAAGAATGTGAGTGACGCGGGTCGAGTCGCTGTATGGGTCTTCATAGCCACCCGCGGTGAGCAGTGCGAACACCTGAAGGCCAAGGGTCGCGCTCAAAAGAACGAGTGCGACGAACCCGAAGAAAACGGTCTTCGAGCGTCGAACAACAAAGTTGGCTAGAGGTTTCATTTTTGACTCAAGTTTCTGCGGTGTGCCGGGTGAGTTGTTGTGTCAAAAT
>CAILJO010000036.1 GCA_903834635.1 uncultured Micrococcales bacterium | reverse complement strand
TCTAAAGACACTTCCAAGCCAAGATGGCACCGCCGCCGTCATCGTCTATCGCACGACCGACGGCATGGCAATGACGGCCGAGCAGCAGAAGTGGGTTCTTGGAACCGAAAAGTCTTTCACCCCGCCTTTCCCGCCAGGCGCCCAGCCGATCATCACCCACGAGGGTGGTCAGGCCGCCAAGTTTGTTGACTACAGCAACATCAAGCTGCCTAACGGCGACAAGTTTGTTCCGCCGGCAACTCTGAGCGACGACAAGACCACCGCGGTTGTTACCGTGCCGATGGATAACGTCACCTGCGATGGTGCAGCCGAGGGTTGTTCCACCGTCAAACTTGCCAACGACCGCGTCAAGGCGATGCGCGCCTTGGCAACCAAAGGTCTTCCTAGCGGTCTAGAAACCGCCTTGACTGGCCCTGAAGGTTTCGTCGCCGACTTGAACAACGTGTTTGCCGGCGCAAACTTTGCTCTGCTAGGCACCACTGCACTCGTGGTCATGTTGCTTCTGCTGATTACTTATAAGTCACCAGTGCTCTGGGCTATACCGTTGCTGAACGTCGGCATGGCAGATGCCATTTCGGGTGACCTAGCGACCAAGGTGACCGGATGGTTCGGAATCACCAACCTCGACGGCTCGGTGACCGGCATCCTATCGGTTCTGGTCTTCGGTGCTGGAACCGACTATGCGTTGCTGCTAATCAGCCGTTATCGCGAAGAGTTGTTCCACTTTGCCGACAAGCGCGAGGCAATGCGTGCGGCATGGAAGGGTGCGGCGCCAGCCATCTTGGCTTCGGGCATCACCGTGATTCTTGCGCTGTCGACATTGGCTTTTGCTGACCTAAACGGAACCCGCGCACTCGGCATTGCCTGTGCAACCGGTGTTCTCGTCGCGATGGTTGGTGCGCTGTTTGTGCTGCCGATTCTTTTGGTCAACTTTGGCACCTGGATCTTCTGGCCGTCACGCCCGAAGTTCGGTCAGGTTCCGAACACCGAGAAGGGTGTCTGGAGCAAGTTGGGTCGCGGAGTCAGCAAGCGCCCAGTTGCAGTTGCCACGCTCGGTGTGATCATCCTTGCCGCGCTAGCCGCCGGCGGGCTTGGCACCAAGATTGGCCTATCTTCAACCGAGCAGTTCTTGAAGAAACCTGAAGCCGTCATCGGTCAGGAATACCTAGCCAAGGCTTTTCCTGCCGGAACAACCACGCCTAGCACCGTGATCGCAAACAATGCCCAGGCCGACGCAGTGGTCTCGGCAGCTGCAGCCGTGCCTGGTGTCTCATCGGCGAAGATCGCCGTAGACAACTCGGGCAAGGCAATCGCCAACGACACCATCACCAAGATCGATGTCGTTCTGAAGGGTGAATCTCGTTCGCAAGAGGCCTACGACGCAATCACCAAGCTGCGCACCGCGGTTCACGCCGTCTCGGGCGCAGATGCAAAGGTTGGTGGGCTTGACGCTCAGTACCTTGATGTCAAGAACACCTATGCTCGCGATGCGGGTCTGGTGATTCCGTTGATCCTTGCGCTGGTATTCATCGTTCTGTTGGTGCTGCTGCGTTCGTTCGTCGCACCGGTGTTGCTGTTGCTCACCGTCGTTGCGTCGTTCTTCGCCAGCATGGGTGCCGGCTGGCTGCTCTTTGTTGGAGTGTTCAAGTTTCCGGCGCTTGACCTGAGCGTGTTCCTCTATTCGTTCCTGTTCCTGGTGGCCCTGGGTGTTGACTACAACATCTTCTTGGTGACCCGTGCACAAGAAGAGAGCGCCAAGCTAGGTGTTCGCGAAGGCATGATCAAGGCACTGGCAACCACCGGTGGCGTGATCACCTCGGCCGGTATCTTGCTGGCTGCCGTGTTCGCAGTTCTCGGAGTTCTGCCGCTAGTGGCGCTCGCGCAGATCGGCGCAATCGTTTGTATCGGTGTTCTGCTCGACACCCTCTTGGTTCGAACCGTCATCGTTCCTGCACTGGCATTCATCGCCGGCGAAAAGTTCTGGTGGCCTCGCAAGGCATCGAACTAGGTTTCAAAAATCGAAGCCCCCACCAACTTGGCGGGGGCTTCGACTTTTAACTCGAAGTTAGTTGGTGCCGGTTAGAACAGGCACAATCGCGCCCGAGAAAACCTGCCAAGCCAACAGCGACTTAGCCACCAAGCTAAGGGTGATATAGGCACGTTCGCCACGAAGGTAGTTAGCCCACTTGCCAACCTGGCGATACTGCAGAGCCTGGTTGATAGCGAAGGTGTTGAAAAACACGAACAGCGAGATGATGATGCCGATTACGAATCCTGGCACCTGAGCCTTGTGGCTGCCGCCTGGCTGAAGCGTATAGATAAAGATGACAATCCATGGCACAACGCCTGTCATCGAACCCATGATGAACGGCAAGAAACCCTTGCTGCCTGGCTTCTCGTACTTCTCTTGCAGAGCGCCAAACAGAATCATCGAAGCGTTCACTCCAAAGATTGCAAACAGTGCGCCAATGTCGGCAAGACCACAAAGCTGAGCGATCAGCCAGATCATGACCGATGAGCTCAGTGAGTATTCAACCCATCTGAAGTAGTTGTGGTTCAGCTTTAGCCCAGCTGCATAGCGCTTGAAGAACCAAGGCGAAGAGATCAAAAAGTGAAACAGCGCCGAGAGTGCCAAGAACGCAACCACGCCGTAGCCGAGGTTGATCGAAAACACGGTGACGTGCTCGGTTAGGCCAGAACCCGGAGGGCCAGCCATATAGTCGGCGGTCACAGGAAAGAGCACCTGGCTTTTCAGTGATCCAAGCACCGAACCAAAGGCAACTGCCTGAATCAGGTGAAGAAAACCGGCGACGATGTTGTAACGGCGAAGGCGGGATATTTGCTGGTCGGTGTCATAGACCTTTTTGGCCATGGGATTGCCCCTTAGTTTGTTTTAAGCCAAACCGTAGTGTCGGGCTCAAGGCTGAGGCTATCGCCTTTTTGGCTGCGCGCCACTATCTGACCTTTGGGCAGGGCAAGGGCGTCGGTGCCAAAGTTGTGAATAACCAGGATGCCACGGTTGCGAAAACCCAGCGCGCGATCGTTTGTGAACGCCGGCTCCCACTCGAACGAGCCACCGCCAAGGTCAAACTCACGCCTCAAACGCAGAGCGTGCTTATAAAGTTCGAGCGTCGAGTCGGCAACGCCATCTTGCAGGTCACGTGCATACTCCGCATAGATCTCGGGCTGAGGCAGCCAAGACTTTCCGGTGGTGTTAAAGCCATTGGAAGCACCCGCGCCAGACTCCCAAGGCAGCGGCACGCGGCAACCATCGCGACCAACGCGCGCACCACCGGTTCGGGCAAAAGTTGGGTCTTGACGAAACTCAGGCTCGAGAGTGGTGTGCTCTGGCAAACCCAGCTCTTCGCCCTGATACAGGTACATCGATCCAGGCAAAGCGAGCGTAAACAACGATGCCCCGCGGGCTCGCCGCAACCCAAGTTC
>CAILJO010000035.1 GCA_903834635.1 uncultured Micrococcales bacterium | reverse complement strand
GTGTTAAACCACCCGGCGCCGTTGCGATAGTCATCACCGGTCTGCCAAATGTAGCCGTCGGCCGAAGGAGTGAAATCTGCATTGGGAAGAGGGTCGACAAAGCTGGCCTCAGGTGTGTAGGACTCTCCTGCATCGATGGTCAGGTCGGACGCACCGTTAGCTACACGCGTGCTTACCGAAGCGTCAACCGAACATGTGAAGTTAAAGGTAAGAGGCAACAATGCTGGGTCATCGGGAGTGAAGACCACAGACTTTGCGCCCCAGATCTCACCAAGGTCACTGTTTTGGACGGTGAGATCGACGTCGACGGAATTGGCGCTCCAAGCGAAAGCCATGGAGTCAAGTGCAACTCCTGCCAAAGTTACGGTGCCCGAAGCTCCAAACACGCCAGCGCCCGAAGCTTGGAAACGCGCCGGGGGTCTGTCGCCAACAGGGTCTTTAGAGCATAAACCCTTGTTGATATTCAAGGATGCTTGCTGAACTTCTGGTGAAACAGTGTTGCCAACATAAAAGATGCCCTGATTTTGAACTGTCGACCCTAAATCGGTTAAGACCTTTAGGGCCACCCAGTTGGTTGGGTTGTAGCCACGTGGGGCGTGGAAAATCACGCTGGATGCTGTGACGCTGACAGGAACAATCTCGACGTCATCGTTATTCATCACCACACGAGTCTTTGATGGGTCTGATCCATTGAGTTTCGTTCCAGTAATTTCAAACAGGTCACTCGAGTCAATGCTCGGATCAAATGTGTATCTAGCGTCGCTGCGGTTGTTATCGACAACCGATTGCACCTTTGAAATCGACAAAGGAACATCAAGAACGTAAACGCCCAGACCACCAGGCAGGTCGGCACTAATTCCTCCGCGGGTTGGAACAACTCGCACGTCGTAAGTGCCCACAGCCTTGGCCGGCATGGTGAAAGTGATCAAGGCGTCCGAGTATGAACTTGGAGTGAGCTCCGTGGTACCAATGCGAACCTTGCCCGAACTGCCGAAGCCAGAACCTTCGATTCTGAATGCAGCCCCACCGGCCGTGTCTGATGATGCTTTGGCATAGCCATTTTGGAATGGACCGCCACCGATTGCATCAAACTTTGGATCTGGACCAAAGTAGGAAATTTCAGGCGAAGTAACTTTTACCGAGCCAGTGAAGGCGACTTTCGAACCTTCAGGGGTCACGGCGATCAAAACTTGACCTGCCGAGCCGGTAGGAATCTCAATATTCGAGATAACTGTTCCCGAGTTGGTTGCGGTGTAGGCAATCGCACTTGAGCCGCCAACCTTGATGGTTCCGGCTGAACCAAAGCCAACGCCAGTGAGGCTAACTTTGGTGGCGCTTGCTTCGGCCGAGCTTGCTATCACAGCAGGTGAAATCGAAGTGATTCCTGGTGATGCCACATAGGTTAGTGCTCGAGCCTTGTTAACGATGCCCGTTGGGGTTCCAACAACAATGTCTTGCGCACCTGCGGCATCACCCGTCGGAAGTTCAACCTGGAGTTGTGTTGCCGAAGACGAGATAACCGGTGCCACGTAGTCGCCGATTACAACTCCGGTTGCGCCAGAAACGAAACCGGTGCCAATGATCGTGATCGTGTCACCACCAGCAACGCTGGCCTTATTAGGAGTCACTGAGGTGACGGTTGGCTTAGTCGAGGCTGCCTGCAAGCTCATGGTGCCTGGGGTGTCAAGCGCTCCGCCGCCCGATGCTGAGATCAGGTTCACAGAAACCGAACCGGTTTTTCCGGAGTCTTTCGGCACCATGGCCAAGATTTTGGTTGACGAAATACGCTGAACCCACGGGGACTTGATTCCATCAATGATGACCGAAGGGTTTCCAGAAACTCCAAAGTTCGTGCCCATGATGGTGACGATTGAGCCGCCAGTATTGCTTACTGATGCAGGACTGATCGATGTCAAAGTTGGCGCAGCGCCATAAACATATTTAGTTGCCAGCGTTACGGGGCCAAACCCGTTGTCAACGACGATGTCAACAGGGCCAGGTTTTATGCCTGGCGGCACGATTACGTCTAGTCGAGAGTTGCTGTCACGCTGATAACCGTCAGAACTGTCATCGCAGTGAACCCAAAAATTACCATTTGCAAAGCTCGCGTATTGACCGCCGATGCTGACACTAGCGAGCATCTCATCACTCGGCGAACACATATTTTGGCCCGAAACGGTGATGATGTTGCCACCTGATATTGGCCCCTTAGCTGGGCTAACGGCAAGTGACTTTACTATCCACGGCACAAAAGTGAGGCGCTTGGTATAGATCACTTTCTCTGGAGACATCGGGTCGTAGCGCTTGATGAGCAAGTCAACTGGTTTAGATGCCAACCAGCTTCCGCGATTCCACCAATAAACGCCAAGTCGGAATTTGGTGTGGGTGTCTGTTACTCGCCACGATTGTTCGGTGCCAAGTTCTTCTCCGGTTGCCGGGTCTTTAATAGAGACTCTGATAGAGGCGTTGCTTGAAATTCCGAAGCCCTTGATATCAATAACCGATCTGAAAGTAACTTCGTCGGTGAGCGACACTGAATCTATAGTCGGGTTTTCAACATTTAGTTCATCTTTATAGAGGGTCGAGGCAATGGCACTTTGACCTGAGCCAGTGCCGTAGTCAATGGCGTAGCATGCATTTGAAAGTTCCAGGTCAGACTTGCCAACATAGCCGCCAAACTGAGTCGCTTGCACCAAAAAGGTCACCAGCGCGGAGCCATCTGGTTGGAATTGAACGTTACGAACGTCGAAACCCGACGAGCTTCGGCCACCCCACTGATTCTTGTAGTAGTACCTGCCAGAGGTGTAACAAAATTCGTTTGGGTCGGCAAAAAAGTGATTGACGGTGCCCGAAACAAAGACGCCGCCGGTGTTTGGCATGGTTGTCTGGCTGAGGTTGGTCAAAACCGGTGCGGGCATTACTTTTGACGAAACATTGAACGTATAAGTGACTACATTCGTTTGGTCTTCACTCGAGATCCTGATCGTTGTGATCTGGTTTGTCTTTGCCTGGTAGCTAACGCTTTGGACTAAAACTCCGAAGGATTCGTGAACATTTCCGTTAGGTTCAACGATTCGAATGCGGTCAAGTGGGTTAGTGGTTTGCAGTGACCAGGTGAAGGTGCTGTTCTGCGCATAAACGTCGTAATAGGTTTGCTCGGAACGAAATGGACTGCTCAGAACCGCTTCTGAATCGAGTTGAAAACTTGAGAGCGAAATATCTGACGAAGATGCGTCCGCGCTGGCAGGCATAGCACTGGCAAGCATGGCTGCCATGGTGATGCTGATAAGTGCGATGAATGCTGAAATCTTTTTCATTTAATCAAACCCTTTAACGGCACCCTCGGCGCAACCTGCCAAGTTTAGCAATGTCTAATCTTCGACCGCTAGGTATTAATTTGGTGCACAAACCATAAAGGTCCCCGCACTATGCTGGATCCTTTTAGTGGAGGAAGCGGTGGGATTTGAACCCACGGTAGCTATTAACTACGACAGTTTTCAAGACTGTTCCGTTCGGCCGCTCCGGCACGCTTCCGTGCTGTAATTCTAACCGTTTCAGAACTAGATTATGAAACTGGAAAAGCTCGCCGGTTGAGGAGAAGTGATTTGTGGCCGCTTTGGCTATTTAACCACTGAGTCTGCGATCGCTGGTGGCGGCCCCTGTTTAGCCGTTCTGAAGTTATCGAGCTTCAACCAGACCACGATTCGTTTGGTGTTAACGAATACCGGAGTGCAACTGGTCATGGTCATATAACGTTCGCCCGAGACGGCATCGTTGAGTTCTTGAGGAACGGGCCGCAGAACTGCAACGTCATTGGGGCTAACAATTTTGGTCTGAAGGTAGACATAGCTGAACCAGCCGTCGTTGGTCTCAACATAAACGTGGTCGCCTTGCGTGAGGCGGTGAATATTTAGAAACGCCCCACCGTATCCGCCTCGGTGCCCGGCCACCGCAAAATTGCCAACCTCTCCTGGCAGCTGAGTACCGGGATAGTGGCCCACGCCAATCTCGTTAAGAACCGGGTGCCACTTGACACCTTCACCAATCAACCGAACCCATTTTTTGCCGAATCGGGGAACATAAACTCTGGCAAAAATATCACCAAGATGCGTTGCCGCGGCCGCATCGACGAACCGCCTTTGGCCATTTGCCGAGCCAGACTGGTCGGGCGCCGCGTGGTACTCGCCCGCGGACCGCGACTGGGTGAACGAAAGATAGGCATCCTCGCCCCAAACGTTCCAAGCGCCAAACAAAAGCACGATCAAGCCAACGGCGATGAGTGACCATCCAGTTAACTTGCGCTTGTTCATGAATTTCTTTCTTAATCTTGTGGTTTAAATCTAGTGCCAGCCGCGGTTGTGATTTCGAGAGCACCGATTGCGCACACTTGCCTAGGGTGGGCCGATTCGCCGACGGCTAGGCTTTAGGAATGCATAAATTTTTCAAGGGCATGGTCGCAGCGGCCACCACGTTGGCACTGATTTCAGCACCCACCTTGGCAGCGTCAGCTTCGACCATTGCCTGGTCAACGCCGCAGCAACTTCTCGAGGATCAAACCATTGATTCGAATATTTTTAGCTTGAATGACGGAACAACAGTTGCCACTTGGAACGCAACCATAAACTCTCACAGCGTCGTTCAAATGATCAGCAAACCGCTTGGCTCGAATACCTGGTCGTCTGTGTCGGGTGTCACACCGGCAGACCTAAACGGTTCACAACCAGTTTTCACTAGCGACGCAAAAGGAAACATGGTCGTGGTGTGGTTAGAAACGACATCCCCAAACACGCTGAGGGCATCACAAAAACTCGTCGGTCACGGATGGTCAGCGCCAGTGATAATCGGTCAAGGAGACTCTTATTCGGTATCAGACATTCGAGTCACGACTGACAAGCTTGGAAATACAACTGCGATGTGGGTGGCAACTAGCGGAGGCAGCACCTCGCTAGAAACTGCCGAATTGCCGGCTGGCGGCCAATGGCGGGCGGCACAAGCAATAGATGCCAACGGTCGCGCCTTTCAGCACTTGCAGGTCGCCTTAGCGCCAAACGGCTCAATCACTCTGGCCTATCAGCGCACAGATGGATCAGACTATCGAGTTGAGTCAGTAACTCGTAAATTTGGTCAGGCCTGGACTGCGCCAGTGGTTCTTTCAGCCGCTGGTTCAAGCGCCTATGAGCCTCAAATCACTAGCGACCCATTCAGCAACGTCACCGTCGTTTGGCACCGCACTGTTGATTGGTGGGCTCGACTTCAGGTTGCAACAAGATCTGCTGCAGGTGTTTGGGGTTCGGTGAGTGACATCTCGCCCGACAACCAATACATGGTCGAACACGTGATTACTTCGGACGGCAAAGGAAACCTCACCTTAATGTGGTCTGGAGTAAGTGATGGCACTCAATATCACGAGGTTACTTCGACCAAACCGGCCGGTGGATCGTGGAGCACTCCGGTTGACTTCTCGCCACCTAACGTCGATGCCTCGACCATGCAACTGTCAACTTGTGCAAACGGTTCGCTACTTGCCGTCTGGTTATCGAACTCTGGCGGAACAACTTCGATCAATTTTGCAACTAAGGCATCGGGGCAGGATTGGGCCCAGACTCAAACTCTTTACTCAACAACTCAAAACTTGAGAGGTTTCAAAGTTGCTGCGCTACCTAACGGTGCGGCCACCGCAATTTGGGTTCAGCGACCTCAGTGGAACCACAGACCTCCAATGCCAAACGACACACTTTGGTCGACAACCTTGACGCGTTCATACGAGGTCAGTTATTCGGTGAATGGAGCAGGCGGATCCACTCCGTCAGCCAGTACCTATTCAACTGACACTCCAAACACGACCATAACTGCGCCGGCTGGTCTTAGTAGGGCTGGTTTCAACTTCGTGGGATGGAACAGCAAAGCCGATGGCACAGGCGCGCAGGTCAAAGCGGGTGAGGCGTTCACACCGATCGATGACACCACGCTTTATGCGCAATGGCAGGCTCAACTAGCCGATACCGGTGCAAACCTAATGTGGCAGGCGTTTTTTGCCCTTGCCCTGCTGGCCACGGGCGGTTATTTGCTCATCGTTCGCAAGACCAAACCCTAGCCAGTCATCTGGCTTTGGCTAAAACGGTTGGAAGCCCGCTAACCAGTAACCGAAACCGAATCAGAGGTCTTGGTCACCGGAATATACGGAGTGCCTGTGCAGGTGTAGTCTGCCGCACCTGTCACGGTCACCGATATTGCATGACCTGAATCAGCGGCAACCAACTTGTATGTGGCGTTCGTGGCTTTGGAAATAGCTACGCCATCACGCTTCCACACATACTTGAAGGTCGTGTAGTCAGTCCAAACACCTGGAACAGCCGTCAATAGCGCTCCAGAAGCAAATGTGCCTGTCGACGAAGTCATCGTCGGCGTCGAAGAGATTGGCACAGGGCCCTGCGGCACAACGACCTTTGTGTTTGCAACGATTGCGCGGTAACCGGGCGTTCGGACAACAACCTGAAAATGAATTACCGATCCTACGCAGAGCCCATCTGGGCCGATGGCCAAACTCTGAGCAGCTGAGGAAGAGTCGCCAGCAATAACATCGGTGGATTGGACCACATTTAGATCCCAAGCCCAGTTATAAGAAACGCTCGTTGCATTTTCTGGAAGCCCACTCACTGATCCCGTAAGGGTGCTGCCACCGTCTGAGATTCCGTTGATGCTAACTCTTGGTGCAGCCACCGGATTTGCCAAACCGAATAGATCTGCAGCCGTTTGTGAACGTCTTGTCAGATACGACGTCGCACCATTAGAACCTCTGCAATATGCCGAGCCGCTGAGCAAGACCACGCAACCGATAGGTGAAGAAATTTGCAGCACACCCTCTGACCAATCCAGAGTGAATGGTGGCACGCTGCCCCAGTTATACGTATCGTCAGGGTTGTTTACTGAGTCCCAGCCCAAGCCACTGAGCCACCCGTCAACGTCATTTCCCCAACATTGTTCTGTTGCATCAGACATGAGTGCACACTTTGAGTCAGCAGCATATTCCATCTGCACAACCGCAGGATTTCCGACCAGCGTCTCGTTGTGCTTAGCGGTGTTGCCATCTCCGTTGAAGCCAACGCCCCAGCAGGTTATTCCTCCCGCTACGAGCACAACGCATGTTTCGGCCTCGTTTGATTTAACTTGGAGCACTTTTGAAAGACCCTTAATAACAACCGGCATCCTGGCTGGAGTGTTGGTGCGTTTGTATCCCAGTTGCCCTCCGTTATTGTCACCCCAACATTCGGTCTGCCCACTTGCAGTCAGTGCGCAGTTGTTTGTGAGTCCACTTGAAATCTGAATTGCATTGCTTACTCCAGGAATCAACTGAGCGGTCTTGGTGAACGGAAAATTTGTTTCGGCTCGATAGATTTCTGGCTTTATAGAACCTAGCTGCGAGTGTTCATCATTGCCGAAGCACTTCTCTGAGCCATCCTTCAACAACGCACAAACGGTAGAGCCAATCGAGATTGCTCTCACGCCAGTTAGCCCGGCAATCTTTAGTGCTTTGCCTGAAGGGTTGAAGTTGCCCTTTGGGCCACCAGCCCAACCTGGGCCCCAGCAGGTTACAGTGCCGTCGAGGATGAGTGCGCAGTTGTAATACCCGGAGCCAGCGATTTCGACAGCGTTAGTTAGACCTGCAATCGCTGTTGCTCCATACACACCAATTGTGTTTCTGCTGACAAGAGAGCATTGAACTGTTCCGTTTGGATTCTGTGCGCACCTGCCTTGGGTCACACCTGGTATTAGTTGCGCAACCGTTGTTCCAG
>CAILJO010000034.1 GCA_903834635.1 uncultured Micrococcales bacterium | reverse complement strand
GATGCCGTTTCAGAAGGTAAATTGGCTCTCGTGGGAGCAAATTACAGTTTGCTCGCGGGTGAAGTAAACCCAATCGTTGCCGTCGGCAACGTCGAATAATCGGCTCTTCCCGGAGCCACGCACCGAAAGGTTCCCAAGTGGAATTTCGCATCGAACACGACACCATGGGTGAAGTTAAGGTTCCGGTCAACGCGCTTTACCGTGCGCAAACCCAACGAGCCGTAGAGAACTTTCCTATCTCGGGAACGACCTTGGAACGCGAGCACATCGCAGCTCTCGCACGCATCAAGAAGGCAGCTGCGCTGGCCAACAAGTCTCTAGGTGTGCTCGATGGCAAGATCGCTGACTCGATTGCTCAGGCTGCCGACGCAGTAGCTTCAGGCAAGCACGACGGAGAGTTTCCCGTCGACATTTTTCAAACTGGTTCGGGCACCTCTTCGAACATGAACATGAACGAGGTGCTCGCCACTCTCGCCACAGGTATCTTGGGCAGTGATGTTCACCCGAATGACCACGTCAATGCCTCTCAGTCATCAAACGACGTTTTTCCAACTTCAGTGCACGTTGCCGTGACCGCCGCGCTTATCAATGACCTATTGCCGGCGCTTGACTACTTGGCCAAGCACCTAGAAGAAAAAGCCGAACTTTGGAAGGGCGTCGTCAAAGCTGGACGCACCCACCTTATGGACGCAACTCCGGTGACCTTGGGCCAGGAGTTTGGTGGCTATGCTGCCCAGATTCGCTATGCCATTGAGCGTGTCACCTCGACCATCGGTCGCGTATCAGAAGTTCCTCTTGGCGGAACCGCTGTTGGCACCGGAATCAACACCCCAAAGGGCTTTCCGCAAGAAGTCATTCGCCTTCTGGCTGCAGAGACTGGCTTGCCGATCACCGAAGCTCGCGATCACTTCGAGGCCCAAGGTGCACGCGATGCACTGGTCGAGGCATCAGGCGCGCTGCGTGTGCTGGCAGTGAGCCTAACCAAGATCAACAACGACCTGCGCTGGATGGGCTCTGGCCCTAACGCCGGACTGGCCGAACTTCACATTCCCGACCTTCAGCCTGGTTCAAGCATCATGCCTGGCAAGGTAAACCCCGTTGTACCCGAGGCAGTTCTGATGGTTTGCGCAAGAGTGATCGGCAACGACGCAACAGTTGCATGGGCTGGCGCAACAGGAAACTTCGAGCTGAACGTGGCAATCCCTGTAATGGGCAACTCTCTCTTAGAGTCGATTCGCCTGCTTTCAAACTCGCTGCGCCTGCTGGCCGACAAGACCGTTAAGGGTCTTGAGGCAAACGTCGAGCGTTCGCTGGCCCTCGCCGAATCGAGCCCATCGATTGTTACCCCTTTGAACAAGTTCATCGGCTACGAGGCGGCGGCAAAGATCGCAAAGCACTCGGTCAAGAAGGGCATCACGGTTCGCGAGGCAACCATCGAACTCGGTTATGTAGATGGCGAAAAGCTGACCATGGAGCAGCTCGACAAGTCGCTCGACGTTTTGTCTATGACAAGACCAGCGCAATAGTCGACGCCAAGAAACCGGTCAACAAATAAGGTCCGAGTGGAATGGTGCTCGAGAGCCTGTAGCGCCCCACAGCAAATAAGGCCAACACGAGCACGGTTGCCAGGCCAAATGCCACTGTCAGGGCTGCCAGAGGCCATTGCCACCCAAACCAACCCAGGTTCAGGCAGATCAGACTTATAAGTTTCACGTCACCCATGCCCAGAGCGTTCATTCGATTAAAAAGAAGTCCCACTGCAAAGCCGGCAAGCATCCAGACGACTGCCACAGCAAGGGCCAACCAGTTTGTGCCGAATAGGCAACCGAAGGCTTGACCCACCAGTGCAATCGGCAAACCTGGCAATACAAGCCGATTCGGAAGGCGTCGTTGGCGAACATCGATCAGCGAAAGTGGAATAGCTACAGCGAGCAGATAAATCGGCCCGGCTAGCGCAACGAGGTTCGAGGTTGAAGCGAAGTCCATTCGGTTGACCTTAGCCATTAGGCTTTCGGTCTGGCGAAGTTATCCCCAGCCGGATTGAGTTAGTCGAGCAGGTCTGTCACCAGTGCCGCGATTGCGGAACGCTCAGAACGCGTCAGCGTGACGTGACCAAACAATGGTTGGCCCTTGAGAGCTTCGATCACGGCAGCAATGCCATCGTGGCGGCCAACACGCAGGTTGTCGCGCTGAGCGACATCGTGGGTCAGAACAACCTTAGAGTTTTGACCGATGCGCGAAAGAACCGTAAGCAGAACGTTGCGTTCGAGTGATTGTGCCTCGTCGACAATCACATAGGCGTCGTGAAGTGAGCGACCGCGAATGTGAGTTAGTGGCAAAACTTCAAGAATTCCTCGATCGACAATGTGCTCGATAACTTCTTTTGAAACCAAGGCACCCAGGGTGTCAAAGATGGCCTGGCCCCAAGGTCCCATCTTCTCGGATTCACTGCCCGGCAGGTAGCCCAGTTCTTGACCACCCACAGCAAAAATCGGCCTGAACACGATTATTTTCTTGTGCTGGCGACGCTCTAGAACAGCTTCGAGTCCAGCGCAAAGAGCCAGCGCCGACTTGCCTGTGCCTGCTCGACCACCGAGTGACACGATACCCACATCAGAGTCCAGTAGAAGGTCGATAGCCAGGCGTTGTTCGGCCGATCGACCGTGCACACCAAAAACATCCCGATCTCCACGAACTAGGGCAACCTTGTGATCACGAGTTACGCGACCAAGCGCATGGCCTCTTTCAGAAGAAATAATCATGCCGGTGTTAACGGGCAGCGCGGCGGCATCGGGGTGTTTAATGACCTCATTGTCATAGAGCTCGCTCATTTGGTCGGCACTCAGAGCCAGCTCGGCTTGCCCTGTCCACCCAGAGTCGATCGCTAGGTTGTTGCGATACTCCTCTGCGCGCATTCCCAGTGCAGCAACCTTGACGCGCATTGGCAAGTCTTGAGAAACAACGGTTACGTCTAGGCCTTCACTAGCGAGATTGAACGCCACGGCCAAGATTCTTGAGTCGTTATCACCAAGCTGAAACCCGACGGGCAGAACCGATTGATCAATGTGGTTCAGTTCAACGCGCAGTGTGCCACCGTCGCCAACCGCGATCGGAAAATCCAAACGCTCGTGCTCGCTTCTCATTTCATCTAAGAAACGCAAGGTCTGTCGAGCAAAGAAACCGATTTCGGGGTCGTGACGCTTCTTCTCTAGTTCATTTATGACAACTATGGGAATGACCACGTTTTGTTCTTTGAAACGGAAGAGAGCCTTAGGGTCTGATAGCAAAACCGAAGTGTCTATGACATAGGTTCGGGTCGCAGTCTCAGGCGCAGTTGCACCCGCTCCAGTTGACTTCTTGTCGGTCGCCTTCGCGGCAGCAGACTTGGATTCGGTTGCATTTGCTTTAGCCAACTGAGCTCCTCTATCGAGTACTTGATGAGAGGTTAAGCCCGACCAAACACGGCTCTCGCCTGCGACACGCCCGAATAGTCTTTAAGTAATAAAGCGTTTACCTTTTGGGCAAAAACCCCTAGGCGCCAAACCTGCGGTGGCGGTTTTCGAAGGCACGGATGGCGCGCAAAAAGTCGACGCGCCTAAAGTCAGGCCAGAGCGCCTCTTCAAAATAGAGCTCGGAATAAGCGCTTTGCCAAATCAAGAAATTGCTAACGCGCTGTTCGCCAGAGGTTCGAATCACAAGTTCTGGGTCTGGTTGGTTGCCCGTGTACATGTGCTTGCCGATCATCTCGGGTGTAAGTGCATCCGCCAGCGATTCAATCGAAGCGCCTTTCTTGGCGTGTTTTGTAACCACCGCACGCATTGCGTCGGCAATCTCTTTGCGCCCGCCATAACCGACTGCCAGGTTTACGTGAGTTTTGCCCAAGCCCTTGGTTTTCTTTTCGGCATCCTTAAGAGCCGCAACCAACTCCGATGGCAAGCCTTCGGCATCGCCCACCCATTTGATGCTCCAAAGGCGTGCGTTCGCCAGCTCATTTGTGATTTCACGAATGATCTCAAGCAGGTCACCAAGTTCGCTCGACTTGCGACCGGTTAAGTTGTCGGTTGAAAGCAAATAGAGGGTGACTACTTGAATGCCGAGTTCGTCGCACCAGCCCAAGAATTCACGAATTTTGGCAGCACCTGCTGCGTGCCCTTGCGCGGTCGGACCACCCTTGCGTTCTGCCCAGCGTCGGTTGCCATCGAGAATGACCCCAACGTGCTTAGGCAGGCTCTTTGGTTCGATAACGCGAGCGATTGAGCGCTCGTAGAGCCGATAGATGAGTTTGCGCACAACAATAGGCTACTAACCTTTGACTATGGATGAAAAAGCATTGCCGAAACTAGATGACACTCAGTCCATCTATTTGCCGGTATCTAAAGGTTTCGCACCCGCCGACAACGACAAGCCATCCTGGCGTGGTTGGATTCACACCGGAGTTTTGCCCATCGTCATCGCCTGTGGCGTGCTTCTAATCGTTTTTGCAAACGGCGGAGCGGCCGGCAAAGTTTCGGCGTCAATATTTTTTGCGGCGTCATTTTTGCTATTCGGCAACTCTGCTCTGTATCACCGCTTCAACTGGCGCCCAGAGGTCAAACTCGCCCTAAAAAGAATTGACCACGCAAACATCGTTCTGCTGATTGCCGGCTCTTACACCCCAATGACCATGCTGGCGCTGCCGGCATCGAAGGGGTTGCCCCTTTTGATTGCGATTTGGGCAACTGCGTTGGTAGGAATGGCATTTCGGGTGTTCTGGGTACACGCTCCGCGATGGCTATATGTTGCGGTCTACATCGCGATGGGTCTTGCGGCCATGATCTATGTTCAAGATTTCTTTGCGGCCAATGTTTGGATGATGTCGCTGATTATTGCCGGAGGAGTTTTCTACATAACCGGTGCCGTGATTTATGCACTAAAAAAGCCAAACCCGTTTCCGAAACACTTCGGTTTTCACGAGATTTTTCACGCATGCACGGTCGTGGCGTTTCTTTGCCACTGGACCGCAGCGTTACTGATCAGTCTTTTTCCGCTTAGCGGCAGTCTCGGCGGCTAGTTTCGCTTCGATCTCTGCGCGATAGCGCAAACGGCGAACACGTCGAACCATGTCGAAGATTAGAAATACCGCTGCAACGGCCAAGAAAAACACGAAAATGAAACCCAACGTGCCAGGGCTGTAATAAGTGTTTGCAGGGTCGGTCGGTGCGTTTGGGTCGTTAATCGTGAGCCAGCTCGACATAATGTTCATGACTCAATTATCCGCCTAAGCCGAGCAACCTTTAACCTAGAAGCACATGACAACTAACCAGATTCTCGACGAACGCTATGGTCGCAATGCCACGCGGTTCTCTTCGCGTGCAAAAATTGCGACTGCCGCCATTGCTCTGCTGGCCCTGTTTTTGGGCTGGGGGGTTTGGGTGACCTTTTTCGCACCTGCCAAAGCCACGGCTTCGGTTGCCGGTTACGACGTTGTTGACGCCGAACACACCATTATTCGATTTAGTGTGGACAAACCTGCCGGCACAACCGTGGTTTGTGCCGCAAGGGTAATGAACAAGGCCTACAGCGTGGTCGGCTATAAAGAAGTTTTGGTGCCTGCAAACCAAGATGCCACCGGCGTGATCACAGTTTCGGTGAACACCACCGAGACAGGGGTTTCAGGTTTGGTTGACCGATGCTGGCTAAAGTAAACTTGAGTTTCGCTCGGTAGTTTCTGCCGAGTCCTTTTATTTATTACGACTACTTAGAGGTTTTCATGTCTGAAGCACAGCCAACCTGGCTCACGCAAGAGGCTTATGACCGCATGCTCGCCGAACTTGAGCAGCTCATGACCGAGGGTCGCCACGACATTGCCCGCCGAATTCAAGAGGCCCGCGAAGAGGGTGACCTTAAAGAAAATGGCGGTTACCACGCTGCCAAAGAAGAGCAGGGTCGCATTGAGGCACGCATTAATCGACTTGAAGAGATTCTGGCGAACTCGGTGGTCGGCGATGCCCCAGCAACTCACGGTGTCGTTGAGCAAGGAACCGTAGCGACTGTTTTGCTAAACGGCAACGAAACCACCTTCTTGCTTGGCTCGGCAGAAATCGCCGAAGGCAGTGATGTGACTGTTTATAGCCCTGACAGCCCAATCGGCCAGGCAATTCTGGGCCACAAGATCGGCGAAGAGGTCTCTTACTTCGCACCAAACGGTCGCGAGATTAAAGTTTCAATCCTGAAGGTTGAACACTTCAAGGGTTAGGCAGGTTTTCGAAAGCGGCGTGGGGCTTAGCCCTGCGCCGTTTTAGTTTCTGGCGACCTTGGCCTTAAGCCCGGCATCCTGGAGCGCTTTGAGAACTCGAGCCGAGTGTTCGGCCCCCGTGGTTTCAATGCTGACTCGCAACTCGACTTCGCTAATGTCAAAGTCGTCGCCGTGACGGGTGTGCAAAACTTCGACTACGTTGCCCTGTGCTGCTGCAATTGCCTGAGCCGTCTTGACCAACTGCCCTGGTCGATCTGGAAGCATGATCTGAAGGGTGACGTAGCGGTCTGAGGCGACAAGCCCGTGACCGATTACCTTCTGCATCAAAAGCGGGTCGATGTTTCCTCCGGACAAAACCGCAACGGTAGTGCCTTTTGGCTTGAAAGCTCCAGTCATCAGCGCGGCAACCGGAACTGCTCCAGCCGGTTCGACGACCATCTTCGATCTCTCCATCAGCGCAACGATGGCCTTGGCGATGTCGTCATCTGAGACGGTCACAACTTTGTCGATGTACTTTTTGATTAGTTCAAAGGGAATCTGACCAGGCTTGCTGACCGCGATTCCATCGGCAATGGTTGGTGTTGTCTCGATCTGCGTCAGCTTGCCCGACTTCAGCGACGAAACGTAGGCTGCGGTATTTTCTGACTGAACGCCAATGATCTTGATTTTGTGCCCCAATGAGGCAGCCTTGAGTTTGGCTGCAACGGCAACACCGGCCGCCAACCCTCCCCCACCAATGGCTACAAGGATGCTGTCCACGTTCTGAACCTGGTCGAGAATCTCTAGTCCGACAGTGCCCTGTCCCATCACGACATCCAGGTTGTCGTATGGCGGAATGAAAACGGCGCCCTTCTTAGCGGCATAGTTTTGGGCGGCTTTTAGGGCATCGGCAAAGACATCGCCTTCGAGAACTACGGTCGCACCATATCCTTGAGTCGCTAGGTATTTTGGCAACGATGCCCCAACAGGCATAAAGATGGTCGCTTTGATGCCGAGCATCTTGGCAGCAAGAGCAACGCCCTGGGCGTGATTGCCCGCAGATGCCGCGACAACGCCCTTCTTGCGCTCAGCCGAGCTTAGTTTGCTCATGCGGTGATAGGCGCCACGAAGTTTGTATGCACCGGTTCGCTGAAGGTTTTCGGCCTTCAGCCAAACTTCGGCTCCGGTTTGCTTGCTCAAAAAGTTGCTGTGCAGAACGGGAGTTACGTTTGCCACCTGAGCCACAATTTCGTGGGCGCGCTCAAACTCAGCAAGAGTTGGGGCCACGACGGGCGTTGGGTTAGGCATTTGGTTCTCCTTTTGCATACGCTGGTATGAGTTTAGTTTGAGAAGGGCACTGATGAAGGCAGAGTTAAGCGCAGTCGAGGCGCGATTGCTCACATTGAGGCAGCTCGGAGTGGATTCTTCTCAGGATAAGACGGTTCTAGATGTCGTCGACCGGCTCGGACTCTTGCAGGTTGATTCGGTGAATGTCTTTGAACGCGCCCATTACCTGCCGCTCTTCTCGCGACTCGGAAACTTCAATAAGTCCGAACTAGAAGACCTCATGGGCGGTTTTCACCCAACACTGATTGAGTACTGGGCTCACGAGGCGTCGATTGTTCGACTGGAGAACTGGCCGCTCTATCGCTGGCGCATGGATGCTTATCGAGACAAGTACATGACCAAGTGGGGCTCCGAGATCAAGAACAAGAATTTGGTCACCCAGATTCGCGAGCAGCTGCTGGCGAACGGCCCTATGTCTTCGGGCCGCTTCGAAACCGAAGCCGGCGAACGCAAAGGTTCATGGTGGGGTTGGAGTGACCTCAAGCGCGCGCTCGAATACATGTTCTTGGTTGGCGACCTGGTTTCAGGTGGGCGAGACGCATTCAAGCGCCTGTATGCACTCCCTGAGCAGGTTTTGCCGCGCCATGTTCTTGAACACCAGCCAACTCACGAAGAATCTAAGCGCAAACTTTTGTTGCAAGCGGCCAACGCCTATGGAGTCGCAACTCACAATGACCTTGCCGACTGGCACCGCATGAACGCCACCTCGATCAAGCCGCTGGTCAAGTCGATGGTGGAAGCCGGAGAACTGGTTGAAACACGGGTTGAGGGCTGGAAGGACATTGCTTATATGCCAGCCGGCATGAATTTGGAGAACCTCACGGCCAAAACTCCCGGTGCTAGAACGACCATTCTTAGCCCGTTTGACCCAGTTTGTTGGCGTCGCGATCGAATCGAGCGGGTCTTCGGCTTTGAGTATCGAATCGAGATTTACACCCCGGAGCCAAAGCGCACCTTCGGCTATTACACCTTGCCGATTTTGCACAACCGCGACCTAGTAGGTCGCATCGACTTGAAGAGCGACCGTCAAGGGCGCAGGCTGCTGGCGCAGGCATCGTGGCATGAATCCAAGTTGAACGATCGAGAAGTGGCTTCAACAGCAAAGGCTTTGAGCAAACACCTGAAAACGATTCAAGACTGGCAAGGCCTGAACGAGATCATCGTGCAGCCTAAAGGCAACCTGGCCTTAGAACTTGGAACCCATCTGGTTTAGACGCTCGATGCGCTTTGCGATCGGCGGGTGAGTCGAAAACAGACGCTCAATCATGCCAGGTTTCATTGGGTCGGCGATGTACATGTGAGCCATCGACGAAGATGCTCTGCGCAATGGTCGCTTGTTGGCTCCAAGTTTGGCAAGCGCGCTGGCTAGACCTTCGGGGTAGCGCGTGGTTTCGGCACTCGAGGCATCGGCCAAGTATTCACGCTGACGCGACACCGCGGCGCTAATCAGTGGGCCGAGCAAGAAGGCAACGATGCTTCCGACGATGCCGATCAAGATCAAAACAGCGCCCAGCTGATTGTCATTGTCGTTTCGATTGCGAGAACCGGCGCCGCTCCAAAAAGCCATGCGAAGTGCAAAGTCCGCGAGCACACCAATAGCGCTAACCAAACCAAAAACAATCGCAGAGACTCGAATGTCGTAGTTCTTAACATGACCCATTTCGTGTGCCATGACACCTTCGAGCTCTTTGTCGTCCATCAGAGCAAGCAAACCGCTGGTTGCAGCAACCACAGCACGCTTTGGGTCGCGACCGGTTGCAAAGGCATTCGGGGCTTCATCTGGAATTATGTAAACCTTCGGCATTGGCAGTCCCTCGCGAATCGAGAGGTTCTCGACGATGCGCCAGAGGCGCGGGTTGTCGTTCTTTTCAATTGGAACAGCACCCGACATTGCTACGGCAATCGCACTTGAGGCGTAGTACTGAAACAGTGCATAGAGAACTATGAAACCGATGATCATTATGGCGCTTGAGCCATTGCCGCTGTAGTAACCCCAGGCATAGGCGAGCCCACCAATCAGGGCGATAAACACGGCAATGATGATGACGGTGTTGCGCTTGTTAGCGGCAATGGCCGAATACATGGCAGTCCTTAAGAGTTGAAACTAAAGAGACTAGAACTTGACCTGAGGGGCATCCTGGATGGCTGCGGCATCGGCAACTTCGAAGTATTCGCGCTGCTTGAAACCGAGACCTGCAAAGAGCACCTGAGGAAACTGTTTGATCTTGATGTTTAGCTCACGAGCACCTGCGTTATAAAAACGACGAGCGGCCATGATCTTGTCTTCGGTGTCGCTGAGTTCACTCTGCAACCCTAGGAACTGCTGGTTCGCCTGAAGCTGCGGATACGCCTCGGCTACTGCGAAAAGGCTCTTCATTGCGCCGGCAAAACCAGCATCTGCCTTGGCAGCTGCCTTTGGGCTCTTCATTGCCTCAGGCGAAATCGATGCAGCGCGAGCGGCGGTTACGCCCTCGAAGACTTCTTTTTCGTGCTTTGCGTAACCCTTGACGGTTTCGATGATGTTTGGAATCAGGTCGGCACGACGCTTCAGCTGAATGGTGATGTCGCTCCAGGCCTCTTCGACGCGTTCATTAAGAGTGACGAGCCCGTTGTAGGTGCCCCATAGCCAAAGTCCGATCAAAACGACAACGCCGACGATGATCCAGATTGTGTAGTCCATGATTCTCCTTGAGTTAGTGACGATTTTGTCGTCTATTCAATGCTATCCACCCATGCCTGGCGGCAAAACGGCTCACAGCATCTTCACATTTGCTTAGGGCGAACATCCATCTTGCACGCTGGTGTTCCCCCTGGCAGCTTGTGGCGATACTTTGCGACGAGGGCATAACCCGGGCGGGCAAGCCAGCTAAACGGCGGAGCCATCAGAGTGTGGCCGATGGCTCGAAGCAAAATGTTGCGCTGCACGATCAAGATTTGGGCGAAGGCTTCGTGGCCGGCAAAGTTCTTACCATCGACAACCATGTAAACCTTGGCCGAGACCTGCGCCTCGGTCAGACCGTATTTTGTGACATCGATGAACTGCCAAGGATGAATCTCGATGGGCGTCGAAGTTCGGCGCTCGATGAAGTTTGCAGTCGTGGTGCAAAAGCCGCAATCGCCGTCGAAGATCAGAACGGCTGGCTTGGATGTCATGTTTCAAGCGTAAGACTTTTTCGGTGCCCCTTGTGGGACTCGAACCCACACTGTGACGATTTTAAGTCGTCTGCCTCTGCCATTGGGCTAAAGGGGCGAAATGCGAAAAGGCCCAGATTTCTCTGGGCCCTCGCAAAGAATCGATTACTTCTTTGGCTTAGATGCCCAAGTTTCGAAAGCTAATCGCGGTGCCTGCATTGCGGCGGTCGAGACAATGTCGCGTCGCAGCAAGAAGTTCCAGATCCAGCCAGAGATCACGCGAATCTTGCGCTCCCATGACGGCATGGCAAGACCGTGATAGCCACGGTGCATGAACCAAGCGAGCAGACCCTTGATGCCAAGCTTCTTATATTGGAAAACACCAACACCGATGCCGAGACCGGCAACGGCTCCAAGCGGCTTGTGGAAGTAGTCTTTGACTCCTTCACCGCGAATGCTTGCGACGATGTTCTTAGCCATGAGCTTGCCCTGGCGAACGGCGTGCTGCGCGTTTGGAACACAGAAGCCACCGACACCGAAGCCACTTAGGTCTGGCACGGCTGAAACGTCACCGGCCGTCCAGGCGCCATCAATGATCTTGCCTTCGGCATTGACCACGCGAAGCGAAGGGTGCGCCATGATGCGTCCGCGCTCTTCGAGAGGAAGGTCGGTGTTGCGCACATAAGGGTGCGCCATAACACCGGCGGTCCAGACGATCACGTCAGACTCAAAAGATTCTCCGGTCGAAAGTTCAACCTTGCCACCAACAGCCGACTGCAACTGGGTGTTTAGGTGAATCTTCGCACCACGGCGGTCAAGGTTGGCAATAACCCACTCAGAGGTGGCTTGCGAAACCTCAGGCATGATGCGACCCATCGCTTCGATCAGGTGGAACTTGACGTCGTCAAAGGTCAGAGTTGGGTAGTAACGCAGCAGGTACGAAGCCAGCGAACGCATTTCGGCAAATGCTTCGATGCCGGCGAATCCGCCACCGACTACTACGAATGTGAGCAGACGGTCACGGGCTGCTCCGGCGGGCAGGTTAGCTGCCTTGTCAAAGTTGGTGAGAATGCGGTTGCGAACTTCGACTGCTTCTTCGATGTTCTTTAGACCGATAGCCTGCTCGGCTACACCCGGAATCGGGAAGGTGCGAGAAACTGCACCGGCAGTGACCACGACGATGTCGTAGTTGAACTTCTGAGCGGCCTTAACTCCGGCGTACTCAATGGTGGCGACCTTCTTCTTGTGGTCGATGTTGGTGACCTTGCCATTTACGACGTTGGTCTTGCGCAAGTGGCGACGGTGCGACACCACAGCGTGACGAGCTTCGATCGAACCTGCAACAACCTCTGGAAGGAATGGCTGATAGGTCATGTAAGGCAGTGGGTCAACCATGGTGACCTCGGCTTCGCCTTTGCCTAGAAACTTCTCGAGCTTCCAAGCTGTGTAGAAACCTGCGTAACCGCCACCGACGATGAGAATCTTTGGCGCAGCAGCGCTAGTTGATTTTGAAGACATGGGTCTAATTTACTACTTTCCGTTTATTGATTTGTTACATCTGTGGTCACGCTGCAGACGCAACGATCTGGGCTCCAAGTGCAAAGTTCAAGGGCGATGTCGCCGATTGGGTTAACCCCTGGACCAGCAGCTAGCGCGTGCCCTGCAAGTGCGTGAAGACACTTGACTCGCACCGGCATGCCTCCGGCTGAAATTCCTTCGATTTCTGGAACATCACCCGTTGACTTCATGAGCTCTGACCGGTCAGCCAAGTATGACTCGTGCGCCAAACGATAAGCTTCGGCAAGCTCTTGATCGACAGCTAGGCGCGCTTGCAGTTCAGCCATTAAGCCCGAAGCCTCGAGTCTTGAAAACGCTGCCGTAGCGCCAGGGTGGGTCATGTAATAGGTCGTCGGAAAAGGTGTTCCGTCGCTGAGTCTCGGCGCGGTTTGAACAACAGTTGGTTTGCCACAAACGCAACGAGCGGCAATTGCAACAATGTCTCGCGCCGGGCGGCCAAGTTGTTTCGAGACGACCTGAATGTCGGCCTCGGTTGCAGGGGTCAACGGCACTAGTTGCCAGCCTTGCCCGATGCGATTGGTTCATCTAAGCCGCTGCGAACAATTGTCTCGACAACCGAATCAACCCAGTTGTTGTTGGTGGTGTGCACGGTAGCCGAAATCTGAGCGTTGTTATTGCGTGCTGCAATCATCGCGCCCACCGTCCCGCTCGTATCGCTTTGGTTCACGCCGTTGGCATCCATGACTAGATACGACACTTCTCCTGGCATTACGTAATAAAGGCGATCACGAGCCTGAGCACGAATGTAGACCGGGTCTTCCCAGCGCGAACGCTCGGTTCTCATGTCTTTCACGGCTTGATTTGCCTTGGCCACTTGAGCACGCATGTCAGCGATGGCTTGCTGCTGAGTGATCAGCACCTGCACCTGAGGGGCAAGTGAGACGATTGCCAAAACCACGATGACGGCAAGCGTCACGGAGCGAGCATCAAGGCGCAAACCTCGCATCAGTTGCTCTCGACCGGCAGACGCCGAAGGCATCCGAGTTGGTTTCACTCGGCCATTTGATGGGCGTTGTGGTTTCATCTCGAATGCCTTTGACGTTTAGCGGTTATTGAACCTTAAGCCTTGTAGCGAGGAAAAGCTGCGCGACCCGCATAGACGGCGGCGTCGGCTAGTTCTTCTTCGATGCGAAGCAGCTGGTTGTACTTTGCAACGCGCTCTGAACGAGCAGGCGCACCGGTCTTGATCTGTCCGGCGTTGGTTGCAACTGCAAGGTCTGCAATGAAGGTGTCTTCGGTCTCGCCCGAACGGTGCGAGATGATTGCCTTCATTCCGTCGCGCTGTGCGAGCGAAACTGCGTCGAGGGTCTCGGTCAGGGTTCCGATCTGGTTGACCTTCACCAAGATGGCGTTGCCGGCCTTGAGGTCGATGCCCTTCTGAAGTCGAGCTGGGTTGGTGACATAAAGGTCGTCGCCAACGAGCTGAACCTTGGTGCCAAGCTCGGCGGTCATCTGTGTCCATGCCGACCAGTCATCTTCGGCCAGTGGGTCTTCGATCGAGACCAGTGGGTACTTGGCTACGAGGTCGGCGTAGTAGGCGATCATTTCGTCGCTGGTGCGCTCTTTGCCCTCGAAGGTGTACTTCTTGGTTTCTTCTGAATAGAACTCGGTTGCAGCCACGTCTAGAGCCAAAGCAATGTCGGTGCCCAACTTGTAGCCAGCCTTGGCGATTGCCTCGGCGATCAGGTCGAGTGCTGCTGCGTTGGTTGGCAGCTCTGGTGCGAAACCACCCTCGTCACCAAGACCGGTGCTCAGGCCCTTGCTGTGCAACAGACCCTTGAGTGCGTGGTAAACCTCGACGCCCCAGCGAATTGCCTCGCTGAAGGTTTCGGCACCCAGAGGAACAATCATGAACTCCTGAATGTCAACGCCGGTGTCAGCGTGTGCGCCACCGTTGATGATGTTCATTAGTGGCACAGGAAGCACGTGTGCGTTTGGCCCACCCAGGTAACGGTAGAGAGGCTGACCGGTCGACTCGGCTGCGGCACGAGCGTTGGCTAGTGAAACACCCAAAATCGCGTTCGCGCCTAGACGGCTCTTGTTGTCGGTGCCGTCGATCGCCATAAGTGCTGAGTCAACGAGGCGCTGGTCTTGTGAGTCGAAGCCAACGAGAGCTTCGTCGATTTCGGTTACAACAGCTTTGACTGCGTTTTGAACACCCTTGCCAAGGTAGCGGCTCTTGTCGCCGTCACGGCTTTCGTGAGCTTCGAATGCACCGGTCGATGCGCCTGATGGCACTGCTGCGCGGCCGAACGAGTCGTCTTCAAGTAGAACTTCAACCTCAACGGTTGGGTTTCCGCGGCTGTCAAGAATTTCGCGAGCGCCAATGGCTTCGATAATGGACAAGGTTTTCTCCTATGCGATTTTGCTGGTTTTTGAGGCGCCAAATCAGGCGCAGAAAACGTCTTTGTATGTGTCTAAGTCTAGACGAAATCGGGCTTGGTCGACCCAGGCTCAATGGTGCGGTTTGGCTAGAGGCCGAGAGCCTTTTTGCGCAGCGCGTTGTATTCGTCTTGGCTGATCTGACCACTTGCAAGCATCGAATCGAGTTCAGCCAACTTGGCAGCTAGGTTGCTATTGCCTGCGGTTCGCTGCTGGGCATAGGTGTTTCCAACAATTGGATCGATCAGTGATTTGTCCTGCGGCCAGAGTGCCCAGATTAGTGCGGCCAACCAGCCGAGGCCGGTGAAGATTGTGCCCACGATTGAAAGAGCCCAAATGACGCCCTTATAGGGGTGGTTGCGCTTGTTGGCAATCAGCCCCGGCACCAGCATAAGTCCGATAGCTATGGCTCCGAAAAGAACCAGAAGAAAGCCGAAGCCACCTAGCCATGCGTCAGAGTATCCGTACATTTTTCCCCTATTTTCTGTTTAGCTGAGCGCTTTGATCTGCAAAGCGTCGAGGCTTGTCGACTCTGCGTTCACGGTCGCAAAGCGGTCAAATCCGTTTTCGGCCAGCGATTCGAGCAGAAGGTTAAGTTTCTTCGGGCGGTTCTCGAGGCGCACCGAGTTGTTCTGAGCGATGAGTTGGCTTTGCAGTGCCACAGCATTGGCCAGAGTTCGAGGTTCGGTGTTATCTAAGACAAGCACAATGCCGCCGATGTGGTTTTTCAGGGCTGCGGCTTCGACCAGGTCGACGACTCTTTCGAAACCTATAGAAATGCCAACCGCAGGAACATCGGTGCCAAGCCAGCGACCGACCATTCCGTCGTAGCGACCACCGCCGCCAATCGACGATCCCGAGCCCGGGTGTTCAATCTCAAAGATGGCTCCGGTGTAATAACCCATTCCTCGAACTAGCGTCGGGTCAAAGCGCAGCCGCCCTGCGAAGCGCGATTCGACCGCAGCAAAAAGCGACATTAGCTCAACCGGAACCTCAAGCTCGCCAACGATGCTTTCGAGCCAAACTGCGGTGGCGTCGCCGACATCTTTGCCAAATTTTTCGGTCAGCTCTTTGGTCACGCCTTCGGCAGCAATCTTGTCTAACTTGTCGATGGTGATCATGGCGCTCGAGCGACCGTCTTCGGGCACGCCGAGCCTCTCGAGAAGCGAACTGAGCAATGCGCGGTGATTCACTCGGATGACCGCGTCGGGCAAACCGATCTGAGCGAGTGCATCGAGCGACGAAATCAGCAAATCGACCTCGGCTAGTTCCGAGCTGTCACCGATGATGTCGATGTCGCACTGAACAAACTGGCGGTAGCGACCTTTTTGCGGGCGCTCTGCTCGCCAAACTGGGCCGGTCTGAATGGCTTTGAAAACGTTAGGAAGCTTGGCTCGGTTG
>CAILJO010000033.1 GCA_903834635.1 uncultured Micrococcales bacterium | reverse complement strand
CTATGTCCTTGTCATTGACCTCGACGGCAGCCTCGCTTGGCTTTTATACTCGGGCATATCAATTGACTTACGCGCCTTTGCAGCAGGCCGCCACTCCAATGTCGAGATTTGTTTACCCTCTCATGGCACGGTACTCATCGGATACCAAGAACACTGCTGAAAAATACAAGATTATGGCACATGTATTTATACTTTCTTTCGTTCCAATTTTCGCTGTTCTAGCCGGTGACTCTGATGAAGTTGTGAAACTGTTATTAGGTCAAGGGTGGAGCCCATCTGCTGCTCCATTGTTTTTTTTGGCCTTGGCTGGACAACTACAGTGTGTAGTTATGGCAATGGAGTGGTGGGTTGTTTTTCATAAGTTCACAGGCCGCTATTTGATTGCGATCTCGTGGAGTCGGCTTCTGTTCGTTGCGATTATATTCCTAGGAAGTATGGCTTCTGTGTTAGGTGTCGCGATAGCCTTCTTAGTTTGTTGCGGTATGAGTGTTCTAGTAACAACAATTTCTTTGCGTGATCAAAAACTCTTCTTGGCAGTTTGGCAGTTTGTTCTCGTCAGAACATTAGTTGCGTTTACGTTTGCGGTTCTTGAAATCATGTTGTTGAGATTTATGCTAACCGAATCCTTCGGACGCCTACTCATCTGTATCTTCTGTGTCGTCATGTCAACGATTGCCATAGGCGCAAGCCACAGGGATTCGAGAGTGGCCGTGGTTTCCCTCTTTAGCCCTAGCCGAGCAGAGCGAGGTTAATTCACCGATCCATAGAGCCGGTCGCCTGCATCGCCGAGACCTGGGACGATGTAGCCAACCTCGTTGAGTTTCTCGTCTAGAGCGCCGAGAACAAGCGAAACCTTCCTGTCAGCGACATGCTTTCTAACCGCCTCAACACCTTCCGGTGCACCAATCAAACAGATAGCGGTCACATCAGTAGCCCCGCGCTCTAAGACATAATCAATCGAATCAATGAGTGTTCCGCCGGTGGCCAACATTGGGTCGATGATATAAACCTGGCGACCGTTCAGATCTTCTGGCAAACGATTGGCATATGTGTAAGGCTGCAGGGTTTCTTCATCGCGCTTAATGCCCAAAAATCCAACTTGGGCCGTTGGAAGCAACTTGATAATTCCTTCGAGCATGCCTAGTCCAGCGCGCAGAACAGGCACAATAATCGGTTTTGGCTTTGAGAGCTTCAAGCCAGTTGTCGCTGTGACTGGAGTCTCAATCTCGACCGATTCGGTTCTAACCTCACGAGTTGCCTCGTAGGCAAGCAATGTCACGAGTTCTTCAACGAGTTGGCGAAACACCGGCGATGAGGTGTTCTTGTCACGCAAAACGGTGAGTTTATGGGTGATCAGTGGGTGGTCGGCTATCGTGACTCGCATAGGCTAAATCTAACGGAAAGGCGGCGAGATGTCAGTTTGGCTTGAACCAATGCGCAGCGCGCTAGAGCTCGCCACGTTCGCGCGAGACCGCAGCGGAGACGTTCCAGTAGGCGCAATGCTGGTCGCCGACGACCAAAAGGTTGTCGCAACCGGTTCAAACGAGCGCGAAGCAACGGGGGACTCCACCGCGCACGCCGAGATCGTTGCCATTCGCGAAGCATCGGTGAAGAGAGGCAACTGGAACCTCGAAGATTTGACCCTCGTGGCGACTTTGGAACCTTGCGTGATGTGCGCTGGAGCGATCAGGGCCGCCAGAATCAAGAGAGTGGTTTTCGGGGCATGGGATGAACTTGGCGGGGCATCGGGGTCGGTTTATGACAT
>CAILJO010000032.1 GCA_903834635.1 uncultured Micrococcales bacterium | reverse complement strand
GCCACCGACGTGCGTGCCATTCAGGCTCTTCGTGAGCCAAGCGAAGGCAAGGTTCTGCTTCACCACGACCTCGTAGCCCTTTTTGAAAAGGTTCAAGAGTTTCTGGTCGTCGAGAATGCCGCCGGCAAAGTTGTAGCCGCCGGAGCCCTTCACATCATGTGGGAAGACCTGGCCGAAGTTCGCTCAATCGTCGTGTCCTCCGATGCCCGCGGGCAGGGACTCGGTCACCTGTTGGTAGACGCTCTCATTGCGAAAGCTTCGAACTCTGGAATCAAGCGCATCTTCTGTCTGACTTTCGAGGTCGGCTTTTTTGCCAAGCACGGTTTCGAAGAGATCTCTGATGTGCCAGTCGACGAAGCTACCTTTGCCGAACTGGTTCGCTCTACCGACGAAGGAACCGCAGAGTTTCTCGACTTGGCTCGCGTCAAACAGAACACCCTAGGCAACACACGAATGCTTAAGCGCCTCTAGCCTTTTGGCTGGGTAGCCTAGACGCATGTCTTCTGTTCCACCAAGAAAAGGCCCACCACCTCGCCTCCCGGGCCAAGGTAAGGCCAAGCCGCGCTCGGTGTATCTGCGTCGCCAGATCATGGGCCTTGCGATTGTCGCTTTGCTGATTTGGGGAGTTGTCGCCGGAATCGGTGCAGTAGTGGGATGGGTTGGCGGCCTCTTTGGCGCAGGACCCGCGCAAACGGCAGCGCCATCGGGCGAGTGCGCAGCTGGCAAGGTTGTGGTCGAGGCGTTTGTCGGCGACGCCAACGCAACTCCTAACGAATCTTTCTCGATGTCAGAAAATCCTTATGTGTGGTTGAGTCTGACCAACATCGGCACCACCGCGTGCAACTTTAGCGCCGGCCCAGATGTTCAGTTCTTCACAATCAAAAGCGGCTCAGACTTGATTTGGCAGTCAAGTGACTGTGACCGAGTTGGCCTGCAGTCGCAGCAGGTCACTCTTCAGCCAAACGTGGCACTGACAACCGCACCGAGTGAGTGGTTGCGCGTGCGCTCAAGCACCAAGGGTTGCGGCGCTGGTCAGCTGCTGGTCGACGCTGGTGCCTATAACCTGACCGCGACCGTCAACGGTGTGCTGTCACAGCCAAACCAGTTCTTGCTTAAATAAGATCCCATTCGACAGGAAAACCGATGGCCACCGATTCAGACATGCGCCCGATTGACCCAAGCGACACTCGAACCAGCGAAGAGCGCATTGCCGCCGGCGATTGGTATCAAACCAACGCGTCGCAGTGGGCTCGTTTGGTCGAGGCAAACCGTCGAGTAAGTGACTACAACAAGACACTGCCTTATGACGTAGATGCCGCTGTGGCAATGTTGCCCGAAATTTTTGGCACTGTCGGTGAAGGTTGTTTCTTTCGTGACCCGATCAAGGTCGACTATGGCACAAACACTCACTGGGGCAAAGGTTGCTTTGCCAACTATGGGCTAATCGCACTCGACGTTGCACCGATTCATGTGGGTGACGGCACAATGCTTGGTTCGAATGTGCAGCTGATGACGCCTATCCACCCCATCGATCCTGAGTTTAGAGCCACCGGGTTTGAGTCGGCCAAGCCGATCGTTATCGGCAAAAACGTTTGGATTGGCTCGGGGGCCATCGTTCTTGGCGGCGTCACCATCGGCGACGATTCGGTGATCGGTGCCGGTGCGGTAGTCACCAAGGATGTTCCGGCACGCACGGTTGCTGTCGGCAACCCAGCCCGCGTCATCAAGACGCTTTAGTCGCTACCAGTTCAAGGCAAGCGCGAGGGCTGACTTTAGCCCGCCCACAGATGAGTCAACTTGGCGCGCAAACCCAAGGCGCGCTGCCTCGGTTTCGCGTTGACGCGCATTGGTGACCTGACGAATCTCGCCGGCAAGGCTGATTTCGCCATAGGCCACCAGGTCGTGGGCGATTGCTTTGTCTTGCACCGCGGATGCTATCGCTACAGCAATGGCCAGGTCGCTGGCAGGTTCGGTCAGCTTGACGCCACCGACCGTCGAAACATAAACGTCCATCTCGCTTAGGCGCAGACCTGCACGACGCTCAAGGACGGCAAGCAACATGGCAACGCGCGATGCATCGACTCCGTTCACCACGCGTCGCGGCTGGGGGCTCGAGGTCTTAACTACGAGAGCTTGAACTTCGGCGATAAGCGCACGGCGACCTTCAATGGCCACGGTCACGCAGGTGCCGCTGACAGGCTGCTCTGGTCGAGACAAGAACAGTCCGCTTGGGTCGGTCACTTCGCGAATTCCTTCACCGGTCATCTCGAAACAGCCGACCTCGTCGGTTGGGCCAAAGCGGTTCTTCAGTGAACGAACGAAACGCAGCGAAGTCTGGCGATCACCTTCGAAGTGGCAAACCACGTCAACCAGGTGTTCCAAAACTCTCGGGCCGGCGATTGAGCCATCTTTGGTCACGTGACCCACGAGGATGACCGGCAGGTTGGTGCTCTTGGCAACGCGAATGAGGTTGGCTGCAACCTCGCGAATCTGTGCCGGCATTCCTGCCGCGCCGTCGAGCTCTGAGGCTGCAATGGTTTGAACCGAGTCAACGACTAGCAACTCTGGCTTGACCGCCTCGATCTGACCGAGCACGGCCGACAGGTCGGTCTCGGAGGCAATCATGAGGTTGTCGCTGAGAGCGCCGGTGCGCTCGGCACGCAGACGAATCTGGCCCGTTGACTCTTCGCCCGAAATGTAGAGCACGCGAGCGCCAGACTTTGCGGTGTTCGAGGCGACCTCGAGAAGCAAGGTTGATTTGCCAACGCCTGGTTCGCCCGAAAGCAGAACGACGGCACCCGGCACGAGCCCGCCGCCTAGAACGCGGTCGAACTCCGAGACGCTGGTGCTGCGCGATGAGACGCGTTCCGTCGAGACATCGGTGATGGGGCGAGCCGCCGCCGAACCAACGATTGCGCTCGGGCGAATCGATCGCACGGTTCCAAGCCCGCGACCGCCGCCTGCTGCGCCCTCGACAAGAGTGTTCCAGGCCTGACATTCGCCGCATTGGCCGACCCACTTTGCGTTGGTCCAGCTGCACTCGGTGCAGGTGAACTCGCGCTTTGCGCTGTTGCCGGCCATGATCCTCCAAAGTAGTCCCTTCAAAACTACCAAGCCCCGCCGACACTTGCGGTGCGCCTAAACTGAAGTTGTGAAGTTCGATCGAATTGCAATCCTCGGAGCCGGCTCTATGGGCCAGGCCATTCTTGCCGGCCTGCTCAGCTCGGGCATCGACGCTAGCCAGATTTCGGCAAGCACCAAGAGCGCTGCAACCGCCGAGCGCCTCACCGATGAGTACGGAATCGAAGTATTCGCCCACGAAACCAACTCCGATGCCAACGGGCGAGCCGTTGAACTCGCCGACATCGTGATCGTCGCGGTGAAGCCTGCCTATGTGGTCGAGGTTCTCACAGACATTGCGGGCAACCTGCGTGCCGACGCCCTCGTCATCAGTGTTGCCGCCGGAATCACAACGCAGTCGATGGAGGCCGCAGTTGACGAGACCGTCGCTGTGATCCGTTCGATGCCGAACACGCCTGCGATTGTCGGTCGCGCCGTGACAGGTCTGGCCAACGGCTCGCGTGCCAGCGAGCACCAAATGTCTCTCGCTCAGCACCTGTTTGAAACCATCGGCACGGTGCTAGTTGTCGACGAGTCAAAGATTGACGCACTCAGCACGGTCAGCGGTTCTGGCCCTGCCTATGTCTTCTTCTTTATTGAGCAGTTCACCAAGGCTGCGATCGACATGGGCTTTAGCCCTAGCGACGCAAGGTTGCTGGTTGAGCAGACTTTCGCCGGGGCATCGGAGTTGTTGGCAGCGTCAGGCAAAGAACCCGCTGACCTTCGCCGCCAGGTGACCAGCCCAAACGGCACGACCATGCGCGCGGTCGCAGTGTTCGAAGAAGCCAACCTGCACAAGTTGTTTGCAGACGCAACGGCTGCCGCCCTGGCTCGCGCCAAAGAAATCGCCGCAGGCAAGTAATCGTTCACCTAGCCGAAACTCGAAAGCGATAGGTTTTAGACATGTCAGACATTTTTGATGCGATTGCAGACCCAACCCGCCGCCAGATTCTCGAGAGCCTGGCCGCCAAGCCAAAGCAGTCGGTCAGCGACCTGGTTGCGCTAACCAAGCAGGGGCAGCCGACCGTCTCGAAGCACCTAAAGACTCTTCGTGACGCCGGGCTGGTCACGGTTGCAACCGTTGGTCCAAACCGTTTCTATTCGATCGTCGAAAAGCCGCTGCTCGATGTCGCAAAGTGGTTGGGCAAGGTTGGCGTCGCTCGCCTTGAGCAGGCTGCGAATGCAAAGTCTGGCGCCAATTCGGACAGCAAGTCCGGCAGCAAGTCATCGTCGACCGATGACCTCAGCCCAGTGGCATCGCTGATTGGTGACCTCGTTGCCTACAGCCTTGACCTCGCCGGCAAGAAAATCGGTGAGCGCGTCACCATCGAAGTCGATGGCAAAAAGCTAGGCAAGCAGGTTGGTCGCAAGTTGGCCGACGCCAAGAAGACTGGCGAGAAGGCTGCGAAGAAAGCCGTTGACCAGGGCGCTAAAGCCGCCAAGGATGCCACCGAGCAGGCAATGGCCGCGGCGCGCGAAGCCGTTGAAACTGCGGCTGCCGAGATTCGCCACCGCACTCGTCGCAAGGCTGACTAGCGCGAGCGCATCCGAGTTTTAGTACTTAGCGTCGATCTCAACGATGAGCGCTTCGATCTTGCCGCGAATCTCGTCGCGAATCGGGCGCACTGCCTCGACACCTTGGCCGGCCGGGTCGTCGAGCACCCAGTCGAGGTAGTGCTTGCCAGGAAAGAACGGGCACACGTCGCCGCAACCCATCG
>CAILJO010000031.1 GCA_903834635.1 uncultured Micrococcales bacterium | reverse complement strand
GTCAGATGTTTCAAGCTCGGATTTCATGGACGTCAGCGGCGAGATTCGCGACATTGCAGAAGTGCCAGCCGTTGAAATCATCAACACCACCGCAGTTCACCTGATGAGTGCAGCGGCCGTTCAGGTCGGACTCGGCGAAGATGGTCACGCCCCAGATCTAGACGAAGCTCGCAAACTTATTCAGGCACTTGCCGGCTTAGTTGTTGCTGCTGCACCAGAAATAGGTGACCATCACGCAAGGCCTCTTCGTGACGGCCTGCGTTCGCTGCAACTCGCCTTTCGCGAAGCATCGGTGATCAAGGATGCACCCGGTGCTGGCCCGGGCGAAAAGTACACCGGACCCGTCAACTAAGCGTTAGCTAGCTTGACTCTTAAAGAGTCGACGTATTCGGCGATGTCATGGCTTTCGGCGAGCGCCTTGGCTAGGTCCTGAAGAATCGGGTCAAGCTCTTCGCGAGTGAGACCGGCAACAATGCGAAGTTCAAGCTGAACCTCTGCTGCATCTAGCAACGACAAAGTGTCGATGTCTTGAACTGCGAACCCAACAATCTTTTCTGAAACCTTGATTGCCTCGGCGAAGGCGGCATGCACCCTTTCGTCGCGTACAGGATGAACCCATGGCAACCCCTGAGCCAGGGCTGCGATTGCTGGGCGACGAACGACATATTCTGTGGGCGACATGGGGTCGACGATCACTCGCGTGTTTCCCTCTTGGGCGGCGGCAAGAGCTGCCTTCGGCGCGAAAACCGGCACCGGCCGAGCCTTTGGATTCCAGGCAGACATGGCAGCCACTGAGGTGAAGACCGGCAGGCCATCTTGGTGATCTGGCGTTTCGACGGTGACGATCGAAAGGTCAGCACTCTTGTCAACCGTTTGTCCGTGAGCCCCAACACCGGACTCTCCCAAATCGGCAAGCAATGGAATCAGGACTCTGGCATCGCGAAGAGCATCTAAAACCCGCTCGGAGGTGCCTTCACCTGAACGCAGGTTGGCGATGGCCTTTATCAACTGCACGTCCGCGGAGCCGTCGTCACCTGACCACGAATTGGCTTCGAACTGCCTGCCTGACCAAGAGACCCCCGCCGAATCGGAGAAGCGGTCTAGGTTGATATCGTTCGAGTGCTCAGCCATGCTTATCGGGCGTTAGCGATTTCGAGCGCGGCTTCGAGAGTGAATTTGCCTGCATAAAGAGACTTGCCGAGGATTGCTCCCTCGAGCCCTGCAGAGACTAGAGCGCGAAGGTCACTGATGTCTTGCAATGACGAGATACCGCCCGACGCAACAACTGGCTTGCTGGTGCGAACCATGACCTCTTGGAGAAGGTCTAGGTTTGGGCCGCGCAGAGTGCCATCCTTGGTCACATCGGTTACTACGTAACGGGCGCAGCCGTCGTTCTCTAGTCGAGCAAGAACCTCAAAAAGGTCACCGCCCTCTTTAGTCCAGCCTCGTGCAGCCAAGGTTGTGCCACGAACATCGAGACCGACGGCAATCTGGTCGCCGAAGCGCTCAATCACTCGTGTGGTCCAGTCGGGGTTCTCAAGAGCTGCGGTGCCAAGGTTCACACGCGTGGCTCCTGCTTCAAGCGCGGCTTCGAGCGAAGCATCGTCGCGGATTCCCCCGGAGAGCTCAATCTTCACCGAGCTGGCCGCGCTAACAACTTCACGAATAATTGCGCGATTGTCACCGCGACCAAAAGCTGCATCGAGGTCAACCAGGTGAATCCATTCTGCTCCGGCATTGATCCACTGCATCGCGGCTTCTACCGGATCACCGTAATCGGTCTCTGAACCGGCCTCGCCCTGAGTTAGGCGCACGGCCTTGCCATCGGCGACATCAACCGCCGGAAGAAGTTCTAAATAATCTGACATGGTTTCCTTATTTCTCAGAGACTATTGACCCAGTTAGTTAGCAGGCGAATGCCCGCCTCGCCAGACTTTTCTGGGTGAAATTGGGTAGCAGCGAGCGGACCCACTTCGCATGCGGCGACAAATTTGGATCCATATTCAGCCCAGGTGACCTTTGGTGGCAAAAAAGCCCCCATCGCATCTAGAGTCCAATTCTGAACCCCATACGAGTGAACAAAGTAGAAGCGTTCGTGTTCAACGCCCTCGAACAAGACCGACCCAGCGGCCGCCTCGACAGTGTTCCAACCGATGTGTGGCAACTTGGGCGAATCCAGCATTTCAACGACGCCTGGAAGCTGGCCCAAACCTTCGGTTTGCAACCCGTGTTCGACACCAAGATCAAAAAGCACCTGAAGACCAACACAGATGCCAAGCACCTTCTTGCCGCCGGTTAGTCGCTGGTCAATGAGTTGGCCCGCGTTGATGGCTCTAAGTTGATCCATTACGGCCGCGAAAGCACCGACTCCAGGAACGACAAGACCATCGGCATCGAGGACTTTTTGACGGTCGGCCGTCAGCTCAACCTGAGCACCGGCAGCGACAAGGGCCTTGACCGCTGAGTGAACATTGCCGCTGCCGTAATCCAATACGACGACGCGGGGTTGGGTCACAGAGCGCCCTTGGTAGAAGGCACTCCGTCAACTCGAGCATCGTGTTCGACAGCCTTGCGAAATGCGCGGGCAAAAGCCTTGAACTCTGTTTCGGCAATGTGGTGAGGATCACGCCCATCGAGAACGGTCAGGTGCACCGTGATACCGGCGTTCAAAGTGATTGCCTCGAAGACGTGGCGAACCAATGAACCCGTAAAGTGCCCGCCGATCAAGTGGTATTCAAAGCCAGCAGGTTCACCAGTGTGAACAAGATATGGGCGACCAGAAACGTCTACTACCGCGCGAGCTAGAGCCTCATCGAGAGGAACGGTCGCGTCGCCGTAGCGGCCAATTCCTGACTTGTCGCCAAGTGCCTGTTTGATCGCTTGGCCTAGAACTATCGCGGTATCTTCAACGGTGTGGTGAACGTCAATGTGGGTGTCACCCGTGGCCTTGACCGTTAGGTCAACCAGTGAGTGCTTGGCGAATGCGGTCAGCAGGTGGTCAAAGAATGGCACGGTCGTGTCAATGGTTGACTTGCCAGTGCCGTCAAGGTTGAGGGTTAGCTCAATCGATGACTCTGAGGTTTCACGCTTTAGCGCAACAGACCTGCTCATGGAATTACCTTTCGCCAAAAAGCGACATTGGGGATGCTACAAGTCTAGCCGTGAAGAACTTCGCGAAGCGAGGTCAAAAATTTGTCTGTTTCGGTTTGTGTCCCAGCCGAAACGCGAAGGGTGTTTGCGATACCAACATTGCGCACAAGCACTCCCCTGTCGAGTAGTTGCTGCCACACAGAATCTGGGTTTTGAAGTCCACCAAAAAGCACGAAGTTTGAGTCGCTTCGATAGGGGTCGAGGCCAAGATCACTAAGTTCATTGACCATTCGGTCGCGTTGCACTCTGATGTCGGCCACCGCCTCGAGCATCAGAGGTGCATGGGCCAGAGCGGCTTCGGCGGCTGCCTGAGTGAAGGCACTGAGGTGATAAGGAAGTCGAACCAGTCTCAATGCATCAATAACAGCTGCATCGGCGGCAAGGTATCCCACTCTGGCACCTGCAAATGCGAACGCCTTTGACATGGTGCGCGAGACCATTAGACGAGGGCGCCCTTCGAGCAAGGTAAGAGCGCTGTCGGTTCCGTCTGCTGCAAACTCTGCGTATGCCTCGTCGACGAACACGATGCCTTCGGTGGCGTCGTAGATCGCCTCGATGACTTCTAACGCAACTGGTGTACCGGTTGGATTGTTTGGCGAACAGACCAAAGTGATATCAGGCTGGTTTGCGTTCATTCCGGCAAGCGCAGTTTCGACATCTAGTTCGTAGCGCTGGGCTCGAGGAGCATCGACATATTCCGTATCAGCTCCGCGGGCGATGATCGAGTACATCGAATAAGTTGGACCAAAACCCATTGCTTTGCGCCCAGGACCACCGAAGGCCTGGAATATCTGCTGAATTACTTCATTCGAGCCATTGGCTGCCCAAAGTTGTTCGGCGATTAAACCATGGCCTAAATAGCCAGCGAGGGCCTGTCGCAGAGACATAAATTCGCGGTCTGGGTATCTGTTTATCTCAAGCACTTGAGCGGCGATTCGACCGATTATGTCGACGGCTACTACCTCTGGAATCCGATGGGTGTTCTCGTTGACATTCAACGCAACGGGAACGTGCAACTGAGGCGCACCGTAAGGTTCACGTCCTTTTAGGCTGTCGCGAATTGGTAAATCGGAAAGGTTGGTCACGAGAAAAGATTACCGCCCACAGAGACTAGTCTGCGGGCGGCAACCTTTTCAGAAGCTTCTAGCCAAGGGGAAGGGCTAGACGCTGACCTGGTTGCAGGTTGTTGCTAGCGAGGTTGTTTAGGCTCACTAGGTTCGCGATCCAGTCGCGCTGGTCGACATTGCCAGCGTAGGTGTCAGCCAAAGACCAAAGTGTGTCACCTGCGTGAACACTCACGTAGGTGAACTGGGTGGTCTGGCTAACGGATGTTTGGTTGCTGGCTTGAGCCTGACCGGCAGCGAAAGAGATGGCACCAAATGTTGCCAGCGCCAAGGTGAGAACTAGAACGAGACGACGACGTGCGTAGGTTGCAGGTGATACAACTGCTGACTGAGAGTTCATGTCTTCTAAAGCTCCTATTTCTTCGCTTTCGAAAAAGTCTTTCGAAAATCTGTTTCGAACAAGTGTTCGATAAACCAAGAATAAACCGACCCACCGACATCGTGTCAAGCATTTTTCGAAAGATTTTTCGAAAATGTTGTTGATTTAGCGTTTTCGTTCGAATAGAGTTTCGATAGGAAGGTAGGTAGAGACATGTCAGAACAAAAAGGTCTAACCGAGATTCAAGAGAAGATCGTCGAAGCGATCATGACCTATCGCAATGAAAAGGGATACAACCCGACCATGCGCGAGGTGGGTGAGGCTGTCGGACTATCGTCGACGTCCTCTGTCTCCTACCAACTGAGTCAACTACGTGAACTCGGATACCTGGCTAAGGCAGACGCGGGTCAGCGGGCTATGGACGTTCTCAAGAGCATTCCCGGTGGCACGACTGATTCAGCACGAACTATCCCCGACAACCTGGTCAGTATCCCCGAAGTCGGCCGTATTGCAGCTGGTGGGCCTATCCTTGCCGAGCAGAACATCGAGAACCACTACACACTCCCTCGTGAACTTGTCGGCAAGGGCGACCTTTTTATGCTGAAGGTTTCGGGTGACTCAATGATTGATGCCGCCATTTGCGACGGCGACTGGGTCGTTGTTCGAATTCAGCAAAACGCAGAAAACGGAGATATCGTCGCCGCGCTTCTAGAAGACTCGGCAACTGTCAAGGTGTTCAAGCAAAACAACGGGCAAACTTGGCTGCTGCCTAGAAACTCTGCCTACGACCCAATTGATGGCACGAATGCCGTGATCATGGGAAAGGTTGTTTCGGTTATCCGAGCAATCTAGTTTTCTTAAACTTCAAAAGGTCGAAGTTCAGCTGCTAAATCTGGCCGCACCATGGCCACAAGCATTGTTCCCTCTTCGACGTATTCGAGCGAAATGATTCGGCTGTTTAGGTGCAGCCTAGAAACCAACTCTCCTCGCGAATAAGGGATCATTACGTTGACTCTGACGTTTGGCTCGGGAATCGACTTAGCTATGAGCGCAAGAAGCTCTTCTATGCCCTCGCCTGTTCGTGCCGAAACCCCAATGCTCTTAGGTTCTAGACCACGAAGCGCCATTCGCTGGGCGTCGTCAGCTAGGTCAATCTTGTTGAAAACAATCAACTCTGGAAGGTTCGCCGCATCTACCTCGGCGATGACCTTTCGAACCGTGGCTATCTGACTGGCCGGGTCTGGGTGTGAAGCATCGACCACATGCACAACCAGGTCGCTATCGGCAATCTCTTCAAGAGTCGAACGAAAAGCCTCGACCAGCTGGTGTGGCAGGTTGCGAACAAACCCAACGGTGTCGGCAAGCGTGTACTCGCGGCCATCGGGAGTCAGACTCTTTCGCACGGTTGGGTCGAGTGTGGCGAAAAGAGCATTCTCAACCAAGACTCCTGCCTGCGTGATCTTGTTCAGAAGCGAAGATTTGCCGGCATTTGTGTATCCGGCAATGGCCACAGCAGGAATGGCGTTGCGCTTGCGATTGGCGCGTTTGGTTTCACGAGCTGGCTTCATTTCGACAATCTGCTTGCGCAGCTTTGCCATGCGCGTGTTAATGCGACGTCGGTCAAGCTCAATCTTGGTTTCACCAGGACCACGGGATCCCATGCCAACACCGCCGGCAGCCTGACCACCTGCCTGCCTTGACATAGACTCACCCCAACCGCGCAGACGAGGCAGAAGGTATTCGAGTTGAGCTAACTCAACCTGAGCTTTACCTTCGCGACTCTTTGCGTGCTGGGCAAAAATATCCAGAATCACAGCAGTTCTATCAATGACCTTGACTTTCACAACGTCTTCAAGCGCACGTCGCTGCGAAGGAGCGAGTTCGGTGTCGGCAATAACAGTGTCTGCGCCGCTGGCAACAACCATTTGGCGCAGTTCTTGCGCCTTTCCTTTGCCGAGGTAAGTTGCCGCATCAGGATGGGCACGCCGTTGAAGAAGTCCATCAAGCACTGTGGAACCGGCCGTCTCGGCGAGAGCTGCAAGCTCACGGAGTGAATTCTCGGCTTCTTGCAAAGTTTGCTCACCCCAAAGACCAATGAGCAAAACGTTCTCTAGTCGAAGTTGACGATATTCAACCTCAGAGATATCTTCGAGCTCAGTGCTCAGACCTGCGACGCGCCTAAGGGCACTGCGGTCCTCTAAATCTTGTTGGTCTCCATCGGAGTCGCTGTGCGAGTGCGTGTCATCTGAGCCAAGGGCCGCAGCACGACCACCTCTTCGCAAAATGCGATCGATAACCGCCTCGCCCTGGCTTAGGGGTGCTGCCGCGGCATCTTCGTCTGGAATCAACGGGCTCTTACTCATCGCAACTAACACTAACCCTGCAAACGGGTATAAAGTGACGCTATGTCTGACGAGCACTATTTTTCACAGACCCCACAAACCGCGTTCAAACCCAAGGAAATTCTGGTCGAACTGGCTGGTCGCGAGGTGACAGTTGAAACGGCTGGCGGGATTTTTTCGCCTGACCACGTTGACCAAGGAACCGCCGTGTTACTTGCTCACCTAGACCTAGCCCCTTCCGGCGGGGATATTCTTGACATCGGCTGCGGCTGGGGGCCTATCGCCCTGGCTTTGGCTATCCATTCGCCAGAGGCCACGATTTGGGCTGTCGACGTCAACGAGCGCTCATTGGAGCTCACCGCCAGAAACGCCCAAAGGTTGGGTCTATCGAATATCAAGGTGATGCGACCTGAAGAGGTTCCTGCCGAAATCACATTTAGCGGCATTTGGTCTAACCCACCGATTCGAGTTGGCAAGGCCGAGTTGCACGCCATTCTTGGCACCTGGCTGCCAAGGCTCAAGATTTCGTCAGACGCTTATCTTGTGGTGCAAAAGAACCTTGGCGCAGACTCACTGCACCGTTGGCTTGAAGAAGAGTTGCCTGAACAATATTCAACTGTGCGCCTAGACACGTCGAAATCTTTTCGAGTCCTGCAGGTTTCGAAGGGCTAGAGCGAGCTCAGGTCTAAGGACCCGTCGTATATGAGCTCGGCCGCACCGCTGAGGCCAACGTGCTCGCCTTCTTCTGTGGCGAACATGCGAACGCCAAGAGTGCCGCCCGGAACCTTCACCTGCCACTGATTAGGTGCACCTGAGCCGGCCCAGTTGCGAGTCGCCAATGCGGCGGCGACAATTCCGGTTCCACAAGAAAGCGTTTCACCAGAACCTCGTTCGTGCACGCGCATGGTGATTTGGCCGACGCCATCCTTAACCAACGGATCGCTGGGAACCACGAACTCAATGTTGGCGCCATGCATGGGTGCAGGCTCAACAATCGGTGCGCGACTTAGATCTAATCCGGCAAGTTCTTCATTCGTCGCAAGCGCCACCACTATGTGTGGGTTGCCTACGTTTATGCCCTGCCCTGGCCTATGAACCTGAAGGTTGGTGGCCGAGACTGTGTACTCGTCGCTCTCTAAGCGCCAACGACCCATATCAACCACGAAACCAGCGAGGTTTGCCTGAATGTCGCGCACTCCCCCACGAGTACCGATCGAAAGTGTCTCCCCCTCGGCCAATTTCACAAGTCCTTTGTCGATCAGGTAACGTGCAAAAACTCGTGCCCCATTGCCACACATTTCGGCAACCGACCCATCGGAGTTGTAATAGTCCATAAACCAGATCGCGTTTGGTTCTTCTTTCAAAACGGCTGCGCCATCTTCGAGGTTGGCGCTCTTCACCACACGGATGACGCCGTCGGCACCAACGCCAAAGTGTCGATCACAGAGCTTGGCAATTTGGTGCGGAGTTAACTGGGTTTTGCCTTCGGCGTCGAGAAAGAGCACGAAATCGTTGCCGGTGCCGTGTCCTTTGGTGAAATCGAAGAGCTTTGTCATGTGTTAAGCCTATTGCCCGCCGAGGTTAACGCGCTCGTCAACTAACTGGAGAGCTTTCTGAAGCATGTGAGGGTCTTGATAGTCCAGCCATTCAATTCGCTCGTCGCGCCGAAACCAGGACATTTGGCGGCGAGCATAGCGAGCAGTGAGCTGCGCGGTCTGCGCGACGGCGTCATCCTGGTTTATTTTGCCGTCAAGTTGATCGAGTGCCTGCGCATAACCGATGGCCCGCGATGATGTTTTGCCTTCGCGGATTCCCTGTGGAATCAGGGATTCAACCTCGGACAAAAGCCCTTTTTTCCACATGAGTTCGGCACGGATGGCGAGCCTTTGCACCAAGTGACTGCGCTCTGAGTTGAGTCCTATTTCGAGCACCGGCTGCCATGATTCGGTTTCATCTGGCAGAGCGGCAGCAAAAGGCTCGCCCGTAATCATGACCACTTCGAGGGCTCGCACCACACGGCGTCCATTCAAAGGATCTATTCTGCTTGCCGCGACTGAATCCAAACTTGCTAAGCGGCGATGAAGTTCGTTTGAACCAAACTCAATGAGGTCCTGCTCGAGCCCTGCCCGCAAAACCTCGTCTCGTGCGGGAAATTCGAACGTGTTTAGCACGGCTGCCGCATAGAGCATCGAACCGCCGACGACAATCGGAGTGATGTTAGACGCCTGAAGAGATTCGATAACTGGCCGAGCCTTGAGCTGATACTCGGCCGCAGTAGATTCGTCTCTGATTTCGAGCCAATCGATCAAATGGTGCCTGATACCTTGACGCTCTTCGATCGACAACTTGGCGGTTCCGATGTCCATTCCACGATAAAACTGCATCGAATCACAGCTGACTATTTCGGCTTGGCCTCCACGCATGGCAATGTGTCGGGCTATTTCAATGGCTAGATCAGACTTGCCGGTGCCAGTGGGACCAACCACCGCAATCAACCGAGTCATTAGTCGGCTTTGCGCCTAGTTGGGATGCCTAGTGAAACGGTTGACTTGCCGATTTCTTCAGCCGAATTTGGAACACCGCAAGATGCAGCTTGGGCTAGATCCCAGGCGTCTCCGGCGCGTGTGCGGCGAACCTGAACTTCTGATGGGTCTGAAACATCGGCGATGAGGTGATAGGGGCCAGCTTCGCTGACTGTTGCACTAACCAGGTCTCCGGGTCTTGGAGTCTCTGCACCCTCAGGCAGCGAAATGTGCACAAGCCTATTGTCACGAGCACGACCGGTTAGTCGCATGGTTGCTGAATCTTTGCGACCCTCGTCATTGGCGATCAAGACTTCGACCTGGCGGCCAATAAGTTTTTGATTTTCTGACCAAGCAATGTGGTTTACATGAGCCATGAGGCGCTCGAAGCGCTCTTGAACAACTTCTTTGGGTAGTTGACCATCCATAGTCGCCGCAGGCGTGCCTGGGCGCTTTGAGTACTGAAAGGTATAGCTTGCAGCGAATCCAGAGAGCTCTGCTACACGCATGGTGTCTTGAAAGTCTTCTTCGGTTTCGCCCGGAAACCCGACGATGATATCTGTGGTTATCGCAGCGTCAGGCATTGCTGCACGAACACGATCCAGAATGCCCAGAAACTTTTCACTTCGATATGAGCGACGCATCTCTTTGAGGATGCGGTCTGAACCAGACTGAAGCGGCATATGCAAACTAGGCATAACGTTGTGTGTCTCCGCCATGGCTTCGATTACGTCATCGGTGAAGGCAGCGGGATGAGGGCTGGTGAATCGCACACGTTCTAGTCCATCGATTTCGCCACAAGCTCGAAGCAACTTGGCGAAAGCTCCCTTGTCACCAAACTCAACCCCATAAGTATTCACATTCTGCCCAAGAAGCGTGATCTCAATCACGCCTTCGGCAACCAGTGCCTCAATTTCTGCAAGGATTTCTCCCGGACGACGGTCACGCTCTTTGCCTCGAAGCGAGGGAACGATGCAGAAGGTACAGGTGTTGTTACACCCAACTGAAATAGAAACCCATGCGGCGTAAGTGCTGTCGCGCTTGGTGGGAAGGTTGCTGGGGAAAGTCTCAAGAGATTCAACGATTTCGATCGCGGCAGCTTCATTGTGGCGTGCGCGCTCTAGAAGCGCCGGCAGTGAACCAATGTTGTGAGTCCCAAAGACCACGTCCACCCAAGGAGCTTTTTTAAGAATCGTCTCACGATCCTTTTGGCCAAGGCAGCCGCCGACAGCGATTTGCAGGTTGGGGTTTTCCTTCTTTTTAGTCAGCAACATGCCTAAGTTGCCATAAAGCTTGTTATCAGCGTTCTCTCGAACCGCGCAGGTATTGAACACCACCACGTCAGATTCACCCGGTAGTCCAGCAACGTAACCCGCATCTTCAAGCAGGCCAGAGAGCCGCTCGGAATCGTGGACATTCATTTGGCACCCATAGGTGCGCACTTCGTATGAACGTATTTGGGTTGAAGTCATTAGACCTCTGATTTTACCGCCTCGACCTCGGCAAATCGTATGGCTTCAAAAATCACGCGACTCGAATAGCCTTTTCGCTGAAGATAGCCAAAGAGCCTTCTGGTGCGAGCCTCTGGTTGCAATCTAGACATGGTTGCGAACCTAGTGCTGGCAAGTTTTCTTGCGGTTGCGAGGTCATCTTCTTCGGTAATCGAATCGGTTGCATTCTCAATAATTTCTTGCGCGACACCTTTTTGATTCAGTTCACGCTTTATCGCTGTCTTAGAAAGCCCTCTATAGTTTCGACGAGAAGAGACAACAGTTTCGGCGAACGCCTGGTCGTTGATAAGTCCGGACTCTTCAAAACGGTCGAGAATTGGCTGAGCAATTTCTGCTGGTATTTCTCGCTTTTCAAGAATCGCTGCGAGTTGCGCCTTGGACTTTGCGCCTTTTGTTAGTTGGAAAAGCAAAACATTTCTGGCCCGCTGCTCGAGCTTTTCCGGGCTAAGCGAACGGGCCACTTCAGCGTCATCAGAAGTTGATTTTGAAGCGGCCCGTCTGCGATTAAAGCTCACGATTAGGCGTTTGCTGCCTTAGGTTCGACTGGTGCGATGACATCGTCGATGACTAGGTCAGCTTCGTCGATTGGAAGGTCTGCAACCGCGCGAGGAACACCGATGCCCAGCTTGGCCTTGATCTTCTGTTCGATTTCGTTTGCAATCTCAGCATTTTCAATCAAGAAGTTGCGAGAGTTCTCTTTTCCTTGGCCTAGTTGAGCACCCTCATAGGTGTACCAAGCGCCCGACTTCTTGACGATTTCTTTCTCGACGCCGAAGTCAATCAAGCTGCCTTCGCGCGAGACGCCAAGTCCGTAGATGATGTCGAATTCTGCCTGTTTGAACGGGGAGGCCATCTTGTTCTTGACGACCTTAACGCGGGTGCGGTTTCCGACGGCGTCGGTTCCGTCTTTGAGTGTTTCAATGCGTCTGATGTCTAGGCGAACCGAGGCGTAAAACTTCAACGCCTTACCTCCAGCAGTGGTTTCTGGGCTGCCGAAGAAGACACCAATCTTTTCGCGGAGCTGGTTGATGAAAATCATGGTCGTGTTCGTGGTGCTTAGAGCACCGGTGAGCTTGCGTAGAGCCTGAGACATGAGTCGAGCCTGAAGACCAACGTGAGAATCGCCCATCTCGCCTTCGATTTCTGCGCGAGGAACCAGTGCGGCAACCGAGTCGACCACAATGATGTCGATTCCACCAGAGCGAATCAGCATGTCGGCGATCTCTAGGGCTTGCTCACCAGTATCTGGCTGACTGACCAAAAGTGCGTCGATGTCTACACCAAGAGCTTTTGCGTATTCAGGGTCTAGCGCATGCTCAGCGTCGATGAATGCAGCAATGCCGCCACCACGCTGCGCGTTTGCAATTGCGTGAAGGGCAATGGTGGTCTTTCCAGAAGATTCTGGGCCGTACACCTCAACGATTCGGCCACGAGGAAGACCTCCGATACCCAAAGCAACATCTAGAGCAATCGAGCCGGTTGAAATTACCTCAACTGGTGCACGCTCATCTGAACCGAGACGCATAACCGAACCCTTGCCAAACTGGCGGTCGATCTGTGCGAGGGCAGTGTCTAGAGCCTTGTCGCGTTCTGATGGTGATGGCATTTGATCCTCTTGCTTCTGGCGTTTTTCGCCTTAGATTCATTTTGCTTTGACACTATGGCTTGCCACGGACATTACTGAGAGTGGCGAGCAGATTGTGGAAAACTTTGTCATCGAATGAATCCAAAGCGTCGTAAATCGGCCTGAAACAAACGCTATCAGGTTTCGAACAAGATTTCGAATAGTTTTCTATTCGGCGTGTCTTTTTTTCGTATTTTTGTTCGCACCCTGCCAACGTTCAGGAGGCACGCTTTCAGCCTTGCAAATAGCGATCCAGACGTCCTTAGGGTCTTCACCTTGGGCAATGCAGGCCGTGGCGGTTCGATCCCCCAGGTCGCGCAGAACTAAGTCGCGAAACAACACCGAAGCGTATTGTTCACCGAACTCGTCGTTCATTAGTTCATTAAATTTGCTCAATCGCATTGGTCTAGGTTAAGCCAAAGTGCCCGACACCATGGGCATCGGGCACTCCTAGGTTTTCGTTTAGCGACGCAATGGCTGAATGTCGGCGTCGAAACCCACCATGAACTCGGCCGGAACCGTATCTGGAATCTGGATTTGCTCGACAGCGGCCAGGCGATCGCTGACCTCGCGCATGATTTGAGAGATTGGCACGTCTAGCGCCTCAGCTACGGCATAAAGAATCTCGCTCGAAGCTTCTTTTTGACCGCGCTCAATCTCACTTAGGTAGCCCAAGGCTACGCTGGCACGACCGGCGACTTGGCGAAGGGTGTGCCCCTTGCCTTGACGGAGCTCGCGAAGGACATCACCAATCTCGCGACGAACTAATAACATTCGATCTCCTTTCATAGAAACTTACTTTTGAATCTGCTGGCAGTCGGACTGCAGTATAGATAACTTACTCGCTACCTGAGACAAGAATGACTCATGTTGCTGAAAGTTGCCTGCGAAAGACTCAACTTTTTGCTGAACGTTTTTGTTCCCTAGGTTTCTTTCGCCCGAGGCGAACGGATACACCTCAAATGCAGGCTAGAGCCTATCTGCAAGCTGTTCGATGACTGCCTGCACAGTGCTTCGGCGAATTTCTTGACGCCCACCTCTAAGCGCAAGTTGGATGGCTTGAGAATCACCTAAACCCGAGATTGCGATGAAGACCGTTCCCGCAGGTTTGCCATCTTGGATCTCCGGTCCGGCAACACCTGTCGTTGAGAGCCCAATAATGGACTGCATCGACAGCCCCGTTGACCTAGAAAATGATTCCCGGATGCCGTCGGCCATGGCAACCGCAACAGCTGCATCAACCGCACCGCCCATCGCAAGAGCCTGGCCTGATACGCCAAGTAAGCCAGTTTTTATGGCGTTGTCGTAGGCGACCACTCCCCCAAGAAAAACTCTGCTAGCACCAGGGATGTCGACAATCGTCGAAGCGAGTAGCCCGCCCGTTAGAGATTCAGCACAGGCAAGTTTCAAACCTTTTGCCTCGAGTCGCGCCAGAACCTCGGTCAACAACTTCAGTTCCCCTGTGTTCGCGCAAATGCCTCGCGAAGATAAGTGATGCCAGTCCAAAGAGTGACAGCAACTGTAATCAAAAGAAGCAAGCCTTCGAGCGGAGAAAGCCAAGTCCAATAGAAGTCAAGCGGTGAAAGCAGGAAACCGAAAACTATGCCCTGAAGGATAGTCTTCAGTTTGCCGCCCGAGTTGGCCGCGATTACGCGCTGGCGAATAACCACCATTCGATAGGCCGTAATTCCAACTTCGCGAACAAGAATCAAAATAGTGATTGCCCACGCGAGTTCTCCAATAAGCGAAAGACCTATCATCGCTCCACCGATTAGTGCTTTGTCGGCTATGGGGTCAAGAATCTTGCCAAGGTTGGTCACCAAACCCCGCTTGCGCGCAATGGCACCGTCGACTCCATCAGTAGCGATGGCTGCAACAAAGAGCACCACAGCGAGCCATCTGAGCCCATCAGACTTGCTTGAATGCGCCAAAAGAATCCAAATAAATACCGGCACAACCACTATGCGCGCCATGGTGATCAGGTTTGGCAGGTTGAACCAGTCGCGACGACTGTATGTCACTGGTCACGTCCAGTTAGCAACCACGCGTCTTCGTCGCCATCTTCGTCTCCACCGAACTCCGATGCCTTCGGCACGAAGTCGTCGAACGAACCCGCGGCAAGGTTTGACCCACTTGTTGAGTCGATAAAGTCAGCTGCTTGTTGAACCGGTTTGGCAGGAACCGCGCCAGGTTCACCTCGAAGTTGAGCCAGCAAGACAGGCAAGTCTTCGGGGCGAACCAAGACGTCGCGAGCCTTTGAACCTTCACTTGGTCCAACGACATTTCTGGATTCAAGCAAGTCCATCAGGCGGCCAGCCTTGGCGAATCCGACCCTTAGCTTGCGCTGAAGCATTGAGGTGGATCCAAACTGCGAAGACACAATGAGTTCTGCTGCAGCCAAAAGAACTTCGAGATCATCGCCGATGTCGGCGTCGACAATCTTGGTGGTCTGAACCTCGGCAACATCCTCGCGGTATTCGGGAGCCATCTGAGCCTTGACATGGTCGACAATCTTGTGAAGTTCGTCATCGGCCAGCCATGCGCCTTGAACTCGAATCGGCTTGTTCGTGCCGCTTGGCGAGAATAGTGCGTCGCCCTGGCCGATTAGCTTTTCGGCTCCAGGCTGGTCGAGAATCACTCGAGAGTCGGTCACCGATGAAACAGAGAACGCGAGTCGGCTAGGAACGTTCGCCTTGATCAAACCTGTCACCACGTCAACCGACGGGCGCTGAGTGGCGAGCACTAGGTGAATACCCGCGGCACGAGCCAGCTGGGTGATTCGAACGATTGAATCTTCGACGTCACGAGGGGCGACAATCATGAGATCTGCAAGCTCGTCAACTACTACGAGTAGGTATGGGTATGGTTGCAAGACTCTAGAGCTGCCTTCTTTGGGCTGAACTGTGCCGGCCACGATGGCACGGTTAAAGTCATCGACGTGCTTGAAACCGAACGATGCTAGATCGTCGTAACGCATGTCCATTTCTTTAACAACCCACTGCAAAGCCTCGGCGGCTTTCTTGGCATTGGTGATGATCGGTGTGATCAAATGAGGAACACCCTGATAGGCAGCCAGTTCAACGCGCTTCGGGTCAATCAAAACAAGGCGAACCTCGGCAGGCTTGGCGCGCATCAAAATCGAAGTAATCATCGAGTTGACGAACGATGACTTTCCGGCGCCGGTGGCTCCAGCCACCAACAAGTGCGGCATCTTGGCTAGGTTGGCGATCACAAAGCCGCCCTCGACGTCCTTGCCGATGCCTATGGTCAGCGGGTGAGCGCTCTGCGCGGCAATTGGAGAACGAAGAACATCACCGAGCGAGACGATTTCGCGATCGGTATTCGGAATCTCGATTCCAATGAGTGACTTGCCAGGAATCGGCGCAAGGATGCGAACCTCGTTGCTGGCAACCGCGTATGAAATGTTGTTTGAGAGACGGGTGACCGCCTCCACCTTCACTCCGGCGGCAAGTTCGACTTCGTATCGGGTAACTGTTGGCCCTCTGGAGAAACCTACGACGCGAGCCTCGACCGAAAACTCTTTGAAAACACCGTTGATGGCGTTCGTTATCGTCTCGTTTGCTGCGGTCTTAGCCTTGGGCGGGGTGCCCGGCGCGAGCATCGAAAGCGGCGGCATGGCGTAAGGACGATTTTGTCGTGACTTGGCCGGGGTCGCCTGCGGGGCAACTTCTGCGACTTCTGGAGCATGCGGCTCGATCAGAGCAGGCTGCACCGGAATCACAATCGGAGCGGTGGCATTCTCATCAACCCTGTCGACAGAAGGAACATCGATTGGCTGATCTTGAAAAAGGTTGTCGAAGGCGTCTTCGTGCGACTCGTGATCGGTCTCGATAATCGGAGTCTCGAAAGCCTCTTCTTTGCCTCGATCCTTGCGCCACCAAGGGACTTTGGTGCCGTCGAAGGCATCGTGGATTTCATCGTCGACAACTTGGGCGACCTTTTGCGATTCTCCGAACAGATACGACTGAAGCTCTCGAAGGCGCTGGGCGATGCGGTTTGGAGCGGTCTTGGTCATTATGAGCAGCGATGCGAAGGCAACCAGCAGAAGTGCCGGGGATGCACCCCACACGGTTAGCGGAACAAACGGCACCGAAATCAACCACCCAAAGATGCCTCCGGCAAACGAAAGGTGCCACTCAAACTGAGGTGCCGAAGGTTTTGGCATGCCGCCAAAGATGTGCAAAAAACCAGAGATTGAAACGATAAACAGAAAGAGACCAATGCCGATTCGACCGTTGTCGCGCACGGTTGAGGGGTGGCGCATCAGATAGATGGCGAAAATCACCATGATGACCGGCAGGGCATAAGAAACGCGACCAAAAAGCAGTCCTACGGTCCAAATGTGAATACCAAAAAGGGCATCACTTGGGTGCAAGAACCAGGTGAACCATGCACCAAAGATTCCGCCGAGGAATATGGCGAACGGAAAACCGTCGCGACGGTCTTCGGCGGCGATTCGCTCGGGGCTTAGCGCACGAGCACCGGAACCGACGGCGTGAGCAAGAAGCATCCAGAAGCGCGAGGCAAGTCCGCCCGATTCACGAGCAGCACGAGGCGCTCTGGAAGATCTAACTGGAGCCTTTTTGGCTGGGGTGCGCGAAGCGCCACGAGCCTTTGAATTAGTCGTGCGAGAAGTCGGCCTGCGCGTTGCCATGGGTCAAACTTAACAGCGCCCTGCGACAACTTGGGTTAGGCACGGCGGGTTTGCTAACAGCCTTTTTGGCAGGCTACTCGGCAATCACTACTGGAATGATCATCGGGCGACGTCGGTGAGCTCGGTTGACCCAAGTTCCGATGGTTCGGCGAATAACCTGCTGCAGAGCATATGGGTCGCGAACGCCTTCTCCAGCCGCTTCGGCGAGCGCCTTCGAGATAAGCGGCTTGACGTCGTCGAAAACGTGGTCTTCTTCGGCAAAGGCGCGGGCTCGAATCTCTGGGCCAACCTTTACTCGGCCGTCGGCTGCATCGATGACGCAGAAGATCGAAATGAAGCCCTCTTGAGCCAAGACTCGACGATCCTGAAGGTCATCCTCGGTGATTTTTCCGACAGTTTTGCCATCAACGAACAGCAGCCCACATTCGACCGCGCCGACGATTTCGGCGATGCCATCTTTGAGGTCAATCACCCATCCGTCTTCAGCAATCAGGACGCGCTCGTGAGGCACACCAGTCTGCTCAGCTAACTTGCCATTGGCGATCAGGTGTCGGTATTCACCGTGCACCGGAAAAACGTTCTTGGGCTTCAGGATGTTGTAGCAATACAGCAACTCCCCTGCGGCCGCGTGGCCCGAAACGTGCACCTTGGCGTTGCCCTTGTGCACAACGTTGGCGCCGAGCTTGGTGAGTCCGTCGATTACGCGATAGACCGCGTTCTCATTGCCCGGAATCAAAGACGACGCCAGGATGACGGTGTCGCCCTCGCAGACCGAAATCTGGTGGTCGAGGTTCACCATGCGGGCCAGCACGGCCATTGGTTCACCCTGTGAACCGGTGCACATGTAGACAACCTGGTTCTCGGGAATGCTGTCTGCTTTGGCAAGGTCGACAAAAACGTCAACCGGTGCCTTGAGATAGCCCATTTCGAGGGCAATCTGCATGTTGCGAACCATCGAACGTCCAACCAGAACTACCTTGCGGTTATTGGCGATTGCGGCATCGATAACTTGCTGAACACGGTGAACGTGCGACGAGAACGAAGCAACGACAACCTTGCCCTTAGACCTCGCGATGACCGACTCGATTACCGGGCCAATGTCCTTTTCGAGTGGAGTGAAACCTGGCACATCTGCGTTGGTGCTGTCACACATGAACAGGTCGAGGCCTTCTTCACCGATTTTGGCAAAGCCGCGCAGGTCGGTTAGGCGGCCATCCAATGGCAACTGGTCCATCTTGAAGTCACCGGTGTGCAAGACACTACCGCCTGCGGTGCGGATGATGACCGCAAGGGCATCGGGGATGGAGTGGTTGACAGCGACGAACTCAAGATCGAAACCGGCGAGTTTTTCGCGTTGACCCTCGGCAACAACCATCGTGTATGGCTGAATGCGGTGCTCTTTGAGCTTGGCTTCAACGAAAGCGAGCGTCAGCGCAGAACCGAGCAGCGGAATGTCTTGCTTGAGCTTTAGAAAGTAAGGCACTCCCCCGATATGGTCTTCGTGACCGTGCGTGAGCACGATGCCGATGATATCGTCAAGGCGATCGCGCAGGTAGCCAAAATCAGGCAGGATGACGTCGACGCCCGGCTGGTTCTCCTCTGGAAAGAGAACACCGATGTCAACGATGAGGATTTTGCCGTCGATTTCGAAACAGGTCATGTTTCGACCGATTTCGCCGATTCCGCCGAGCGGAATCACTCGCAGTACTCCGGGCCTTAGGGCCGAAGGTGCTGGGAGAGTTTGAACCATTTGGTTCCTTTTCTATCGTGTGGTGCCGGCCACCTTTGGCAGCGCGCCACCGGCGGCTGCGTTTCGGTCTGGGCGGAAGTTTTCGAATGAGAGACCAGTGATCGATTTCACTTGGTCAATGTCGGCCTCGATGCGCGCTGCCTCTGATTCTTCGGGGCCAACGAGCGGAAGGCGCACACGTGGGCTGCCAATCAGACCCAAGCCGTGCAAGATGTATTTTGAAGCAACTGTGCCCGGCACGTGGTTCATCGCGGCACGAACCAAAGGCTCGAGCGAGTTGTGAACGCTGAGGGCATGGTGAAAGTCGTTGCGGTTGGTTGCATCAACCATTTCGCGATAGGCAGCAGGTGCGATGTTAGCGGTCACACCAATCAGACCAGTGGCACCGATCGAAATGTGAGGGAGCACGTTGCTATCGTCACCTGAGAAATAGAGCAGGTCGGTTTCGGTCATTACACGCGAGGCCTGAGCGAAGTCGCCCTTGGCATCTTTGATGGCAACGATGTTCGGGTGCTTTGCGGCGCGCAAAATGGTTTCGTAGGCAATCGGAATACCGGCACGGCCAGGAATGTCATACAAGATGACGGGAAGGTCGGTGGCATCGGCAATCAGACGAAAGTGCGTAAGCACACCTGCCTGAGTTGGCTTGTTGTAGTAAGGCGTGACGATCATAACACCGTCAGCGCCGGCCTTTTCTGAAGCCTTGTAAAGCTCCATGGCGTGGGCGGTCTCGTTTGAGCCACCACCGGTGATGATTTTGGCGCGACCGTTGGCAACAGACTTGCCAACCTCGACTAGCTTTAGCTTCTCTTTGTCGGTCAACGTGGATGTTTCACCCGTGGTACCGGTCACAACAACGCCGTCGGCGCCATTCGAAATGACATAGTCAATGTGCTTTTCGGTTGCAGCCCAGTCAACTTCGCCCTCTGCGTTCATGGGCGTGACAAGGGCGACCAGCACCTGGCCGAAGATATCTTTGTGTTGCGACATAGGTACAAGACTATCGGTTGAGCAGTGGTTGCGGTCAGGCGAAAAAGCGAAAGCGGCACAGACCGTGAGGTCGGCGCCGCCATCGGTGTGGTTGATTACGGGGCTACGCGCCCATTCTTGTTGAACGCTTCGTAGGTGTAAGGCATGAGTTCAGCCCAGGCGTCTTCCATCTTCTCGGCGCACATTTCGATTTCGCGCTGAGGGAATGACGGAAAGTGAGTGCCTTCGCGGCTGGTGCGCAGGCTCAAGAAGTTCATAAGCGCGCGCGAGTTCATAGTGACGTACATGCTCGAGTAGATGTTCAACGGAAGAACGATGCGGGCAACCTCACGGGCGACACCGGCCTCGAGCATGCGCTTGTAAGACTCGTAGGCCTGCTGCGAGGTGGTGCGAGCCTCCTGCTCGACAAGTGCGACCTGCTCGGCCGAACCTGGGATGAACTCGTAGTGACCGGTCTTGCCGATCTGAACAAGGTTGCGATCTGGTCCTGGCACATAGAACACCGGGCTGAGCTCCTTGTAACGGCCTGATTCTTCGTTGTACGAAGCGATGCGGTGACGCATAAACTCGCGGAACACGAAGATTGGAGCCTGAACATAGAAAGTCATCGAGTTGTGCTCGAAAGGTGAACCGTGACGGTCGCGCATGAGGTAGTTGATCAGACCCTTGTCGCGCTCGGATGCCTCGGTGCCGGCCGAAGCCGATTCGAGGGTTTGCTCACCCTGGGTTGACACACGTGCAGCGAAAAGCACGTCGGAATCTTTGGCGTTCGAACGAACGAGCTCGACGGTTACGTCGCTGCGGAATTTGATTTCTGACACGCAGACAATGCTATCGGGGCTTGGCGTTGCAAGATTGCGTAACACTCCGACTTGGCTTTGATGTTCAACCTAACCTTGAACCATGCCCGTAGAAACCCGCCTGCTAGCACTCGCTGCACTCGTCG